>DASYDE010000121.1:0-38557 GCA_036499725.1 Kofleriaceae bacterium
CGCTTGGTCGTCATCGATCAACCTGATCACATCGAGAGATCGGTGTCGATCCGGAAACTGCACGTCTCGGTCGACGTGCTCGACCGGGACGGATCAAATTCCAGCTACTTATCGCGGCCTATCGCACCGCAATCTAGCTAGGCCGTGATGCCTTCGGCCGCGAGCGTCGCGATGATCGCGGGGCGCTGCGCCAGGCGCTGGTAGTACGCAGCGAGCGTGGGCCACGCGTCGAGCGTCTGCTTGAGGTGGTGCTGCCACGAGCGCAGCGCGTAGAAGAGATAGCCATCGACGATGCTGAACGTCGGACCCGCGAGGAACTCGTGCTTCTGCAGCGCCTGCTCGAGGAGCGCAAAGCGCGCCGGAATCTTCACGTCGCGTGTGTCCTTCTGATCAGCCTCGCTCGTGATCGCCGCCTTGTAGAGCGGCAGGAACCCTTTGTGGAGCTCGGTCGCGATGAAGTTGAGCCACTCGTCGACACGCACGCGCTCGATCGTGCCATTCGGTGGCGCGAGCTTCGCGGCGGGGAACTGATCCGCGATGTAGCGCACGATGACGGCACCCTCGGTGATGACCTCGCCACCGGGGATCTTCAGCGCCGCTATGTAGCCCTTGGGATTGATCGCGAGCCAGTCGCCGTCACCCGTCACGAGCTTCTTGTTACGGATGTCGACCTCGACGAGATCGAAGGACGCGCCCGCCTCGCGCAACGCGATGTGCGGCGAGAGCGAACAACCACTGGGTGCGTAGTACAGCGAGTAATCGGCCATGCGGTACGTGTACGCGACTCGCGCGGGACCGGTGATAGCGGATCGGTCACCGCACTGTTGTCGCTACAGCACTACTCGATGCCGTACTTCTCGAGCTTGTAGTACAGCGCGCTCGTCTTGATGCCGAGGAGGCGTGCCGTCTCCGTCTTCACGCGACTCGCCTTCGTGTACGCCTTGAGGATCAACTGACGCTCGAGATCATCGAGGATCTCCGGCAGCGACAGCTCGCGCGGCACGTTGAGCGCATCTTCTTCCGCGCCGCCCTGAAGGAACTGCGGCAGCGCGCCGGGCGTGATTTCCTCGCCCTCGGCGAACACGAGCGATTGCTCGATCGCGTTCTCGAGCTCGCGAACGTTGCCCGGCCAGTGATAGGCCATGATGCGACCGAGCGCAGCGTCGGAGACCGTGCGGATCTTCGGGTTGGTCTTGGGGCCGAGCTTGGCGACGAAGTGCGCGGCGAGCGTGGGGATGTCCTCGCGGCGCTCGCGCAGCGGCGGCAGCTTCACGGGCAACACGTGCAAGCGGAAGAACAGATCTTGGCGGAAGCGGCCCGAGGCGACCTCCACGTCGAGATCTTTGTTCGTCGCACTGACGACGCGCACGTCGACCTTGATCGGCGCTTCACCTCCGACGCGCTCGAACTCCTGCTCCTGCAGCGCGCGCAGCAGCTTCACCTGCATGGCCGGCGGAATATCGCCGACCTCGTCGAGGAACAGCGTGCCGCCGTCGGCGAGCTCGAAGCGTCCGAGCTTCTGCTTGATGGCGCCGGTGAACGCGCCCTTCTCGTGGCCGAACAGCTCCGACTCGAGCAGCGTCTCGGTGAGCGCACCGCAGTTCACTTTGATGAACGGCCCGTTCGCGCGCTTGGACAAGCGGTGAATCGCGCGCGCGATCAGCTCCTTGCCGGTGCCGCTCTCGCCGTTGATGTAGACGGTCGTGTCCGCGTTCGCGACCTTCTCGACGGTGCGGCGCACGCCGGCCATCTTCTCGCCTCCACCGATGAGCTCGGGGAACCGCGCGTCGGCGTCGGCGCGCAGCGTCTCGGTCATCGCGACGGACTTGCGCAGACCTTTGCGTGCGGCAGAGAGCTCCAGCGCACTCGCGACCTTGAGGCGTACGACCTCGGGCTGGATCGGCTTGGTGAGGAAGTCGAACGCGCCGAGCTTCATCGCCTCGACCGCGGTCTCGACGCTGCCAAAGCCCGTGATGATCATGATGGGCACGTCGGGATCGATCGCGCTGATGCCCTTGAGCACGTCCACACCCGTGCCGCCCTCCATCTTGAGGTCGGTGATCACGAAGTCCGCGCGGTGCGCCTTGAACGCCGCGACGCCTGCCGCACCGCTCGTCGCGAGCACAGGCGTGTGGCCCAACTTCTTCACCATGTGCGCGAGGCCTTCGCGGATGGTCTCGTTGTCGTCGACGATGAGGATCGTGGGCATGAACGCTGACGAGAACTGTCGCAGATTTTAGACGGGCAGGGCGATCGTAAACGTCGTTTCCCCGTCGGCGCTCGTCACCTCGACGCGTCCGCCGTGATCCATTGCGATCTCGCGCACGAACGCGAGGCCTAAGCCTGTCCCCTTCTCGCGCGTCGTGAAGAACGGCTCGAACAGCTTGCCGCTCGTCTCCGGTGAAATCTCTTTGCCGCGGTTCCACACGCGCAGCAGCAGCTCGCCATCGCCCTTCTCGGCGGAGATGCGAACGACGTCACTCCCCGAGCGATCGGCGGCCGTCGCTGCCTGGACCGCGTTCTTCGCGAGGTTCAACAGCGCGCGGCGCAACTGCGACTTGTCCGCGGTGGCTGTGAGGTCGTGCGCGTCCGCCGCCACGGTCACGGTCTCGGACGACGCGAGCTGCGCGACCTCCGCGAACAGCTCGTCGAGCGGGACGGGCGCGAGCTCGGGGCGCGCGCGGCGCGCGAACTCGAGGAACTCGTTCACCACGCGCTCGAGATAGCCGAGCTCCTTGCGAATCCGGTCGACGTGCCCGCGGCGCTCGTCGCTCTCGGGGAGCTCGTCCTGCAGGATGCCCGCGAACAGCGTCATGCCTGCGAGTGGATTGCGCACCTCGTGAGCGATTCCGGCGAGCATCTGCTGCATGCGCGCGTCGCGCTCGGCGAGCTGGATGCGCATGCGATCCATCGTTTGCGCGAGCACGCCCAGCTCGTCGTGCGAGTGCTGCTCGACGGGGGCGAGGAGGTCTCCCGCACCGATGCGCTCCGCGGCCGCCGCGAGGCGTCGCACGTTGCGCGTGATCAACAGCGTCGCGATGACAGCGGCGATCATGCTCACGACGAGCAGGCCCGCGCCCCACAGGAGCAAGCGGCGCTTCAGATCCGCGAGCCGCGTGAAGTAGACGGCGGGCGCTTCTGCCGCGATCGCGAGCACGACCTCGCCGGCGCCGCCATCGTCGCCTTCGAGTGCGGAACGCACGGGCGCGTAGCCGGCCTTGTACGTGACGCCGTCGAGACCTTCGAACGTGACGGACGCGACGGTCTTGCCGCGGTCCCACACGCGCGCGAGCTCGGTGCGATCGAGCTCCACGTGATAGTAGTGCGACCCGACCGCGATCTTCGGATCCGTGTCGACGCGCGAGTCGAGCTGCTTGTCGAACACGTAGAGGTGCGCGCCCGTCGCGGTCTCGAATACCTTCAGCGTGTTCAGGTTCTTCTGATGCGCGCGTTCGAATCCGGCGTCGTCGACGACAGCGAGGTACTTGCCACGGATCTGGGTCGCGGCAGAGGACGCGATGGCCTCGAGGCGGCGGCCGACCTCCTCGTCGAGGTCGCGGCGACTCACCTCGTACGCGACGAACGCGAACAGCGTGAATAGCAGCAGCGCCGGTAGGACCAGCGCGAGCAGCAGTTTGACGAGAATGGGCGCACGAAAGCGCACGCGGGTATCATAGGGGAGATGCGCCCGGCAGTTGGTCTTCTCGCGCTCGCGGCGTGCGGACGACTCGACTTCGCTGCCCCGCGCGATGCGGGCGTGGGCTTGGACGTCGCTGTCTGCGCGAGCGGCACTCACGACGAGGATGGCGACGGCATCGCCGACAACTGCGACGTGTGCCCGCAGGACGCGGACCCGGGGCAAGCGGATGGCGACAGCGACGGGGTAGGCGACGCGTGTGATCCAAATCCCACGACGCCCGGTGACTCGATCGCGTTCTTCGATCCGTTCACCGCGCAGGACCCCGCGTGGGACCTGAACCTCACGACGCCCACGTGGGCGGGCGACTTCGTCGACGCGAATGCGCTCGGCGACGTCATCAATCTCGACCGCAACCTGACCGCGGCGAACTGGACGCTCTCGATCCGCGGTCGCGTTCTCAGCGGGACGGCGGGCGATCAGCAGATCGCGTTGATCGATAATTCAACCGGCGCCGGCTACGTGTTCTGCGAGTTGTTCGAGACCACGACGGCCATGAACTCGCGAAAGTTCGCGATCACCGAGACACCCGACGGAACGAATTACAACAACGTCAAATCGGTCCCACTCGCTCAGCCGCTCGCATCGAGCCTTCCGTTGAGCCTCGCGTTCTCGGCGCGCGATGGCGCCCTCGAATGCACGACGGGCATCCCTGCCGCCGCGCAGAAGGTGATGGGCACTCCGACGGTCGGTACAGTAGGCCTGACGTTCGAGATCCTCGTCCTCGACCTGCACGTTCAGATCGATTCGTTCGCGCAGTACAACTCGCCGTAAGCCGAAACGAGAAAACGCCGCGCCCCCGAAGGAGACACGGCGTTCTGCACAGCAGCGAAGCGCCGCGGGCGAAGCCCGCGAAGATGTTAACGCTTGCTGAACTGGAAGCGAGCGCGAGCGGCCTTCTGGCCGTACTTCTTACGCTCCTTCTTACGCGGGTCACGCGTCACGTAGCCAGCCGCCTTCAGCTTCGGGCGGAGCTCGCTGTCGATCTTCATGAGTGCGCGCGTGATGCCGTGGCGGATCGCGCCGGCTTGCGACGAGATGCCGCCGCCCTTCACGGTCGCTTCGATATCGTACTGGCCGAGGAGAGAGACCTCCTCGAGGCCCTGGCGGATCACCATGCGGGCCGTCGGGCGCGAGAAGTAGTCTTCGTCGCTGCGCGAGTTGATAACGATCTTGCCGTCGCCGGCGAACAGCCAAACGCGAGCAACCGCAGTCTTGCGGCGGCCGGTGGCGTAGGTCTTCTGGGTGGTAGCCATGGTTTCCTCAGCGTCCTCTTAGTTAACCGTCAGGACGCGCGGCTTTTGCGCGGCGTGATCGTGCTCGGCGGTCTTGTAGATCTTGAGCTTCTTCAGGATGCGGCGGCCGAGCGGGCCCTTGGGGAGCATGCCCCACACGGCCTCGCGGATCGCGTGCTCGGGGTTGTTCGCGAGGACTTCCTTCGCGAGGCGCGTCTTGATTCCACCGGGGAACAGCGTGTGGTGGATGTAGAGCTTCTTGTCGGGCTTGGTGCCCGTGAGCTTCACGCCACCAGCGTTCGTCACGATGACGAAGTCACCCATGTCGACGTTCGGCGTGTAGTTCGCCTTGTGCTTGCCACGGAGGACAAGCGCGATGCGCGAAGCGATGCGACCCAGCGTTTGGCCAGTCGCGTCGATCACGAACCACTCGCGCTGGGCCTCGCCGGCCTCTTTGGTGAGCCAGGAGCTTCTTTGGGTCGTCTGCGTATTCATGGGTGCATTACTCGGCAGTAATCGGGAAGGGCGGATCAAGTACAAGGGCGCGAAAGCTTAGTCAAGATGAACCGTGCCTTCGCAGCGAGGGGCCCTTATGCCTGAGCGCGAAGCGTTTGCCAAGCACCTGTTGATTCGTTCAGTGTCATGGGGTCGTGATACCAATCAGGCGTGTCGAGAGTCGGTTTCCTTCTCAAGCCTGACAAGACCGAGGCCTCCGCGATCCTGGAGGACGTCGTTCCGTGGCTCCGCGAACGCGGGCACGTAGCGGTCGTAACCACAGAGGATCAGGTCGCTCCCGCCGGCGCGGAGATCGTGCCGGAAGCGGAGCTGGGCGACCAGGTCGACCTCGCGGTCGCGCTCGGGGGGGACGGCACGATGCTTCGCGCGGCGCGCGTCGTGGCGGATAAGGAGCGCCCCGTCCTCGGCATTAATTTAGGGCAGCTCGGTTTTTTAGCGGGATTTGCACCCCAGGATGCCAAGACCGCCCTGGGATCAGCACTCGCGGGGAAGCTACCGCTGACCAAGCGCACGCGGCTCGCCGTGACGTTCACGCGCGGTGGCGCGGAGCCGATCACGCGTTACGCCCTCAATGATGCGGTGCTGCACCAGGGAGCGATGGCGCGCTTGGTGGAAGTGGATGCGTTCGTCGACGATCAGTTCGTCGCGGCGTATCGCGCCGACGGCCTCATCATCGCCACGCCGACAGGAAGCACCGCCTACAACATGGCCGCCGGCGGACCGATCGTCGTTCCCGGTCAACACTCCATGACGCTCACGCCGATCTGCGCGCACGCGTTGACCAACCGTCCGCTCGTCATCGGTTCCGAGGCGACCATCCGGTTGCAGCTCGGCAGTGATCACCGCGGCGTCATGCTCACCGTCGACGCGCAGTGGGGCCATTCGTTCCTGCAGGGCGACATCGTCGAGATCACCACGCGCGCCAAGCCGCTCATCATGTACATGGGCGAAAAAACATTCTTCGATGTCATGCGCGACAAGCTCCACTGGGGCGCGCGCGCCGACGCACTTCACGTCGACAACAAGCGCAAGGGGCACTAGATGCTGCGTCATCTCCGCGTCACCAACTTCGCAATTCTCTCCGACGTCGAGATCGAGCTCGGCCCGGGCATGAACGTCCTCACCGGCGAGACCGGTGCGGGCAAGTCGCTCATCGTCGAGGCCGTCAATCTCCTGCGCGGCGGGCGCGCCTCCGCGGACATCCCGCGCGCTGGCAGCGACGAGGCCGTCGTCGAGGCGATCGTCGAGGTGCCTCCGGATCTCGAAGCGCGCGTGAACGCCGTCATCGAGGGCGCAGGGCTGCCCAAGGGCGAGGAGCAGAGCTCGGTGTTCATCCGCCGCGTGATCCAGCGTGGCGGGCGGAGCCGAACATATGTGAATGGTGCGCTGACCACGGCGGCCCGGCTCGCGGAGCTCGGAGCTCTGTTGATCGATCTCTCCGGTCAGCACCAGCATCAGGGCCTCGTCGATCCGAGCCGGCATCGCGAGCTGCTGGACTCGTTCGGCGAAGCAGAGACGCTCGCAGAGACGATGGGCGCCGCATGGGGCGAGCTCAAGAAGTACGACGAGCAACTTGCCGCGCTCGGTGGTGACGAGCGACAGCGCGAAGCGCGCGTGGATTACCTCAAGTACCAGCTCGAAGAGCTCGACCAAGCGGCGCTCTCGCCCGGCGAGGAGCAGACGATCGAGGTCGACCGCGTCCGCTTGGCCAGCGTCGACCTCCTGCAGTCAGCAGCGCGTACGGCAGACGAGTTGCTCTACAGTGCTGATGACAGCGCTCGCGATCGCGTTGCAGCGGCAGCGCGCGCGGTCGAGAAGGGCATGCACACGGATGCCACGCTTGCACCCGTGCACAAGCAGCTCGTCGAGATCGAGACGCTGATCGACGATGCAGCGGATCAGCTGCGCGCATATGCCGACAAGCTCGAGGGTGACCCGGAGCGCCTCGCAAACCTCGACGAGCGCATCGCGCTGATCCGTCGCTTGGTGCGCAAGCACTCGGCGGCGAATCTCGACGAGGTGCTGAGCAAGGCGGCCGTGCTCCGCACGGAGCTCGACGCGCTTACGGGCCGCGACGCGACGCTCGTGGAGCTCGTGGCCGCGCGCCAAAAAGCCGAGGCGGCAGCGATGTCGGCCGCGGGCGCGCTCACCGCGTCGCGGAAGAAGGCCGCGCGCAAGCTCGAAAAGGAAGTCGGCGCCGCGCTCGTCGAGCTCGGTATGGGCTCGGCGCGCCTCTCCATCTCCATCGAGAGCTGCGCGATTGGCTCGCACGGCGCGGACCGCGTGGAGCTCATGCTCGCCAGTAACAAGGGCGAAGACGCGCGACCGCTCGCCAAGATCGCTTCGGGCGGCGAGCTCTCTCGCATCATGCTCGCGCTCAAGCTCGGCCTGCAGTCCGCAGGCAAGGCAGAGAATGTCGCGACGTACGTGTTCGACGAGGTCGACACCGGCATCGGCGGCGCGACGGCACAGGTCGTCGGCTCGCAGATCCGCGCCGTCGCCGGAGAGCGGGGCTCGGGCGTGAACGGCCGGCAAGTGCTCTGCGTGACGCACTTGCCGCAGATCGCGGCGTATGCGGATCAGCACTTCCACGTCGCCAAGGCGGAGGCCAACGGCCGGACCGAGACGCACGTGAAGAAGCTGTCTGGTGCGGCGCGCAAGGACGAGCTCGCGCGCATGCTCGGTGGCCAGGCCACCTCCAAAGCCAAGGCGCACGCTGCAGAGCTGCTCGCCGACGCGGCACGCCCTCGCAAGGGATCCAGCTCCGCGCGCGTGAACTGACCTAGACTCGCGGCATGCGGACGGTCCTCGTGGTCGGAGCGACAGGAACCGTCGGACGCGAGCTGGTTAACCAACTCGTCAGCACGACGTCATCCCATGACGTAGCTGTGCGCGCCCTGGTGCGCGAACCATCGTCGACGGTGTTGCCGGCTTCCGTCGACGTCGTGCGAGGCGACCTGACTCGCCCGGAGACGCTCGAACCTGCACTCGACAACGTCGACGCGGTGTTCCTCGTCTGGGCCACGTCGCCGGCAACGGCTCCCGCCGTGATCGAACGGATCGCTTCTCACTCGCCACGCCTCGTCCTGTTGACCGCGCCGCACCAGACGCAGCATCCGTTCTTCCAGCAGCCCAATCCGATGCAAGCGATGCTCGCCGGGATCGAGCGTTGCGTAGAAGCAACATCGCTCGCGTACACGTTCATTCGTCCGCACATGTTCGCGGATAACTGCATCGGCTGGTGGGGCGATCCGATTCGGAAGCGCGAGGTCGTGCGCTGGCCCTTGCTCGCGGCCCCGACAGCACCGATCGATCCGCGCGATATTGCCGCCGTCGCGGCGAAGATTCTCGCTGATGCGAGCGGCACGCATGCGCGCGAGAGCTACGTCGTCACCGGCCCGGCGTCGCTGACTCAGCGGGATCAGCTGCAGATCATTGCCGATGCGCTCGGTCGGCCCGTACCGGTCGAGGAGCTGACGCTCGATGAAGCAAGACGCATGATTCCGTTCCCACCCGCCGCACTCGAGATGTTGCTCGGAGCGTGGCAGGCGGCGCTCGGTCAACCCGCGTACGTGACGACCACTGTCGCGGAGCTTCTGGGGCGGGACGCGCGCACGTTCCGCGAGTGGGCGGATCACAACGCTGCAGCATTTCGCTGAGTCGTCGAACGTGCCGTGTCGTTGGAGCGGCTCGCCGAAGCGGGTGCGCAGCTCGCCGACATGAACGCGCGCGTTCGTGCTCGCCGCGCAGATCACAGAACCGGACCACAGGTTTGCCGGGGAGCAGACCGGTAAACGCAAGTGAGCGGACCCGTGGCGCGGTGTTCACAGATCGCTCAGGTCCGCGCTGCATCGGTAAACGCATGTCTGCATGCAGCGCTGTTGCGAGGTCACTTGTCGTGACTCGCTGCAGCGGGATCGAGCGCACCACGAGTTGACGGGAGGCGTCGTCGTTCGACCGGCACCCACGCGCGGGTTGGTGGAGCACGAGCGCCCGGCACTCGCACGAGTGGGCTCGTTCGATTTCTATGGGTCAGACGCGAGCAGCTATCGCCCACCTCGCGCCCACGTGGGCGTCGATCATTCTCGCAACGCCGCTCTCTTGAGCGCCTCGCGCAGGATGTCGTTGAGCGTCGCATCGGCTTCGAGCGCATGCAGGGCCTCGTCGACTGCCTCGTGAGCGACGCCGGGGCGCCAGCCCATCGTGCGCATTGCGGTGATCGCGTCGCTCCTGCGCACGGCCGCCTCGTACTTTGTGGAGACGCACGGCCCCGGCCCAGGCACTGGCACCTGTACTGGCACTGGCACCTGTACTGGTACTGGCTCGGGCGTCGACTCCCTGGAGGACCGCGGAATCACAGAAGCGCGCGGCTCATGAAGACGCCGCGTCGTAATGTCATGAGGTGCGGTGCCGCTGATCTCGAGGAGGCCTTCGTGATGGGCCGTGTGACAGGCGTAGCAGCGGAGTGTCAGGTTCCACGCATCGTGCGTCCCGCCGCGCAGGCGGTGAATGATGTGGTGGATCTGCAGACCGATCGTCGAGCGGCACCCCGGTGTCTGGCAGTGGTGCTCGTCGCGCGCGTGAATGAAGCGAACCATCGCCGGAGGAATGTCCTGCTTCGCGCGTTCGGGACCATCGCCGTCGGTCGCACCGATATGGATGGCATCGCACTGGGCCTGCTCGAGAGCCTCCGGCGAGACGGGCACCATCGCACCCGCGCCGTTCTGCCACGCCCGATTGCAGATCTTGCAGACGGTGTAGTTGATCTGATGCGCAGCCCGTCCGTCATGTTCCACCTTCGCGCCCACGTGGGCGCCGCCGAGCGCCGCCGCCGATAGAGCGCCGAGCACCTCGCTGTCGGTCATACGCGAACCGTGCTGTGCCTGCAGAACCTTGCGCGCCTCGCGGAATGCCGCGTAGACGGGAGCGGTAACCTCCTCGAACGCGACGGTGTGCAACCGCGCATCGGGCTCGGCGGGATCCTCGGGACGGTCGCCAGGCCGATGGCCCGCGACCAGCTCCTCGATCTGGCGAAGGTTCTTTTCGCGCGCAGCATCTCGCCACAAACGCTCGGTCGCCGGCGTCGCCACTCGCACGAGCTCTCTGATCGCGGAGTGCGAAAGCTCGCCCGTGCGCAGCGCCACTTCTAGCTCCGGCAAGCTTGCCAGTGCGCGCGCGACGCGGAGCCTCTCTTGCGACGTTCGCGGTGCGTAGCCAACGACGCGTTCCATGTAGTCGACCATGCTCACCATGCCGAACGGCTTCCAGATCCGCAGCGTCTCGGCTTCGCGCAACCAGCGTGCCTCCTCAGCGTCGAGCGCGCCGCGGCGCTTGCTGATCGAGAGCAGCTGCTCGTGGACGACCTGCCACTTGTATTCGCTGCTCGGTCCCTGAGGTGCTGCTTCGACGACTTCGGACGCTCGTAGTGAAGTGCGCGACGCGTGGCACGCGTAGGTTCCCCTCGGCGACGAGGTTGTTGGATGGACGGCAACGTGTCTTGGTGCGCTGCGTGCGTGCCGGCTCGAAACGTCCCCGCTGCTCGATTGCACCACGCGCGCCGGCGCGCGGTCACGAGACACCTCGCCGACCCAGCTCGCATAGCGACCCACTCCACACGCACTTGTTGACGTCATCGTCCGGACTCCTGTGTTGGTGATCTTCTTTTACACCCGGTGTCTGAAACTCGATCTCGCCACGCAGCGCGCCTCCGCACTCACCACCGCGTCAAACGCGTCGGGTTCACGTCTGCTCACTTCAGATTCTTTGCGAAAAAAAAGCGATTCTTCGTCGAGGCCGCGCGTATGCGGCGAGGGAGCGTCGGAACTCCGCCCAGCGGCTTGGTTGAAAACATTCGTCGCGTGCCACGCATCGCGCGTTCGCTGGCCGATCACTCGATCCGCGCCCACGTGGGCGTCGATCGCAGTCGCGCAGCAGAGGATGAGCTTGCGTGATACTTCGTACTCGTGCGGTCAGTCGCAGATCCCACCAACACAGCCGTCGACACGGGTCACGTGATGGTCGAAACGGACCGGCTCGTCATGCGCGAGCTCGTCGAGAGCGATGTCGAGCACATGTTCCGGCTCGACAGCGATCCGCGCGTCCACGAGTACCTGGGCAAGAATCCCGTGGCGCGCATCGAGCAGAGCGTCGCGATCGTCGCGCGCGTCCGCGAGCAGTACCGGCTCTACGGCATTGGCCGCTGGGCCACGATCGAGAAGGCGACGGGCGACTTCATCGGCTGGTCAGGGCTGCGTCTCGTCCCCGAAACCATCAACGGTCGGACCGACTTCATCGACCTCGGCTATCGCTTCATGCCGGCGTACTGGGGCAAGGGATATGCGAGTGAGACGGCGATCGCGTCGGTGCGCTACGGGTTCGATGTGATGAACCTCGACCTCATCTGCGGGCACGCGGACCGGAATAACCTCGGATCGCGTCGCGTGCTAGAGAAGGCAGGCCTGCGTCACACGGGCAGCTTCATCTACGATCTTCAGCCGACCGAATGGTACGAGCTGCATCGGCCGGGTTGAGGCTCGGCGATCGAAGTCTTCGTGCCTTCATTCTTCGTAGGCGCGAGTGGCCGCGTTTCCAGATGACAGATGCGCGTCATTCCAGAGCCACGAGGACACGAAGACGGTTTCGGCGGCGCGCGGAGCACACGAGCCTCTATGGGCTTGCCTCGAGGCAAGGTTGCTTCGTGGCTCTGGGCTGCGCACGATCGCGTCGCAACGCCCTCGGGACTCGCCGCTTCGGGGAATCAAAACCCAACCACGGTCAATCGCGCGGTTCCGATCGAAAGACTCTTAGTAGTCGCTCTTCTTGTCGATCGACGCCTTGAGCTTCACGGCGGTCGACGGGGAGCGGCGGCCGAGCTTGTCGATCCAGTAGACCTGGAGCTTGTCGCCGTTCGACGACAGAACCGTCCCGTCCGGATCGACGCTGCATCGTCCGTGCGCATAGACAGTGATCGTCTTTGCGCCGGCGACGCTGCCGTAGTTGCGCGGCGCTCGATCATCCGCGACGACGAGAGCGACGGCGTCAGCGGGCGGGGCGTCCTTCAGGGTGGCTTCCATCGTGACCGAGTTTCCGCGCATCCCGATGTGCGTGGTTTGCGTGAGTGACTTGAGTGTTGGCGCGGGGAGCTGCTTCACGTCGGTGGTCACGACCGTCAGCGTTCCGAGCAGCGTCGTGCCGTTCATCAGCTTTGCGGTGCCGGTGACGTCGTGGGGAAGCGCGTACATCGCGAGGCCCGGCGCGAGCACCGTGATGATCGGCGTGTAGAACTTGCTGCCGACGCTGAACTTCCACGTCTTCTGCACCGCACTGGTCGCGTCGGACTTGTTCTCCGGGTTGTCGTAGCTAAGACCGACGAGCAGGCCGCCGCCCACGGGAACCGTCGCGTCGCCGAGGACCTTCGCGACTGGCTCGATTGCCATGCACAACGCATCCGCGCGTTGCGTCTGCGCGATCAACGCTCCCACCACAAGAACCGCCGCGAGCTTCATGCAAAGAAGCGTAACGCGCCGAGGCTACGGACGCAGGCTCACGTGCAGGTGGTTGTGGTGACTGAGGAACCAGCCCTTCTGCGTGTCGTGGCGCTCGAACGCGATCAGGTCGCGGCGTGCACAGGCGGCGGGCTCGACCAGGTGGGACGCGCACAGGATATCCAGTACGGGAACAACGCGCTCCGCGACGCGGGCGTCCATGCCGATGACGCGAACGCGCGGTGACTCGAGAACGGCACCGACGAGGAGCGCGGTACGCCACGCATCCAGATGTTTCGCGGGGCCGATGCAGTGATACGCATCGCGCTCGTCCTCGTGGTGACGGCACACCGCGCGCAACGCGTTGTCGGACGTGTTGCGCTGGTAGTACGCGATGTCGATGTCGCGGCCATCCTCGTGCGTGTGATCCGGATGGCGAATGCGACCGAGGTGCGCACCGGGCGTCGAGCCGTCGGACTCGCTCATGTCGCCGAGCACCAGCGGGCCACCGGTGCCGGATTGCCAGGTGCCCGCGTCGCGCGCGACCTTGGCAGCGGCGTAGCGCACGAGCATCGCGAGGTCGCGGCGGAGATAGCTCGTCGATGTCGCGGGCGTGTCCTCGTCGAGCAAGCGCTGATCGCGGTAGCCGTAACCGCGGATCGGCATCTCGACGAGCTCCGCGCATGAGATGGGGCCGACAAGGCAGTCACGCGGTGGCAGTACGATCGGCGGCGCGCCGTCGGGCAGCGTCGTCGCCGACGGCCGAGCATGGTCGATGACGAGCGCGAGCGCCCCGGTCACGACAGTGGCGATCACGACGTGCCAGTGCACCGCTGGCAGACACGGTCACGGTGCGGCGGTTGCAGCGCGCTACTGACCGCAGACGAACGGCGTGCGTTGTCCCGCGAGGTCGACCTCGATGATCCTGTCGACGAGCTGCGCGTTCGCCGGGACGGCGAGCTTCTGCACGAGCTTCTCCTGCCGCGGACACGCGACGAAGTTGCCCTTCTTGTCGTCGCACGCGCCGTCGGTCAAGAACCAATCGACGAGCTCGTACGCGCTGCCTTTGTGCCGCACGAAGTAGCCACCCGCGCCGCCCTCATAGAACGTGATCTTCGCGACCTCGTTCTTGCCGAGCGGGTACGCGTCCGTCTTGCAGGCGATCTGGTTGTACGCATAGAGCGCACCGACCTGCGGCTTCAGCGTGATCGTCTTGGTCTTACCCGCGGTCGTGACCTCGAGCTCGAGCGCTTGCTTGTAGTTCTCGTCCGTCGCGGCAGACGCATGGACGACCCACGTCAGTTGCACCGGGGTGGCCTTGGGGGCGGCGACAGCGGTGGAGCCGAGGGCCGCGACGACGAGAACGGCGCGCATGTGTCTGACCATAACGAGCGACAGTAAGCAGCTATTTCCCGAAGAATGCGCGGCTCTACGCGGTGATATCGAACAGTGCGCGGATCTGACGCAGTGGATCCGCGTCTCCTGCAACGTCGACGAGTCCGATGCGCAGCGTAATTTTGTCGCCGCCACCCCATGGCCACCACAGACCGAACAGCGTGGGACAGGTCTGCGGGTCACCGCCGAGCAAGCGCTGCTCGGCGCGCAGTCCGCCGGTGCGTTGCGCGACCGCTTGGAGCTCGGCCGGTGCGTTCTCGAGAGATTTCATGGTCCATCCGCGCGGAAACGCGAGTCGAGCGCTCGTGCGTATCGCAGCCTCTTGCGCCGCTTCGAACGAGCTCGCGATGGCGGAGAAGCGCGAGTCCCACGTCCACGGCGGTGCGGGCCACGAATCCCTGAGCCGAGTCAGGCGGTCGAGCAGCGGCTCCCAGGTCATCCCGTCACCCTATCTCGATCAGGGCCCGAGGATTTTGGTCAGGAACGGACTCCCGAAGCGCCGCTCGGGATCGAGCTTGTCGCGCAGCGCGAGAAACCGCGGCAGCTCGGGCCAGAGAGCGCGGACGTCGTCGGCGGTGTGGTCGAGCTCCTTGCCCCAGTGCGGCCGTGCGCCGAGGGCACGCATCTCGCGCCAGAATGCGGCGAAGTACTCGTCCGTGCACGACCCGTAGCAGTACGCGCCCAGCTGCGCGGTGTCGCCGCCGTGCGCGGGGCTCAGCCACATCTGGTCGCCGCGGACGAAGCGCAGCTCGGTGATGAAGTTCACGGGCATGCGTCCGACGATCCGGACCGCACGCTCGAGTGCCTCGCTGGCCAGTGCGATCGGGAGAGCCGCTTCCGTCTCGCGATGGCGTGCGGGCATCGGCGTCGACAGCATCAGCGTGCTCGGCCCCACGCGTCGCGGCTTGGCGAACGTGCGCGCGATCGCTCGACCGATCGGGGGGACGAGGCGCGGAAACCGCGCGAGGCGCAACACGGACGGGAATACGTACGTGTGCAGGCGCGCATCGATCCATCGCGCGCGCTGCGCGGCAGGACTGGGAGGTTCCGTCGTGCGCTCGTATCGAAACACGTGCGCGTCACGCGCGTGCGGCATCCACCAGACCTTCACGTACTCGGCGCTGCGCGCGATCGCGTCGAGCTGTCCGTAGACATCGCGCACCGGAACCACTTCGACCGTTTCTGCGAGCTGGAACGCGGGAACGACCGCGAGCTCGACGTCCGTGATGACGCCGAGCGCACCGAGATGAACGTAGGCGCCCGGATCGATCTCGACGCGCTCGCCGCGACCGTCGAGGGCAGTCATGCGGCGGACGAACGTCGCGAGGTTGCCGTGGACGAGGCTCGAGCCGTGCGTTCCCGTCGCGACGAGACCCGCGACCGTTTGCGCGTCGATCGAACCGACGATCGGTAGCGCGAGGCCGTGATCCGCCAGCGCCGCGTTGAGCTCGCCGAGGCGTGTGCCTGCGCGCACGATCACTCGCTCGCGCGTGATCGATGGGACGCCCGCGAGCTTGTCGAGCCGGATGCCGACGTCGTCCGGCGCGGCGATCGCCGACCACGAGTGCCCAGCACCGACGACCTTGATGCGGCGCGCGGCACGGATCGTCTCCGCGAGCTCGTCTTCGCTCGCAGGTGAAACCCACGCGGAGGGACGCGATACGACCGTCCGGGCCCAGTTGTGAAACGTGGGCACGGCGTTATCGCGAGGACGAATTGGGCGCGGGCGACGTGAGCGCCGATGACGACGACGAATGCGAGCTCGGCGCCGTGAGCGACGGTGTGACAGAGGGCGCCGCTTTGCAGCCTTCGTCGAGCATCACCTTCGACGCCGGCTTGCCCGTGATGTCGCAATCCGCCCCGACCTTCGGAGCGGAGGTCGCTGCCGTCGCGTGCGAGCTGAGCGCCCACCACAACAGGATCAGAAGCGCGAGCGCGGCTGCGCCAGCGACGATGAGAACGGGCATCCGCGAGCGTGCCGCGCGGGGCGTAGACGCCGTGGTTCCCGCCGTCGTTGCCGCCGATGGCCCCGGAGATGCGGGCGGCGCCGTGATGGCGCGCTGCGGGCCCGATGCCGGTGCGCCAGTGACGGCGCGCTGCGGGCCGGACACCTCGCGCTTGCGTGCGAGGAACTCACCGCTCGGACGCACTTCCGCGATCTTCGTCGGCGGCGTGATGGAGTCCAGTGCATCGGCGAGCGCGCTCATCTCGGGAAAGCGCGCGGCGGGATCGATCGACAGGCCGCGCTCGAGGATGGGCACGAGCGCCTTTGCATCGGGCGCGTTCTCCGCGATCAGCTTGGCGATCACGCCCGACTTCACGGCGAGCGGTGGACGCTTGCCGGCGACTGCCTCCGTCAGCGCGACACACAGCGCGTACTGATCCGCAGAGCGCGTGGCCGGCGCTCCTGCGCGCTGCTCGGGTGACATGTACGCGGGCGTTCCTGCGATGTGACCGCGCTGCGTGATCGACGGTGTTCCTTCGGGATCCTCGGGGCCGCGCGGAGCATCGGGGTCCTCGGTCCGTGCGGCGGGAATCGCGAGGCCAAAGTCGACGACCTTCACGCGACCGTCGACGCCGACGAGGAGGTTGGCGGGTTTCACGTCGCGGTGGACGAGGCCGGCGGCATGGGCGGAGGCGAGTCCGCGCGCTGCCTGCGAATAGAGCGCGACCATCGTGCGCCAATCGCCCGGGTGCTTCGCGAGCGTGTCGCCACCGACGAGCTCGCTGACGATGAAGACCTCGCCGTCCTGCTCGCCGATGTCGTGGATGGCGACGACGTTCGGGTGCTTCAGCTGAGCGAGAGCGCGTGCCTCGCGGAGCAAGCGATTGCGCTCGCGCACGGAGTCCGAGCGGTCAGGGCGCACGAGCTTGATCGCGACTTCGCGGCGCAGCTTGGGATCCCATGCGGCCCAGACCTCGCCCATGCCACCGGCTGCGACCTTGCGGTCGAGTTGATAGCGATCGACCGTTCGCCCGCGGCCCGCGTCACCAAACGAGCCGAGGCCGCCGAGGACCTCCCCGCAGGAATCGCAGTCAGCGACGTGCGCTTCGAGCGCGGCGAGGTCCTGCGGAGAGAGCGCGCCCTCCATCATCGCGACGAGTTGATCTTCGTCGGGACACACGGATCAAACTCCCGATTCGTCGTCGGACGCGTCGGCGAGCTCGGGAGCCTTCAGCACGCGAGAGAGGCTGAGGTCGAGCCGGCTGTCGGCGGCGCGCACGACGCTGTCGAGAGCATCCTCGGGAATGCCGAGCTTGTCGCCGAGCTCTTTGCGCGTGAGCGTCGTCAGCTCTTCGCGCGCCGATGCGAGCGTGCGCGCGACGGTGGCACGGTGGATCGAGTACAGCGACGCGATCTGGTCCAGCGTGAGGTTGTCGACCTGGGCGTGGCGCAGGAAGTTGCGCTGCCGCGGGGCGAGCGTCGCGACCGCTTTGGCGAATGCTGCTTTGATCGCGCGGCCGATCTCCTCGCGCGAGTACCGGCTGGACACGTCAGGACCGAGCTCGGGCAGGGCGCCGAGATCCTCGTCCGCGAGCAGCTCCTCGAGCTTGCGAGCTTTCTCGCTGCGCGCGATGTCGACGAGGGCGCGCAGGGCGGTGACGCGTAGCCAGTTCTGCAGGAAGCCAAAGCCGGAGTAGTCGGCGATGCGTGCCTGGCGCTCGTCGGTGCGCACGAACAGCTTGATGCGCAGCGTCTGGCGGAGCTCGTCGCCCGTGATCGGCAGACGGCGGAAGCGCGCGAGCACGGCGTCGAGGTCGGCGCGGTGCACGAGCTCGAACATCGCGATCGCCTTTGCGTCACCGGTCGCGCACCACAGGGCGAGGTAGAGGTCCTCCACGCGCAGGCGGCCGATCGCGGCGGGTAGGTCCTTACCGGCCGAGGTGGAGGCGTGGCTCTCGATGCGCGAGGCGAGGGCGTCGGCGAACTGCGCTTCGGTGATGTTCGCCTCGGGCCACTTCGCGCGGACCGCAGCGAGGTCGGTTGCGACCTTCTCGCCGAGGCCGGCCTGCGTGAGCACCGGGCGGGCGCTCGCAGGGACCTTGTCGACGATTTGTTTCCACCAACCGGTCACGACATCAGCATACCGCCGATGGCGGAAAATCGGGGCCAGGTGGCATGAGGGCCGCCTCCACCGGCTACCGGCGCACGATGGGCCAGCGGCCGGCGCCCGCTTTGATGTCGGGATCGAGCGGCCCGTCGACCTGACCGAGCGTGAGGGTCAGCGTGTTGTTCGCGATGGCCACGTTCAGGCGCGTCGCGGTGGTCTTCAGCTCGAGGCCATCTGCCCCCGGTTCACCGGAACCCCAGCCAACGCAGGTCAATCTCCCGATCGTGATCGGCTCGCTGCAGGCGAGGTCGCCCCCGGTGGTCGAGCAGATGCGGAGCTGTTCGTCGGCTCCTTCCGTCTCGCTATCGAAGATGTTCTGGTCATGCGAGGTGTAGTGCATCGTCGTGATCGCGGTCCACGGACCGAGCTGGGTGACGCTGTGGCGCCCATCGCACCACTTGAACACGCTCGCGCCGCCGCAGCTCGTTCCGAGGTTTTCGAGCATGTACAGCGAGCTCCCGATGCGGAGGGCGAGCGTGCAGTCCGCGTCGTACTCCCCCCACGACGTGTGAAAGAACGTCGTGGACCAGCCCGATGGCCACGCGACCGGCGCGCCCTCGGCGACTTGGCCGCACGGCGGAGCAGTGTGGTCCGTCTTGCCGGGCCTGAACGACTTGTACGCGTTGTCCTTGCAGTACTGCTCGATCGACGCCGCGGACTGCACAGGTTGCACGTCGATCACGACCGGTGGTTCGTACTCGGGCCCGTCGAGCGAGCCGACCTTGATGGTCAGGTTCGGGGCGCCCGAGGGAGCGGTGCCGATGACCTGGAAGTCGGAGATCGCAGCTTCTCGCCAGCGCGGTTTCGAGCCCGGAACGAGCGTGACCAGCTCGACGCGGTAGTCGCCGCCGGGCTGCACGAACGGAATCGTCTGCAGGTTGCGGTTATCGATGTCGAGATCGACCTCGGTGATCGGCGTCGCCTTCGTCTTGTCGAGCTTGCTGATCCGCACGCGCTTGATGCGCTGGTTCATCGTGAAGTAGTCGCCCTCGGGCCCCGTCGCGGTGAAGCCCACGGTCAGCTTCAGTGCCGAGATGCGCGCGTCGGCGGGGACGCGAAACGCGATCCATGCCCCCGCGAGATCGCCCGTGCGCGAGTTCCACGCGGTCGCGAGGTCCTGGTCGACGAGGTCGTACGGTTGGATCGCGGGGTTCGCGACGAGCGACGAGACGGCGACGACCGCGGGCACCGCGTACAGGAGATCGACCTCGCTCGGAGGGGGCGGGGCGGCATCCACGACGATCGTCGGAGGCGGTGGAGCGACGGCGGGCGCGGGCGGCTGTTCCGCTCGTTTACAGGCCGCCAGGACGAGCAACACACCGACGCCACGCCGCATGCCTCCGAGCATGACCGAAAACAAAAACGCCGACCACGGGGCCGGCGCTGGCGACCGGACCTGGCCGGTTTAGGTGACGGGCTTGCGCGCCGGCATCGTGTGGCCGGTCGGGCGGTTGGTCTTGCCAACCTTCTTCTTCGGACCCGAGTGACCCGAGAAGTCCGTCCAGCGGTAGCTCGGCTCGCCCGGAGCGCGGAAGTCGACGTGAATGAAGTTGCTGGTCGGGTAGATACCGATGCCCATGTTGCCGGCATCGAGCGTCTCCGCGAACTTGTAGGCCTCGCGGATCGAGACGCCAGGCACGCGGATATCCATCGCCGATGCGTGGAAGTGGCGGCTGGAAGAGCGCTCGGCGAAGCGGAAGCCCGAGATCAGCTCGATGCGCTTGTCGCCACCGAAGTGATCGCTGATGCGGGACAGCTGCTCGTAGAGGTCGGCGCGGATCGCGCGCACTTCGCCCGTCTGGCGGCAGCGCATGATCTCGTCGAGCTTGGCGAGCGAGCCTTCGTTGTACGAGCCATCCGGCTTGTAGATGTTGACCTTGACCTCCTCATTGAGGTTCTCGGCGTAGAGCCAGACGTTGCCCGTGGGCTTCTCCAGCGGCTCCGTGCGGAACGTCTTGGAAGCAGCGTGGCCCTGGAAGACGGCGACGCGCTTGCACTTGCGCTTGCCGCCGTCCGCCGAGCACTGCTTGGTCGTGCCTTTGCCACCACCGGGTGACTTGGCGCGCTCAGCAGTCTTGGACCGCTTCGCTGCTGCGGTTGCCTTGGGCGCTGCGATCGCTGAAGTCGCCGAAGCGACCACCAGCGATGCGGCGATGAGCAGGGCCATCCGTCGCATGAGGGAGAGAGGCTAGTTGCTAACGGAGATCTTGATCAACAAAACCAGCCAGAGAATCGTACCTTGCAGAAAGAAACGTGAGCTGGAGCCCTTATCCCACCACCATAAACGTCACGAGTGTTCAGTGATCGTGCGCTTCACGATCACGTAACTACGCGGGAGTAACGGGCAGCGCGGGGAGAGTGACTCCAGGCAAGCCGATGTGGACCAGCTCGATCCCGATCTTGGAAGCGACTTCAAAGATGCGGTTGTCCCGGTAGAACTCGCCAAAACAGATGCGCTTGATGCCCGCGTTCGCGAGCGTCTTGAAGCAGCTCCAGCACGGGCTCGCGGTGACGTAGCAAGTCCCGCCATCGATGTTCACGCCGTTCTTGGCGGCCTGGATGATGGCGTTGGCCTCCGCGTGGATGGTCGCGACGCAGTGGTTGTCCTCCATCATGTGGCCCACGTCGGAGCAGTGGGGCATCCCGCGGATCGATCCGTTGTAGCCGGTCGATAGGATCGTCCGGTCGCGGACCACGACCGAGCCGACGTATTTGCGCGGGCACGTCGATCGGGTCGCGACGACCTGCGCGATGCCCATGAAGTAGTCGTCCCACGACGCGCGCGGCTTCGTTTCCTCACCCATGCGAGCACTCTACTAGAGCCGGCGCGACGCAGCAGCCACAGGGATCGGATGGTATGGTCCGCGGCCATGTCGTCGTCGGGCCAGTCCAAGTACAAGGACACCGTTCTCCTCCCGGAAACCGAGTTCCCGATGCGCGCCGAGCTCGCCACGCGCGAGCCCGAGATTCTCGCCGAGTGGGAGAAGAACAAGCTCTACGGGCAGATCCAGGAGGCGCGGAAGACCGCGTCGCCGTTCATCTTCCACGACGGTCCGCCGTACTCCAACGGGCACATCCACTACGGGCACATCCTCAACAAGACGCTGAAGGACATCGTCGTGAAGTCGCACGTGATGGCCGGCTTCCGCGCGCCGTTCGTCCCCGGGTGGGACACGCACGGCCTGCCCATCGAGCTAGCCGTCGAGCGCGAGCTCAAGGACAAGCGCGCGAGCATGTCGGCCGCGGAGTTCCGCACGGCGTGCAAGGAGTACGCGCTCAAGTTCGTGGACATCCAGCGCGCCGAGTTCAAGCGGCTCGGCGTGCTCGCGGATTGGGAGCATCCGTACCTGACGCTCGACGCGTCGTTCGAAGGCGCGATCGCAAAGGCGCTCGCCGTGTTCACGCGCAAGGGCTTCCTCTATCGCAGCAAGAAGCCAGTCTCGTGGTGCTACGTCGACAAGACGGCGCTCGCCGAGGCAGAGGTCGAATACAAGGACAAGACGTCGCCGAGCGTCTACGTGAAGTTCCCGCTCGTTGATCGAGGGCAGCTTCCCAAGGAGCTCGAGGGGAAGAAGCTCGCGTACGTCATCTGGACGACGACGCCGTGGACGCTCCCCGCGAACCTCGCGATCGTCGCGCATCCGCAGTTCACGTACATCGCGGTCCCGAACCCGAAGGACCCGAGCGAATCTCTGATCGTCGCGAAGGAGCTGGCGGAGGCGTTCGTCAAAGCGATCGGCGGCACCGATCACAGCGGCATCGAGATCACGCCCGCGCAGATGAAGACGCTCGAGGGAGGGCGCTATCAGCACCCGTTCGTGCGCACGCTCGCGGCGGATCTGCCGGCCGACAAGGTGCATCGCTTGTGGTTCGCGGACTACGTGACCGCCGATACCGGTACCGGGCTCGTGCACACGGCGCCGGGCCACGGTGCGGATGACTACAAGACCGGCAACGCGCACGGGCTGCCCGCGTATGCGCCGCTCGACGACGCAGGGCGGTACACGCAAGGCGTCGCTCTCGAAGGAGCAGGCGCGCCGGTCGACCTCACCGGGAAGCACACGACAAAGGAAGCGAACCCGATCATCATCGAGTGGCTCGCGACGAACGGATATCTACTCAACCCGCGGACGGACACGATCAAGCACAGCTATCAGCACTGCTGGCGCTGCAAGCAGCCGATCATCTTCCGCGCGACGCCGCAGTGGTTCATCTCGATCGATCACGAAGGCCTGCGCACCAAGGCGCTGGCCGCGATCCGCGAGACCGAGTGGGTGCCCGAGTGGGGCGAGAACCGCATCTACGCGATGATCGAGAACCGCCCGGATTGGGTGCTCTCGCGCCAGCGTCTGTGGGGCACGCCGATTCCGGCGTTCTACTGCACCGGCTGCGGCGGCGAGCATGCCGATGCAGACACGATGGATCACATCGCGGACATCTTCGCCAAAGAGGGCGCGGATGCATGGTGGACGCGCAGCGTCGCCGAGCTCGTGCCGGCAGGAACGAAGTGCAAGCACTGCGGTCAGGGCGCCGACAAGCTCGAGCGCGAGAAGGACATCGTCGACGTTTGGTTCGAGTCGGGTGTCTCGTGGCTCGCGATGCAGAATCGCCCCGACGGCGCGGACTACAAGCAGATCGACGTCTATCTCGAGGGAAGCGATCAGCACCGCGGTTGGTTCCACAGCTCGCTGCTCGCGGGCATCGGTGTGAAAGACACGGCACCGTATCGCGAGGTCATCACGCACGGCTTTGTCGTCGATAGCGCGACCGGTAAGCCCTACTCCAAGTCCGACATCGAGAAGGCCAAGGCGCAGGGCATCGACATCAAGTACCTACCGCCCGAGGACATCATCAAGAAGAGCGGCGCCGAGCTGTTCCGCCTGTGGGTTGGCTCGACGGAGTACCGCAACGACATCCCGTACTCGCAGACGATCCTCTACGGCAACGACGGCAAGGGCGGGCTGTCCGAGTGGTACCGGAAGTTCCGCAACACGGCGCGGTTCCTCCTCGGCAACGTGAACCCGAAGGACTTCGATCCGAACAAGCACTCGCGTGCGGATGTCGAGAAGCACGGTCAGGCCGTCGACAAGTACGTGCTCGCGCGGATCGATGATGTCGTGGCGCGCGCGCGCAAAGCGTACGAGTCATACGAGCTGCACATCGTGCATCGCTTGCTCGTCGAGCTGATCACGATCGATCTATCGGCGCTCTACGGCGATGTGACCAAGGATCGCCTGTACTCGGATGCAGCGAACAGTGGTCCGCGGCGTGCGGCGCAGGTCGTGATGTATGAAGCCGTGCGCGCGATCGCGACGCTGTCGGCGCCGGTGCTGTCCTTCACCGCCGAGGACATCTGGCGCTACATGCCCAAGCTCGCGGGCGATCCAGACAGCGTGCATCTCGCGGCGTTCCCCGACGTGAAGCAGGACAACGCGGCGGGCGAGATCATCGCGGACTTCGCGGTGCTCCTCGCGTGGCGCGAGCGTGCGACCAAGGCGCTCGAGCCGTTCCGCGCGACGAAGAAGAAGTCTGTCGACGCATCTGTCGTGCTGCGTCCGGCGGCCTCCGAACGCGGTGTGCTCGAGAGGTACAAGGCGGAGCTCGCGGATCTGTTCATCGTCAGCGCGGCCACGATCGGCGCGGATGGCGATGGAACGGTCGAGGTCACCGAGCACACCGGTCTGCGTTGCGAGCGCTGCTGGAAGCACTACGACAAGCTCGCGGCGGAACCGAACGATGTCTGCGAGCGCTGCGCGACCGCGCTGAAGGGAGCCTGAGATGGCTGACGAGAACGACAAGTCCGACGCGGCGATCGAAGGTGCGGCGGAAGGAAAGGGCGCGCCCGATCCGGAGGCGTCCGCTGCTGCGGCAAGGAAGGGCGAGCAAGAGCCCGGTACCGCGACGGAGGGGCATGTCGATGACGCCATCGCCGGTCGCAGCGTTCCTGATGGTCGCTGGAAGATCCTCTGGATCGTCGGTCTGCTCTCGCTCGTCGCGGATCAGCTGACCAAGATCTACGCGCGCCACGTGCTGCCCACGTCGCCCAAGAACTGCGACATCCCGCACGATTACATCGTCGGCAAGTGCACCGGCGTGAACGTGAAGTTCCTCGGTGACGTGTGGGATTGGCGTCTCTCGATGAACCCCGGCTCCGCGTTCGGTCTGTTCGGATCGAATCAGGAGCTCGCGCGCGTGTTCCTCTCCGTCGTCGGCGTCGCTGCGGTCGGCGGCATGATCTGGATGCTCAAGAAGTCGCGCCACGATCAGCGCATCCTGCACTGGGCGCTCGCTCTCGTCGCCGGCGGCGCGGTCGGCAATCTGATCGATCGCATCGGCTTTGGCGTCGTGACCGACATGATCTCGTGGCATTACGAGAAGTTTTCGTGGCCCGTGTTCAACGTCGCGGACGTCGTCCTCGTCGTCGGTGTCGGCCTGATGTTCATCGACATCCAGAAGGAAGGTAAGCGCGAGAAAGCGCTCAAAGCCGGCAAGCGGGCCGCGCGTGAGGCGCGTCGCAAAGAGGCCCTCAAGGCGAAGGGCATGTCCTAGGTTTGCCATCCGGGCGGGGAATGCCCGGAGCGGTCCATCGGTAGGCCTCGTATGCCGAAGCGTCTGATCCGGGCAGCGGGGTTCGTCATCGTGTTCCTGCTGTCCACGGGATTCGATCAGGCCAGCAAGCAGTGGGCGCTGAACCTTCCGGTCCCGGCGGGGTGCAGCGTCCCGGCGGACCTGGTCGCGCATACGTGTAGCGGCATCCCGCAGACCGTGGTCCACGGCCACTGGGACTGGGTGCTCGCGATGAACACCGGCGCGGCGTTCTCGTCGCTGGACCACGGTGCGTGGAGTCAGATGCTGCTCGCGCTCCTGGCGTTCGGCGCGATCGCCGTCATCGGCGTGATGGTCGCGCGCACGCGGCCCGATCAGCGGCTGGAGCGGATCGCGTACGGCCTGATCGCGGGCGGTGCGCTGGGCAACGTGATCGACCGGTTGCGACACGGTGGTGTCACCGACTTCGTGCGCTGGCACTGGGGCTCGCACTACTGGCCGATCTTCAACGTGGCCGATGCCGCGCTGCTCGTCGGGGTCGCTCTCTTGCTCGTCGCAAGTGCGCTCCGTCACCGCGCCCGTCGCCAGACGGTGTAGGAACTCGCCTTGTGCCGCGTCCTGCGTATGCTGCAGGCATGAGGCTCGCTGCGTTCGCGTTACTCGCGTTGGTCGGGTGTGGAAACGGTGTCGGTGACGACGCGCCGATCTACGGAGGCGGAGGCGGCAGCGGTGGTGGCGGAACGGGCGGCGATGACACCCCGCAGATCGACAGCGGCACGGGAGACGCTGGTACGTCGGTCAACGGCAAGGTGTGCATCGTTGCGGATGCGCGCTTCCTGACAACGTCGTGCAAGGTGACGGAGGTTGACGGCTTGCTCGTCACGCTCGCCGGCTCCACGGCGCGTACGCTCGGAGACGGCTCGTTCACGATTGCCGAAGCCGGCGATTCGTCGACCCTGTGGCACGTCACCTCGGACTCGATGTCGAACTCGAACGCCGACGTCGTTCCGTCGATCCAGCAGGTCAGCCTGAGCACGATTCTCTCCACGTTCTCCAAGACGGCGTACACGAACCTCCTCACGAACAACGGCGTGGATCAGGTCGACACGACGGGCGGTTTGTTCCTGCGCACGACGCACAACAACGCACCGCAGTCTGGTGTGTCGGCGCTGACGACACAGAGCATGTACGTCTTCTATGACAACGATCAGAGCGGCACGCAGTGGCAGACGAGCGCGCAGACAGCAACGAACGGCGTCATCTGGATCCCGAACGCACTGCCCGATCAAAACGGCAATGTCGCCATCACGCTCACCCCGCCAAGCGGCCCCGACGTCCACACCGACGTGAAGGTCCTGCCGGGCAACATCACGTTCGCGACCGTCGCGTTCCCGTAAAGTTCGGAGAGCGCTATCGCGCGCTGACGAGGGAATAGCGATTGCACCGACGACGAGCATGCGGTCCGTGCTGTTTTCGCTCGCCCTCCTGTCATCTCTGAGCGCATGCGCCGACGACGGTGAGCTTCCGGTGCTGCCAGCGGGCGGAGAGCCGAGCGCACCGGCAGCGTCGACACCTGCGCGTATCGCGAGCACGGTGTGTGCCGTGAGCGACCTGTCGACACGCGCGTGCACGACGGGAAATGTCGCGGGGCTGACTGTCACGGCGGGCGGTGTCGCGACGACGACCGACGCAGTGGGGAGGTTCGAGCTCACCCTGCCAGCGGGGACGACGACAACCGACGTCACCGTCACGGGTGCGAACATCACGCCCACGACGCGTCCTGTCACGCTCGCCGACGGCGCGGCTGTGATCCCCGCGATCGATGCGCAGATCTATCAACAGATGCTCGCGAACACGGGCCTCGTGTTCGGTTCCAACACCGGCGCCCTGCTGACGACCGTCGGTGTCGACGGCGCGCCCGTCAGCGATTTCAACATCACGACCAATCCGGCCGCTCCGTTCGGCGCGTTCTTCGAATCCACGACGCCCGTGAACTGGAGCACCGACGGCAACGGCCAGCGCGGCGTCGCGTGGATCCCCGGGCTGACGGTGGGCTCGTACGATCTCAGCTACGACATGATCGCCGGTGGCCTCGAGACAAACGTGGACGGCGTGCAGGTACGCAACGGTGGCGTGACGATCTTGGACACGTCGCTCACGAGCTCGCCGAGCGGCAATCTGTAGCGCAAACGCGAATCGCGGACGGTTGGCGACGGGCGTGGGGTCGTCGACGTCCCGGCGTCAACGCATGCGTTGAACAGTCAGCTGCTCCAGCGCGGCGCGCCAGCCCTGCGCCTTGAGCTCTGTCTCTGCGAGCTCGGCGGCCGGATCCGAATCCGCGACGATGCCGCCCCCGACATGAACGCGAAGCTCCTTCCCGACGATGACTCCGATGCGGATCGCGATCGCGAGGTCGAACGCGCCGCTCGCGCCAAAGTAACCGAGTGCTCCGCAGTAGGGACCTCGGCGCGCGGGTTCGAGCTCGTCGATCAATTGCATCGCGCGGATCTTGGGAGCGCCCGTGATCGAACCGCCGGGAAACGTCGCCCGCAAGAGATCTGCGTAGCCGACGCCGTCGCGGGCCACGGCGCTGACCCGCGAGACCTTGTGATGGAGAGCGGGGAGCTCGACGAGATAGCCGAGCTCGTCGACGACGACGCTGCCTGTCGCCGCGATGCGCCCGAGGTCGTTGCGCTCGAGGTCGACGATCATCAGATGTTCGGCGCTGTCTTTTTCCGACGCGGCAAGTGCAGCTGCTTCGCGGTGCGTGCCTTTGATCGGTCGTGTCTCGATGCGGTCGCCAACCTGCGCGAGGAAGCGCTCGGGCGAGCCGGAGATGACGACACAGCCGTCGGCTTCGATCAACGCACCGTATGGCGCGGGCGCGGTCGCGACGAGCGCGCGATACAACACGAGAGGATCGCCAGGCTGATCGACCCGCGCGACGTGCCGGCGCGCGATGTTCACTTGATAGACATCACCAGCCGCGAGGTAGTCCTTCACTCGCTCGACGCGCGCCATGTGATGCGCAGCATCGTCGTCGGCGACGAGCGGGCCGATCGACGGTGCGATGCTGGGGAGAGCAGGGCGGGCGAGGTGCTCTGCGAGGCGCGCGCGTGCGTTCGCGTCCGGGCCAATGATCTCGGGAAGCGCGCCGGGTGCGTAGCGTGCGACGGCACCGTACGCGGAGAGCCACAGGTCAGGCGTATCGGCACCGATCTGCGCGCCGCCCGGGAGACGCTCGACCACGCGAGCGAGGTCGTAGCCGAAGAAGCCAATGACGCGCGGCTCGTGATTGCTCGGTGCGGAGCCCAGTGTGCAGCCGTGCTCGGCGAGAAATGCCTGTGCGGCCTCGAATGGGTCACCGGAGAAGCGCCGCGTCGGGCGACCGTCGCGATCGAGAACGACGAGCGACGTGCCGCGAGCGAGGAGCGTCGCCGTTGGCTCGGCGCTGACAAAGCTCGCGCGTCCCAAGCCATCGTCATCGCGGCCCGAGTGCAGGAGCACGCGACCACGCAGCCCGCCGAGACGCGCGGCCGCGTCGAGGACGTCATCGGGCAGCACTAGATCTCGTCGGTCGAGCCGCCGGACGCCGCGTCGCTCTTGGCGGTCGGCGCGGGCTCGTCGTCACCCATCACACCACTCATATCCATCTCGGGATCGATCTCGGCCATCAGCTGCGCCTCGAACGCCGACGGCGCGGGCTCGGCAGGCGGTGCGGGCGGGGGCGTCGGCGGCGTCGTGCGCGGCGAGCCATACGGCGCCGTTTCGATGTTCGCCATCGGCACCGCGACGGCCGCGCGGGGCTCTGGATCGGGCAGCGGCTCGACGAGAACGATGCCTTCACCCGTGAACTCGACGCACGTCGTGCCCATCGGCCCGCCGGGGGGCGGCTGCACGGCGCGTGGAATGACGCGACCGATCCAACCCGCGAGCCGATCCGCGTCGATGAACACGACACCCGATGCGGGCAGCTTCACGCGCACGAGCGGTCGAGAGATCTGGATCGCGAGCGCGCCGTCGCCGCGGAACTGGAGCACCGGGAGCTTGCCGCGGAGTCCCGGCACGTTGCCGCTCTCCCACCGCAGCGTCGACTCGAAGGCGAAGACCATATCCTCGCGCATGTAGAGGATGTCGTCGTCGAGCTTCACGGCGCTGAACACCGTCCTCTTGCGCGGAATGGCGACGAGGTAGCCGTGGCCGCTGACCGAGTGGAGAAGCGTGCCGCCGTAGTCGAGCTTCTCGTCGGTTTGATGGCCGCGCGAGCGCCGCTTCGCGATCTCGTACTGCAAGTCACCGCCGGTGATGTGCACGCCATCGAGGCGCGTGATGACGCGATCGGTGATGCGGATGATGAGCGCGCCGCTCTCGGCGACCTCGAGCGGATCCGAGCCGTCCTCGGGACGGAGGAGCTCGACCGTCGCCAGCTCGGATAACGGACGCGGCGGAAATCCTCCGGCGCGCGTGCGGTCTGGTTGCGTCGCTGCGGGTGTCGCCATGGCAACCGCCGCCGACACCATCGACTGCTGGGGAGCGGCCGGCGCAGCTTGTTCGGAGAGCGGCAGTACGAATAACTGCGACTCCGTCATGCGGAGCTCTCCGTCGCGCGACGGCGCGATGGGCTTGAACACGCTCGTCGGTTCGACGTTGCTGGCACCCGAACGCACCGGCGCCATTGCCATCTTGCTGATCGGCCCGCTCTCGCGCTCGATCACGATCTCGGGATGCGACAGGCCTTGGTCGTGCACCTCGTCGTCGGGAGCATGGAGATCTGTCGAGATAGTCCGCGGCTTGGGAGGCGCGCTCGGCGGCTTCGTACGCGGCTCGCTGATCGTGCGCGAGATGGCAGGGGCGGCGGCGGCAGCAGCGACGGAGGTCGGGGTGATCGTGCGCGGAATCGCCGGTTCGCTCGGCGCCTGCGGCGCGGGCCCCATCACGTGAGCGGCCGCACCTGCGGGAGGCGCCGCTGGCGAGCGACCGAGCTGCGATTGGATCCCGTCGCGCTCCGCGGGCGTCAGGTTGATCTCGATCTCGAGAGCGAGCTCGTTCTGCCCGGCGAGCAAGAACGAGCGATATGCTTCGGCGTAGCGACCAGCGCGCGCGTAGGCGAGGCCGAGATAGTTGATAGCGCGCCCCTGGCTCGGATCGAGTGCGCGGCTCGCTTCGAGCGAGTTGATCGCTTTGTCGGCGTCGTTGAGCTTGAGGTACAGGAGGCCGAGGTTCAGGCGGTGCGACGCGTCGGTCGCCGCGCGCTCGACGAGGGCTTCATAGATCGGGCGCGCCTGATCGAAGTTGTTCGCGCGGAAGTAGGAGAGGCCCAACAGCGCGAGCACGCGCGTGTTGTCCGGATCCATTCCGAGCGCAGCTTTGAACTGTGCGATCGCGATATCCAGATCGCCGGCCTTGAGCGCGTCACTTCCCCGCGCGACAGCGTCATCGAAAGCCACGAAACAATTGAACCACGAACGCCGCCCGGTCACAGGCGCCCGGCAGATCAATCGGCGTCACCACGCGCCATCCGGTGACCGCACTGCTTCGATCTGCAGTGCCCCGCTCGCGTCGATCGACACGCTAACGGCGCCATTCACATCGGTCCGCAGCACCTGCGCGCCCGCCCTCCGCCAGCGCGCGACGACGTCTCGCGACGGAAAGCCGAACGAGTTGCCGTGCCCGCACGAGATCACGGCGAGGACGGGGTGCGTCGCGGTAACGAACGCGGCTGACGACGAGGTCGGGCTGCCGTGGTGCCCGACCTTGACGATATCTACATGCGGAAGTCCCGCCGCGGTCATCGTCGCCTCGCCCTCCGCCTCGGTATCGCCCGCGAACAGGATGGAGCGGCCGCGGTAGCGCAGCTCGATGACGAGCGAGTTGTCGTTCACCGTGCGCACTGGATCGCTCGCTTCGATCTCGGCGCCACCGTCGCTCTCGCGAAACCGCGGTGCCCACACCCGTAGCTCGACCCCGTCCTGCTCGAACGCCGAACCCAGCGGTGGGTGCTCGATCCGCGTGCCGCGCGCTTCGAGGGTCTTCGCGATCGCTGCCCACGACGGCATGCCACGCTCGCGGATCGGCGCGCTCGCGATCTCTGCGTCGAGCTCGTTATCCATCGGCGTCCACAGCGTCGCGATCGGCGCCCGCAGCGACGCGAAACCCAGGTAGTGGTCGGGGTGAGGGTGCGAGAGGATCGCGAGGTCGATCCGATCGTGGCCGGAGGCCGCGAGTGCGCGTTGCACGACGAGACCCGTCGCGCTCGCCTGCGCGAGATTGCGCGAGCTCGCGACGCCGCCCGCGTCGACGAGCCACGCTCCACCATGCGGTAACTCGATCAGTGCCGCATCTCCCTGGCCGACGTCGAGGAACGTGACGCGCAGTGTGCCGATGGTTGTCGGGCTGCGCGCGCCCGCCCACACCACGCACAGGGCGAGCCAGCCGATCCACCGGCGCTTGATAGGGCCGACGGCGGCGAGCACGAGCGAGAGCACGACGAGCAGCGCCGCTGCCGTCGCCGACGCGACCGCGACGCTACCGACGATGGCCGTGTGTGCGCCCAGTGCTGCCCCTTGATCGACGAGCGCGGTCAGCTCCGTCGCGATGCGAATGAACGGCCCGCCGAATGGCCCGAGCAGAATTCCCGCGAGCGCGAGCGGAAGCGCGACCGCCTCGAGCAGCGGCGTGAGGATCAGATTGCCGACGATGCCCGCGGGCGCGATCTGCTGGAAGTGGAGTGCGGTCAGCGGCGCTGTAGACAGCGTGACCCACGCCGACGTGACGACACCTCGCTTGATCCACTCCACGCCTGCACGGAGTTTTCGCCGGAGCCACGACCCCGTCTGCCCCGTCGGTACGGGCGTGGGGCGCCACTGCAGTGCGAGCGCGAGCGCCGCCGTGAACGACAGTTGAAACGACGGATCGAGCAAGTCCTGCGGGCGCAGGATCAAGAGGCCGAGCGCCGCTGCTCCGAGTGCATCGACGAGCCGCACGGGGCGATCGATCGCGTGCCCGACGAAAACGATCGCGACAACGACGAGCGAGCGCAGCGTTGCGATCTGCGCGCCGGTGATCAACGTGTACGCGATCGCGACGAGCAGGGCAGGCGGCGCGGCCCAGCGCGCGCTGTGGATGCGGCCTCCCCACGGGGATGCGGCGACGAGTCGTCGCAACAGCATGAACACGAGGCCCGCGACGACGGCGAGGTGCAGGCCACTGACGCTGAGCACGTGAAAGATGCCCGTCGCGCGAAAGCGATCATCGAGCTCGGGTGGAATCGCGCTCCGATCACCCGTCGCGATGCCCTCGAGCGCAGCGCGCGCCGCCGCTGGTCCGCCCGCGTCGTCGATGCGCTTCACCCAGCTCTGCTGCACGCGCGCCGCCCAGCGCCACACGTGCGCCGTCACGCCGGGCTCGTCGGAGATGATCGCCACGCGCGCCGAGACGATCTCGAGCTGGTCACCGCGCCACGTCGTCCGTCCGCGGATGTCCACGCGCTGACCCGGTAGGAGGACGCGCTCGGACCATGCCCAGATCGACGCGCCACCGTCGGTCTCGATACTCGCGCCGCAGCCGTGGTTCGTGGGGACCACGGGACCCAGGACGAGACCGACGATGCGATCAGGCTCGCGCCGCAGCGTGGACGCCGCGTCCGCCCCGAGGTTTGCCTCGCGAGTCACGCATCCGAGCGCGAGCCCGAACGCCGTCGCCACGATCGGCCACGTCCAGCGCGGGCGCCGCAGCGCCACGAGCGCGAGCCCGATCGCCATGAACCAGCGCGCTGGCGACATGAGCATGCCGAACCAGGCCGCGAAGGCGATACCGACGGCGAGGCCGACCGCCAGTGGAAGCGGACCGCCGATACGTGGTGCGAGCCGGGGGCGGCCCAGCAGCGCGGAGGGGGCGGACGGGGCGCGGCCTGACATGTGGGCCTAATCGGTCGGTCGCGCGGCGGGTTGCGTGGAATCGCCTCCCCGACGATTGCGGGCGGGAGTGTGCGTCGCCTACGATTCGTCGGGAACCATGACTTTTCTCGTTCGTGTCGCGGTGTTCGGGACCGCCATGTTCGTAGGTGGCGCGGCGGTTGCGGGTCCGGTCAGCGGCAAGCTCGACCTCACTGCGGCGACAGCCGAACGGCCACCCGCGGCAACCAAGGGCTGGCTCGATCGCGTGGAGAATCCGCTCGCCCCCGCGCGGCCGGTGAACGTCACCTCGCAGATGATCGTGGTTCTCGATGGGGCCAAGCCGAGCTCGCCGGGACAAGTCACGTGGGAGCTCGTCGGTGAATCCTTCGGGCATCCCGTGATGGGAGCGCCGGCCGGGGCCGAGGTGCTGATCAAGAACCTCTCGGGGACGGCGCGCACGCTGATCGCGGCAGAGGATCCCAAGTTGATTCCCGCCGGACCGCTGAACCCCAAGGGCAGCAAGTCGTTCCGCACGACCGAGGCAAACAAGATCTATACGGTCAGCGACAGCGAGGCGGTCCACCTCAAGGGCAAGCTCGTCGTCGTCGACTCGCAGTACGTGACGACCGTCGACGAAGGCGGCAAGTTCGAGTTCGGCGAGGTCGCCGAAGGCAGCTACAAGCTGCGCATCTTCTACAAGGACGGCTGGCTCGACGGAACGACCGATGTGGTCGTCGGCGCGAAGGGCAAGACCGAGGTGAACCCCAAGGTCCCGGCGCTGACGGCGTCGGCGAAGAAGTGAGCCGCCCGTGTTCCTCTCGAAGATCTGGTTCTTTCTCATCGCACTCGTCGCTGCGATCGCGCTGACGATCGCGCTCACGCTGCCGCGGCCCGCCCAGCGCCACTTCGTCGAAGAGGAGCACAAGCGCCTCTCCATCGCGTGCGGCGTCGTCGACATCCAGCTCGCCGACGATGCGCGTAAGCGCCTCGAGCTCACCGGCACCTTCGCGCGCAGCGAAGACATCGTGAAGGCCCTCACCGCAGCGTCCGGTGCCGACAAGATCGACGAAGCGCGCATGAAGCCCGCCCGCGACACGGCCGAGAAGGTCATGACGGCGGTCTCCGGTCGCAAGCCGGACTTCGCGGTCCTCATCGACAAGCGCGGCCGCGTTGTCGCCAGCGTCAACCTCGACCAGAACGATCCGGGCGATGTCGTCGCGGGCCGTCCGCTCGTCGACGATGCGCTCGCCGGCTACCTCCGCGACGATCTGTGGACGCGCAACGGCACGATGTACTTCGTGACCGCGTCGCCGGTCATCAAGCGCGATGCGCCTGTCGAGTACGTCGGTGCTGTCGTGCTCGGTCACCAGGTGACGAACGACCTTGCGAAGTTCCTCGTCAAGACGCTCGACGTCGAGCTCGAGTTCTACATGGGCAAGGATGCCGTCGCCGGCTCCAAGTCGCTCGCGATCGACGCGTCGCAGATGCTCCCTCGCGTCAAGGCGCTCACGGATCCCGACCGCGGCAAGGACTGCCTTGCCGAGCCGCTCGAAGTGACGAGTGGCAAAGAGAGCTACACCGAGATCGAGCGTCGCTTGCCCGGTGAGGCCGGCGCACGCGGTGCGTTCTACTCGGTCCTCATCCAGCGACCGTCGACGATCGGCTTCATGGGCACGCTGCACGGCGTGAAGAAGTCCGACCTGACGCCGGGCAGATTCCCATGGCACTTCGTCGGTGCAGGCTTTGTCATCGTGCTCGCGATCGGTATCGCGCTCATGATGATGGAAGCGGATCGTCCGCTCAAGCGCCTGACCGCCGACGCCGTCAAGCTCGCGAAGGGCGAGAGCGAGCGCCTCTCCGAGGACGCGCACGGCGGTAAGTTCGGCTCCATCGCGCGCAGCGTGAACATCCACATCGACAAGGTCAGCCGCGAAGCGAAGACGGCCAAGAAGGACATCGACGCGCTGCTCGGCCCCGCGCCGGAAGGCAGCCTCGGCACCATCGATCTGCTCGCGACCGCGCTGCCCTCGGCACGGCCGGGTGGCCCCGCGCCTGCCGCGTCGGCGCCGCCGTCGGACTTCAAGTTCAGCGCGCCGCCGCCCGCACCGACTCCGCCGCCCGCATCGTTCAAGCCGAGCGGTCCGCCGGCGTCGATTCCCAAGCCGGCTGCTGCGCCGCCGCCGAAGCCTGCCGCGCCCGCACCGCCCGCTCCGCCGACGCGCGCACCGACTCCGCCGCCGGTCGCGATGCCCGCGGCTGCGCCCGCTGCGCCGTCGCTGCTCGGTGGCCTCGGCGATTCGCTCGACGACGACATCCTCGGTGGTCTGGGCCTCAGCAACAGTGGCCCGACGACGGGGCTGTCGAACCCGGCGATCGCCGCGCCAGAGCCTGCGGGCAAGCTGGGCTCGACCGCCGATGGCGAAGCGCACTTCCGCCAGGTGTACGAGCAGTTCCTGACCGTCAAGAAGACGTGCGGCGAGCCGACCGCGGGCCTCTCGTTCGAGAAGTTCAGCGAGAAGCTCGTGAAGAACCGCGACGACCTGATGGCGAAGACCGGCTGCAAAGAGGTCCGCTTCACGGTCTACGTGAAAGAGGGCAAGGCCGCCCTCAAAGCGACGCCCGTCAAAGACGAGTAGCGCTCAGCGCGGCGTCGCGGCGATCAGGCGCTCGCGCAGGCGCTGCGATTCGACGACAGCTTGCGCGGTCGTGGGCCGCCGCGTTGGATCCGGATCGCCGAGGCGCATGATGTGCGCCTGCACTTCGTCGGTCACGTCCTTCGGGATGTTCGCGAACACGAAGTCCGGCAAGCGCAGGTCATCGGCCTTGCGCGCGCGCGCGTCGAGAGCGCTGGCCCACGGTGCGCGGCCGGTGCAGTTCTCGTAGAGCACCACAGCAGCGGCGTAGAGATCGACGGCTGGCGTGAGCTCGCCGCGGCGTTGCTCGGGCGCCATGTACGCGAGCGTGCCGACAGCTTCTTTCTTGCCGGATTCGTTCGGGAGGTGGGCCACGCCGAAGTCGCCGAGCATGACCTCCACGCCCGCACCATCCACGTCGCGGCGGAACATGAGGTTCGCGGGCTTGAGATCGCAATGCACGATGCCCCGGCGATGCGCAGCGGCGAGCGCGGACAGCACCTGGTTGTGGCGCTCGATGCAGCGACGCAGCGGACGCGCACCGCGCTCGCGCAGGACGTCGCGCAGCGTGCCACCAGCGGCGAGCTCCATCACGATGCGGCGCGACGGCTCGTCCATGTCGAGCACCGCGACGATGTTGGGGTGGCGCAGCGACGCCATGACGCGCGCCTCGTGGAAGAAGCGCGATAGCGCGTCGGCTTGCTCGGTGCCCGCGAGGTGCGGGTGCAGCAGCTTCACGGCGACGTCGCGCTCGAGCTCGGCGTCGCGCGCGAGATAGACGACGCCCGTCGCACCGCGACCGAGCTCGCGCACGAGGCGATACCGCGCCCCGGCCTGGATGCCCGCGACCTCACCCGCGGCGATCGTCTCGCCCGCGACGGGGGCGTTGCGGCCAGACAGCTGACGCAGACGTTCGACGCGGACGCGCACGTTGGGATAGTCGACATCGAGACCGAGCACGGCCTCGTAGTGGCGCAGCGCCCGCTCGTACTCGCCCATCTTGCGCGCGTGCTCGGCGAGCAAGTAGTGCGCACGCAGCGAGTACGTCTCGTCGGAGGTGAGGTCTTCGAGATAGGGTAGGGCCGTCTCGAGCTCGCCGCGCTGCTCGTAGCGCTCGACGAGCATCGCGCGCAGCGGCGCTGTCGACGCCTTGGGAATCTCGGGAATGGACAGCAGCTTCTCGCCCCATTCCATCGCGAGGCGCTCGTGGCCGCTCTTCCACACGCCGTCGAGCTTGCCGAGCGTGGTCTCGTTCGCGATCTCGGGGCGGCGCTTACCGTCGGCGAGATCCGCGACGAGCTGCGCGAGATAGATCTCCTCCTCGCTGCCGAGCTTCTGCGGCTCGGGTGCGAGCGTGCGCGGTGAATCTGCCGTGGCAGGCAGCTGCGCGTTGCCGCGGCGGCCGAACAAGCGCTTGAAGAAGCTCGCCATCAGCCGATGTCGATCTCGTCGCCGTCGGCAACGATGCGGTCACCGCGGATCAGCTGCACGCGCACGTCGCCGAGCGCCTCGTCATTGAACGTGACGCTCTTGGCTCCGCCGCGACCGAGGTAGGGCCGACCATTCTTGAACTGGATGTCGAGCTGCGTGCCGACGGGCGTCAGATCGACGATCTCGTCCTCGGGCCCTGCGATCAACGCGACGCCGCGATCCATGCCGTTCGCACAGCGCAGGATCAGCACGTCCTTTGCGCGCTCGAAGTTGATGGTGCACTCGTCGCCGAGCCCGAACACGCCCGTCCCCGCGAGCGGAACGCGCCCCGCGAGCGGGAGCCCACTCACCGTCGTGCCGTTGCGCGAATCCAGATCGCGCAGCACGAACTCGAGGCCGCCGCGCTCGATCTCTGCATGCTGTCGCGACACGCCACCCGCGCGCAGCGTCAAGTCGCACAGCGGATCGCGCCCCAGTACGAGCTTGTGCGCCGAGCACGCGACGATCAGCGGCTTGCCGCGCCGGCGCAGCTCCACTTTGCCCGCCGTGAGGAGCGCCGTGTCGAGCTGATCGAGCAGGCGGCGATACTCGCCCGCTGCATCCGCGACGCTCGCCGCACGCGCGAGCTCCGCGCGCGCTTCGTCACGCCGACCGACGCGCATCGAGGTGTCGTAGTTCGCGTGCGCGTCCTTCTCCGCGCGCGTCTTCTCGTTCGCCTCGTCATCCTTCGCGAGCGCGCTCTCTGTCTTCTCGACCAACCCGCCCGCCGAGTACGCATTCGCGGCGGCGAGGTTGTCGCCGATCGCTTCGAGCGCCTCGCCCGCGAGCTGATGATCCTCGCCGAGCACCAACAGCTCCGCCGCCTCGCGCACGCGTTGCCGATCGCGCTCCGTGGCAATCCCCTCGGCCTTTGCCGCTTCCCACAGCGCCTTGCCGAGCGCCGCCCCCGCTCGCCGCCGCAGATCGGGATGCTCGCCCGCCCAGCGAATCGCATCGCGGAGCGCGGCAATCTCTGTCAGCCGCGTCCCCGCGCGCGCCGCTCGCGCGAGGTGCATGCGCACGGCGCCGTCCGCTTCGCCGCACAGTGCGTACTTCTCTGCCGCGAGGTCGACGTTGCCTGCCGCCTCCGCCGCCACTGCGGCGCGGTAGTCGGATGACGTCATCCGGCGGAAGAAGCTCACCCGCGCATTATACCGGCGACGCGGGGGAGAGAAGAGGGTCCCCACCACGCCATCGACTGCCGCCACATCGCCACCAAGGTCTTGGAGCCTCGCCGGGCGAGGACGCGGGCATGGCTCAGGAGGTCTTCCCGCCAAGGGCGCCAAGATCGCCAAGGTTTTTTGAACCTCGCCGGGCGAGGAGCACAGCCGGTAAAAGATCTAGCCGCCAAGGTCGCCAAGGTTTTTTGAACCTCGCCGGGCGAGTCGCGCGGACCACGGCGTTGATGGAGCGGAGGCAGAGAACCGCGAAGACGCGAGGACGCAAAAGACTGTGATCTTCGCCGGGCTAGCGTCGATCGGATCGGATCGGATCGGATCGGATCGGATCGGATCGGATCGGATCGGATCGGATCGGATCGGATCGGATCGGATCGGATCGGATCGGATCGGATC
>DASYDE010000122.1:0-100042 GCA_036499725.1 Kofleriaceae bacterium
GCGCCCGGCTCGCGAGCCGAGCTCTCGATGCGGACGATCTTCTCGTAGATCTCGGGGACCTCTTGCTCGAACAGCTTCTCGAGCAGGCCCTTGTGCGTGCGGGACAGGATGACCTGCGGGCCGCGCGCGTTGCGATCGATGTCGAGGCAGTACGCCTTGATCGAGTCACCGACGCGGTAGCTCTCGCGGGGCACTTGCTCGCGCATCGGCAGGACGGCTTCCGCCTTGCTGATATCGACGACGAGCGCGCCGCGCTCGAAGCGGCGAACGATGCCGCTGATGATCTCGCCCTTGCGATCCTTGAACTCGTTGAAGACGTTGTCGCGCTCGGCCTCGCGGACGCGCTGGTAGATGACCTGCTTGGCCGTCTGCGCGGCGATGCGGCCGAACTTCTTGGAGGCGTTCTGGAGGTCGATGAGCTTGCCGAACTTCTCGTCCTGCTCGGCGGCGCGGTCGCCGTCCTCCGCCCGGTAGAACACCTGGAACAACAGCTCGTCGCCGAGCTCGGCTTCGAGGCCGGCGGTCGCCGCCTGCGAAACCGTGATCTCGCGACCCTCGATCGCGTCGTCTTCTTCGACGACGTTCACGATCAAGAACAGGTCGACAGACCCGGTCTCCGCGTTGAACTTCGCTTCCATCTCGCGGTTCATGCCGAAGGTGCGCTTCGCTGCCGTGAGAATGGCTTGCTCGAGGGCGTTAATGAGCACCGACTTGTCGATGTTCTTGTCGCGCCCCACCTGCTCGAGGACCATGTCGAGTTTCGCTTCCATGGCTATCCCTGTTCCTTGCTGTTCGGCTTCTGCTTTTTCATGCTGGGCCGATGGCCCGGCTTGATCGGCTTATTCTGCTTGGGCCCCACGCCACTCTTCCCCGCCATCACCGCGTCCCAATCCGGCACCAACTTCGCGGTGTCGATGTCGTCGAGCGGGAGCTGGTAGACGTGTCCGTCCACCTCGATCGCGACCTTCCCGTCGGCGATGCCCTTGAGGATCCCGCGGAAATTATTGCGCTCTCCGAGATGCGTCTGCTGGGCGACGGCCATGTGGATCTTCACGTCGCTCTCGATGAAGTGCGTGAAGTGTTCGACGGTGCGCAGCGGGCGATCGATGCCGGGCGAGCCGACCTCGAGGCTGTATGCCTGCTTGATCGGGTCCTCGACGTCGAGCACGGCGGACAGCTCGCGGCTGATGTCGGCGCAGTCTTCGAGGTCGACGCGGTCCTCGGAGACCTGCGTGACGTCGCCATGCTCGGACAGCGGCGTGTCGATCGAGACGCGCAGCGTCCACCCACCCTGCTCGAGCAACAGACGCAGTTCGACGAGGTCAAAGCCGGCTGCATTGCAGACCGGCTCGACGATCGAGATGAGCTTCTGTTGTTGAGGGTTTCTAGACATACCGGCAAAAAAAGAGGGTGGCCGAAGGGCCACCCCACCGCAGAGCGATAAAGCTGGGCGTTGGGTACCACCGGCCCGGGGCCAGGGCAAGTGGATCTAGCCGTGGTACGACCTCTATATGAGCTGGGAGCTACGCGTAGCAGCCGTTCAGATGCGATCGACGGATGATCTCGACGCTAACCTCGCGACCGTCCGTCGCCTTTCCGGAGAGGCGGCCGCGGACGGGGCCAGGTTAATCGTCCTGCCCGAGTGCTTCTCGTTCCTCGGGCGAGGTGAGGGCGACAAGTTCCGCATCGCCGAGGCCGTCGAGGGGACCGGTCCCATCATGGGGACGCTCCGCGAGCTCGCCGCCAAGCACGGCGCCTGGATCGTCGGTGGCGGCACGCCCGAGACCATCCCCGGCGATCCCAAGCACACGTTCAATACGTCGGTGACCATCGCTCCCGATGGATCGCTCGTGGGGCGCTACCGCAAGATCCACCTGTTCGATGTCGACATCCCCGGCGGCGTCACGCTGCGCGAGTCCGACGCGACCGCCGCGGGCAACGAGCTCCTCGTCACGGAGATCAGTGGTGCACCGGTGGGTCAGACGATTTGTTACGACATGCGCTTTCCCGAGCTGTATCGGGCGCTCGTGAAGGATCGCGGCGCGCAGATCCTGCTCGTTCCCGCCGCATTCACGTCGCATACCGGCGCCGCGCACTGGCACGTGTTGCTCCGCGCGCGCGCGATCGAAGAGCAATGCTGGGTCGTCGCGCCGGCGCAGTGGGGCAAGCACAACGAGAAGCGCGAGAGCTACGGCCACACGATGATCATCGATCCGTGGGGCGTGATCGTTGGTGAGCGCGCTGAAGGCGACGGCATCGTCGTTCACACGCTCGATGGCGCTACCGTCGAGAAGCGCCGTCAACAACTGCCCGTCCTGCGCCACGCTGTGCTCTGGAAGTAGCCGAGACCGGGGTGTACTACCGCCCCATGAACGCTTTCAAACTCACGGTTCTCCTCGGCGCTACTCTCGCGATCGCTGCCTGCGGCAAGAAGGACAGCGCGGGCGGCGACAAGCCGGCGGGCGACAAGTCGTCGAGCGGTCTCGCGTGGACGCCCGAGGGCTACGAGAAGATGCCCGCAGGCTGCAAGAAGGACCTCGCGTGTTGCGAGGACCTCGCGAAAGGCGAGAAGCCCGACGCGAAGGCCGAGGACTACAACCTGAAGTGCTCGGGCCCGGCGCTGTGGAGCGAAGCGGACTGCAAGACGGACCTGTCTGCGCGCCTCTCGATGCTCGAGGGCAAGACCGTCCCCGCGTCCTGCAAGTAGCTAGCTACCGGAGCTGTTGGCAGCGCGGACAGCCCCAACGGTTCTGCGCTGCGTGCCAGTCCAGCTTGGTGCCGCACACGTTGCACGGCGGCGCTTGCTGCGGGCCACCCTGCGGTTGACCACCGAACTGTTGCTGCGGCGGAGCCCCCTGCGGAGGGCCACCGAACTGACCGGGCGGCAGCTGACCCTGCGAGCCGGGCGGCAGCTGGCCACCGTTGAAGTACGGCGACGCGGTCACGTACTGGCCGAACTCTGCGATGAGTGGCTTCCACGATGTCGAGTTGACGATGAGGATCGGGATGAGACCCATCGCCATCATGCGGACGAACGTCGACGGCATGAACGCGTTGAACATCAGCTCGGTGCCCTGGGCCTCGTGCTTGATCTTGATCGCGAGGCCCGTCCAGCCACTCTTCTTGAGGACGACGTCGACGCCGAACAGCGCTGACTTGTAGACCTCGAAGCCGCGCGGCTTCCAGACGTTCGTCAGCTCGAAGACGAGCGAGTCGGGATTGATGTGCGGCGCGGGGCGACCAAGGGTGATCTTTCCGCGGGAGAACATGCCGGGCGGCTTAATCTGCATGGGCGGTCGGTATCTTGCCGCATCTGGGGCCCGCCGTGGGGCGTCGGGAACGACGTAGATCGCCCTAGATCAACGGCAAGCAACTTTGACGAACAGATGCGTCTCGGTCAGGTCGACCGCCCCGCCCATCCCAGGAACGTTTGCCGATTCGGCAGCACCGTCTTCTTGGGCGACTTTGCAAATGCGGCGGGGACACTCGTCGCGGTCGCAACGTCGTCCTCGAGTGACGCAGCGGGCGCCGCGATCGCAACTGCGCTCTGCATGCAGAGCAACAAGCCAAGCAACGCGTTCTTGTTCGACATGCCAATGCTCTTCATCAGAATTTGGTCCAAGCAGGACTCTTCTCGCAGGTGTTCTTCTCCGCCTCTTCGCAGGAGAACTTCTCGGTGGTCTTTGCCGTGCCACCGTCCAGCTTGATCAGCCGGTACTCGTAGCCGACCTGGATACCTCCCGGGTCGCGGCCGATCCCCGTCTTCGAGACAAACACGATGCCGTCCTTGGTCTGGTGGAGCTCGTTGGCAATCTCGCCTCGATCCATCCATTCGCTCGCGTCCACGGCTCCCTTCGGACCGAATGCGCGCACGATGACCTTGCTGTTGTCTTTAGAGACCACCGCGAACAGTGTCTTCGCGCCCTGATCCGCGACGGTCAGCGTTGCGGCTTTGAAGCCGGATGCTTCTTCGTTCTGCTCGAGCTTCTCGCCTGCGCGCAGCTCGACAGTCGGGTCGACAGCAGCTACCGGATCAGCGGGCTTGGCGGCCGCCGTGCCCTCGGGCGGCATCGCGGGGGCCGCCTCGTTTCCCTTGCAACCAACGACTGCGGAGAGGGCGAGAACAAGAGCTAGGCGCCGGGTCATGCTGGCCTTCATACCCAATACAACGTTTGCCGCGCGAGACAATTCATGAGCGGCCGCCAAAAGCCTCGGGAATACTGCTCGCGCATGCCGCAACGGGCGACCGTCGAGGAGCCGCCGCGCGACGGTGCGGAGCTACGCGACAGTGCCGTCGGCTTGTCCTTGCCGTCGAACACGTTGCCGCAGCCTGTGCACTTGAACGCGCGCGACGTATCGCCGACCACGTCGACGAACCACACGCCGACGTTCTCTTCGATCTCGACTTCGACGAAGCGCGCCGTCGCCTTGCACTCGGGGCACTCCTGCGCGAACGACTCGCCGTCGCGCACCGTGCGCGTCTTCGCGTTGCGGTGAAACAGGAACCACATCGAAGCTACTTCGCGGACCCCGCGCCGGAGGCTACCGGCGCCGCCGCGCTTCCGCGAGCCGCGTTCTTCTGCTTCGCTTGCTCGATCGCAGCCTTCACTTCCTCGTCGGTCATGCCCGGACGGAGCTGCACGTATTTCGACGTATCGATCCCGGGCTGCTCGACGGGAACATCGAGATTGCCGGGCTTGGGCATCGCGCTGTTCGCAGAGCCCTTGCCGTCGCCGAAATCGGTCACGAACTTGGACGTCATGTTCGCGCACGGGCGCGCGCTGATGACGATCATGATGAGCAGCGCGACGGTCATCGCGATGCGGAACATCATTCCGCTGTTGAGAACGAGTCCCTTGCCGCGCGGCAGCTTGGGTACGGGCTCGTCGTCGGGCAGCGGCGAATCAGACACGCGTGGGAAATACCGCGTCGTCGTCGCGAATGCCAGGTGTCGTTGCCCTCCCCCGTTCCGGCGAGTAGGTGCCTACCCGTTGGCATCGAGGTCGGCGAGCAGTCCGATCTCGCGCGGTTGCCAACCGAGCGCACGCGCTTGCGGCGCGGATGCAGGTTGGTCCGTGCTGACCGACGCGGCGAAGAAGCCAAAGTGCGCGGCGGCCTCGCCGGGCGTCTTGGAGACAACGGGCAGCCCTAGCTTCGCGGCGAGGTGCATCGCGATCTCTTTCAGCGAAATGCCCTCCTCGCCGACAGCATGAACGCGCGAGCCTGCCGGTGCCTTCTCGACGGCAAGACAGTACAGGCGCGCGGCATCGAGACGATGGACGGCCGGCCAGCGCGCTGAACCATCACCGATGTACGCGACGACGCCCGTCTTCTTCGCGATCTGAGTGAGGACGATCAAGAGGCCCGCCTTCCACCCCTGCTCGCTCGTGCCGTGTACGCACCGCGGAAGACAGACGATCGACGATCGCACACCGCGGCTCGCGAATCCGCGTGCGATGTCCTCCGCCGGCGCGCGCAGCAGCGAGATCGGGTTCTTGCGATCGCCTAGGTCGGACTCGTCGACGACGCGCCCTTCTCCCACCGGCGTGCCGGACGTGATCACGAGCGGCCTGTTCGATCCGGCGAGCACCTCACCCATCGCGGTGATCGCGCGCTGGTCCTTCGCGCAGCACTCGGCAAAGTTCGAAAAGTCGTGATGGAACGCGATGTGAATCACGCCGTCCGTCGACTCCGCTCCGCGGCGAAGAACATCGAGGTCGTCGAGGTCGCCGCGCAAGGCTGTACCGCCCACCGCGTCGAGCGCCTTTGCATTCGCGTCGGAGCGAACGAGGCCAAGGACGGTGTGCCCAGCTGTAATCAAGTCGCGCACGACGGCGCTGCCGATAAATCCCGTAGAACCCGTGATGAAGATGCGCATGCCTTCATCTTCGGCATCGCGAAGGTCGTGAAAAGACGGGACGCGTAACCGGTATAATGATTACCAGGCTGCCGGATGCCGACGACCAAGGACAGCGCGACTCGTGCGGGCCAGACTGAGGGCATGGACTCGAATGGATCGCCGACCACGACCGCGAGTGGGACGATCGCCGCGAGCGTGGATGGAGCGACGATCGTCAGCATCGACGACGAGACGAACGCGCTGGGCGTGTATCTCCGCGATCGACGCAGCAAGCTCGATCCGACGGCGTTCGGATTCTCCGCGGCGCGACGCCGAACACCCGGACTCCGCCGCGAGGAAGTAGCTCAGCGCGCGAACGTGAGTGCCACCTGGTACACGTGGCTCGAGCAAGGCCGCGGTGGCGCGCCCTCCCTGGACGCGTTGGAGCGGATCGCGGCCGCGCTGGCGCTGTCAGATGCAGAGCGCGATCATCTGTTCTTCCTCGCGCTCGGTCATGGTCCGGAGGCGCGCGGCGTCGACAGCACGACCGAGATCACGCCGCAGCTGCAGCGCGTGCTCGACGCGAACGCGAATCCCTCGATCATCGCGACGTCGACCTGGGACATCGTCGGGTGGAACCGCGCGGCCGTGAAGCTGTTCGGCGACTACGACAAGATGCCCGCGAAGGAGCGCAACACGCTGCGGTTGATGTTCTCGCCGGGTGCGCGCGAGCGCCGCGTCGACTGGGAACACCACGCGCGCGGCGTGGTCGCTGCGTTCCGCGCGGAAACGGCGCGACTCGGCACGTCGGAGCGTGCGACCCGCCTCGTCGACGAGCTATCACGCTCGAGCCCCGAGTTCGCGGCGATGTGGAACGATCGCGACGTGGCGGCGCTCGGGCCCGGGCAGACGCGGATCGAGCGCGACGGCGAGACGTTGCTGCTCGACTACTCGTCGTTCGGCGTGAACGGCCAACCCGACCTGCACATGATCGTCTATACGCCGGCGACGGCACAGGACGACGAGCGTCTGCGCAGTCTGCTCGAGCGCAGTCGGTAGCTCGAACGGCGCGCTACAGAGACTGCGACTGGAAACACAGGTCGTTCGAGTACGCGATCCGATGCGCTTCGTCGGCGCCGAAGGTCTTCGCGAGCTCCGTCTCGAATGGTGCCATTCCGCCCGAGAACACGAGCAACATCTTCATCTCCGGCGTGGTCGCATCGGTGTCGGCGCGTTGCCCGGCGCGAATCTCGTCGACTTGCTTGAACGTTGCCTTCGCACCGTTCGGGCCGCTGTAGACGTTCTTGAACAGCGTCGAAATGCATGCGGAGAGATCGAAGTCGGGCGTACCCATCATCTCCGCACAGATCGGGCGCATCTCATTCGTGAAGCGCTGGTTGGAATTCGCGTACGCCTTCTGAATCGTGTCGGCTGCCTCGGGCGGTAGGCCCATGCTCGCAAGCGTTGTCTCGCTCGGCCGAAAGCCGCTCTTCTGGAAGCACGGGTACTGGTATTTGAACTCGCCGCGCTCGGCGAGCTTAGCCCAGTCCTGGGGCGTGAGATCGAACGCGCTCTTGCCCACAGCGTCGTACGCGCTCGTGAGCTCGGACTCGAGCAGCGCCTTCTCCTTGTCGAGGTCGGCGATCTTCGCCTTGAGGTCGGCTTCCGTCCGTGCACTCCCCGCCCCAGCGCTGGTTGGCTTTGCGACCGTAGTGCTCGTCGCATGAACGCCGCTGCCATCGGCGATGGCTGACTCTCCGGCGCGCACCGTGACTGCCTGGTCCGCGTGCGAGACCTGGACCTTCCCTTCGTACACTCCGATGACAACCGCGACTGCGGCGACCGCACCGATGGCGCCGGCGCCTAGATCTCTTCGCTTCATCTCGCTCTCCTGTTCGACGTTGATCCGGAAACATGTGCCGAGCACCTGGGCATCGGCGGACGGCGTATGGACGACGAACGCGCCGCCGTGCTCGACGCGATAGAACACATCACCGCGCGACTGCTCGACGCGATCGCCGTCCCATTGCACGCGCGCACCGGCCTCGAGCACCGCAACCGCTCGATCGCCGATCGCGACTTCGGTACGAGTCGAGGCTGTGATCTCTCCGTGCGCGGGTTGGTGGCGCGACCCGACGACGAGCACTGCGGCAGCGGCAGCCACAAGCGCGACGGCCGCGCCGCCCGCGATGGCGTAACGACGCGTCCGACGGGCGCGCGATTCGCGCATTGCCGAAGCAACGACACGGCTCGCGAACTCCGGCGAGGGCTCGTCGACGTCCCACTCCGCTTCCAACTGCTCGTTCACGAGTCCTCCTTGTGAGCGACGAGGCTCTCCTGCAGCTTCGCGCGTGCGCGATGGATCCGCGTCTTCACGGTGTTCTCGGGGACCTCGAGGACGGCCGCGATCTCGGCCATCGTCAGACCGTGGAACTCTGCGAGCACGAATGCCGCGCGTTGATCATCAGGGAGCGCGTCCGCAGCGTGCGCGATCGCCGTGCGCAACTCGCCGCGCCGGCGTTCGCTCTCCGGCGTGACGCCGGTCGTCGCTCCACCCGCCGCTTCGAGTGAAGTCGTCGGGACGACCGCTCTCTTCCGCACGTCGAGCGCGGCGCGCGTCGCGATCGTCAAGAGCCACGTCGATGGCCTCGCGGCGCGGTCGACGTCAAACGACGGAAACGCACGATAGGCGCGCAAGAAGACATCCTGCGCGATGTCCTCGACGTGCGGGCCGCGGCCGAGCATCCGGGACAGCAGAGAGAACACGGGACGCTGGTACCGCACGACGAATGCCCGAAACGCCACGGGATCCTGCGCTTTGCACCGGACCAGCTCGTCGTGCTGCAGCTCGGGACGAACCGAGCCCGGCAGCGGAGCAGAGTGGGCCATGGCGAGGAGCATGTTTCCTCGTTGCACGACGCCCGCGGGAGAAAGTTCCCCATCCGGCGCAGATTCTGCTCTGCCGACCGAGATTCGCGTACTTAGCCGCCGAGCGCGCGGCTAGCTGGAGAGCGCTGACGCCGACTGATCGGCGAGCGTGTCTTCGTTGACGACGGCGAAGTCCTGCACCGAGAGCTCGGCGGAGCGCCTGCCCTGCCACGTCGAAATCGTCGGCACGAACGCGAGGTCGATGCGCATGCCGGCCTGCACGTCGCGGTCGCCGAGGTTGAAGCCGATCGCGCTGCGCGAGGTGGCGCGATCATCTTCGATGGTGAGCTTGAGGTGCTTGTCGTTGCCGACGCGGCGGACGGCCGTGACCTTGGCGTTGCGCGTGACGAGCACGGGCGCCGGATTCTGCTGACCGAACGGGCCGAGACCCGCGAGCTCGGTGGCGAGGCGCTCATCGACTTCACCGAGCGGGACTTCCGCGTCGACTTCGCGGCCCGTCGGCGTGCGGCCGGAGCCCTCCGCGAGACGCGCGCAGGCACCGCCGAGCGATTCGGCGAGCGCGGCGATCTGCGAGCGATCGATCGTGAAGCCCGCCGCGGCAGCGTGGCCACCGTAGCGACCGAGACAGTTGGGGACGCGCGCGGCTTCCGACAGCGCCTTGTAGAGATCGATACCGTTGCACGTGCGCGCCGAGCCGCGACCGACGCCCGTGACGGGGTCGACGCCGATCACGAACGCGGGGCGCTGATAGCGATCCACGAGCTTGGCGGCGACGATGCCAACCACACCGGTGGGCCAGCCCTCGCCGCTCAGAACGATGGCGGGACCGGGGTCGCGATCACCGAGTTGCTCGAGAGCTTGGGCGACAACGCGCTCCTGGATCGCGCGGCGCTCGGTATTGGCCGCTTCGAGCGCAGCGGCGCGCGCGGGCGCGGACTCGGCATCCGCGAGGAGCAGCGCGAGCGCGGGCTCGGCAGCGCCGAGGCGGCCCGGCGCGTTGAGCCGTGGCGCGAGCTTCCACGCGATGGTGTGCGCATCGACCTCGCGATCGAAATCCACGTTGGCGACCGCGAGCAGCGCAGCGATGCCTGGCCGCACATGGGCACGCTCGGACGACTCCGACTGCAACTTGCGGAGCCCGAGCGCGGTGAGGATGCGGTTCTCGGCGGTGAGCGGCACTAGATCCGCGACGGTGCCGAGCGCGACGAAGTCGAGCAAGTCGCGCACGTCGGGCGGCGCGGACGGAGCACCGTTGGTGCCGGTGCCATTGCCGTTGCCATTGAAATACCCGCGATCGCGCAGCTCGGTGCGAACGGCAGCGGCGACGTAGAACATCAGGCCGACCGACGCCATGCCGCGGAACGGGAACGTCGAGTCAGTCCGGAACGGATTGACCAACGAGAACGCCGGGTGCTGCGTCTCTGCTGACGGCACCGTGTGGTGATCGACGACGATGACTTGGATCCCCGCTGCAGCTGCGGCGGCGATCGAATCCAGATCGCTGGTACCGCAGTCGCCGGTGATGATCAGCTGGGCGCCGCGCTGCGCGAAGTCAGCGGCCGCGGAGACAGTGAAACCGTAGCCTGCATCGCGACGGGCGACCGCGACGATCACCTCGGCGCCCACGGCGCGCAGGAACGTGGTCAGGAGTGCCGCGGTGGTGACCCCATCGACGTCGTAGTCGCCGAACACGCCGATGCGCTGCTTCTGCATGACGGCATCGGCGATGCGCGCGACGGCCGCGGGCAGACCGGCGAGCCCGGCGGGCGGGCGTAGCGCAGCGAGGCGAGGATCGACGAAGCCCTTGGCGTCCGCCGGATCATGGACACCGCGGGCGACGAGGCAGCGCGCGGTGGCAGTACGAACGCGGAGCGACGCCGCGAGCTGCGACACGAGTCGCTCGTCGGCGGGGCGGAGGCGCGTTTGCACGGGCGAACCGTACGCTCTGCCTCTGACAGCAAAACGGCCAGATCCCCGCGAAATCGCTGAGAGCTGGCCGTTTGTTCGCGATCCCGGGATCGCGACGAACTACTCGTCTGCTGCGTCTTCGGAGCTGACCTTCTCCGGGGCCACCGACGAAGCGGACACCGCGACGCGGCGGCGGACTGGCGCGCCCGAGTACCACTTCTTGGTGATCCAGAGGAACACCGGAGCTGCGAGGAAGATCGACGAGTACGTCGCGACGATGACGCCGACGTTCATCGCGAACGCGAAGTTCTTCACGAGGCCCGTGCCGAAGATGTTCATGACGAGCGTCGTCGCGAACACCGTCGAGGCGGTCATGATCGTGCGCGAGAGGCGCTCGTTGATCGACACATCGATGATGCGCTCGATCGACTTGTCCTTCAGCTTCGCTTCGTTCTCTCGGATTCGATCGAAGCCGATGACTGTCTCGTTGACCGAGTAGCCCATGACGGTGAGGAGACCCGCGACCGTGGTCAGCGAGACTTCCGTCCACGTCAGCGCGAACACGCCGACGACCATGATGGCGTCGTGGATCGTCGCGAACGCCGCACCGGGCGCGTACCGGATATCGAACCGGAACGCGAGGTACAGCATGATCAGGAAGATCGCGTAGATGATCGACTTGGCCGCGTCATCGCGCAGCTTGTCGCCGGCCTTGGCGCCGACGCCGTCGACCTGAACGATGTCGATCTCGGTGCCGGGCAGCGCCTTCTCCAGGATCTGCTCGTACTGACGATCGAGTCCGTAGACCGAGTACCACTGGTTGTACTCGAGCGTGCCTTCGTCGGGGTGCGAGAACTGTCCCTGCTCCTGCGCGGTCCACGGCTTGGGCTCGAGACCGTGCTTCGCGAGCACGGGACCGACGTCGAACTCGGGGATGAGCTGCTTGGACCTGATGTTGAGGCGGTCGCCGGTCCAGGCAGCCTTGATGATGCCCTTGTCCTTGAACGCGTTCGTCACGTCGGTGGACGAGGCATCGGTGTCCTCCGCCTTGAGCGCGGAGAAGCGCGTCGTGCGAACGATCGCGCCCTTGATCTGGATCTCCTTGCCGTTCGCGTCCTTGGCGGACCACTGCAGACCGGAGAGCTCGACGTGCTCCTTGGCGGCGTCGAACGCGGCGCGCAGCTTGGCTGCGTCGACATCGAGGTACGTGCCCGACTTGTCCTTGAACGCGACGGTGACCTCGGTGCCACCCTTGAAGTCGATCGTCCAGTTCATGTACTCGCCGCGGTGGCTCTTGTTGAAGAACAAGATCGCGATCGTGGCGACGGAGAGCAGGACAGACAGCCAGATCCACGCCTTGAACTTGGCGACGAACTGGAAGTTGGTGCCCGGCGGGAGCAGGTAGCGGAAGTGCTTGTGTTCGCTCATCGTCGGGGCCTCAGATGGAGAGCGTGGTGGCGTTCTTGTTTCGGCCACTACGCCAGTCGAAGAGGATGCGGGTGACCCACGTGTTGGTGGCGACGGTGGTGAAGACACCGACGAGCATCATGACGGCGAACCCCTTGATGGGACCCGACCCGTACTGGAGGAGCACCCAGGCGGATGCGGCGATCGTGAACTGGCCGTCGAGGATCGCGCTGAAGGCCCGCGAGAACCCGAGGTCGATGGAACCGCGGACAGACTTGCCGAGGAGCAACTCGTCGCGGATGCGCTCGTTGATGAGGATGTTTCCGTCGACGCACATGCCGACGGACAGGACGAGCGCGGCGATGCCGGGCAGCGTCAGCGTCGCGCCGAACATGGCCATCACGGCGAGCGTGACGAGCACGTGGAACGACACGGCGAACACGGCGACCCAACCCGACCAGCGGTAGATGCCGACCATCAGGCCGATGACGAGCAACAGGCCGAGGCCGAACGAGAGGCGCGTCTTGGCGATCGCGTCGAGGCCGAGCGTCGGGCCGATCTTGGACGCCGACTCCTCCTTCAGCGGCGCGGGCAGCGAGCCGGTGCGGAGCACGTTCACGAGGTCATTGACCTCCTTCTCCTGCTGATTCGCGTCCTGTCCGCCCATGGTGATCGAGGCGCGACCGCCGCGGATGGCGACCTGGATGACGGGCGCCGAGCGAACCTTGTCGTCGAGCACCGTCGCGAGCTTCTTGCCGACGATCTTCGCCGTGAGGTCACCGAACACGCGGCTTCCAAAGCGGTTGAACTCGAGCGAGACGTTCGGGCGGTTCGTGTTCTGATCGTAGCTGGGCTGCGCCTTGGAGATCGCGGAGCCCGTGAGACTGACCGCGCGGTCCAGGTAGTAGGAGCGCCAGAACGAGCGCTTGTCCTTGGCGTTCGGCTGCGCCTCGGTGAGCTCGTAGAGGATCTCGTGATCCTCGGGCATCTTGAAGTCCGGGCCGAGCTCCTTGATGTAGCGGTCGATGATGAACGAGCCGGGCAGCTTGCAGGTCAGCGTTCCGTTCGCGTTCCACTTGGTCTTGTCGTCGCGGTCCTTGCAGTTCGCCGCCTTGGCGGTCTCTGCATTGACCTCTTCTTCGCGGTCGTACGCGAGGAGGAACCAGTCCTGGTGCGTGCTGTTGTTCTCCTCGGCCTTCCAGACGTCGACTTCGCCGCGGATGCCGTACTGCAGCGCCTTGAGGTCCGTTGCCTCACCCGCGTGCTCCTTGTCCTTGGTCTCGTTCTTACCGACCTTCTGGAAGACCTTCTGCATGTACGCAGAGCCGTCGTCGACGACCTTGAACTCCAGCTTGGCGGTGCGAGCGATGATGTCGCGCGTCTCCTGAACGGTCTCGGCCTTGAGGCCGGGGAGCTCGACGAGAATTTCGTCGCCCTTCTCCACGACCGTCGGCTCCGCGATGCCCTTCTCGTCGATGCGCTCGCGAATCGTCGTGACGGCGTTCGCGAGAGCGGACTTCTTGATGCCCTCGGCGAAGCTCTCGGCGACCTTGAAGCAAATCTCACCTGCGTGCTCGGGAGCGCACTCGGTGGGCTCGGTCTCCTTGTCGTAGTCGGAGTGGATCGCACTCTCGACCTGCGCGCGCTTGGCCGCGTCGGTGACCTTCACGAACACCGTGCCGATCGGCGCCTTCGGCGTCGTGACAACGGCTGCGATCTTGTCATCGATGAAGCGCTGGTCGAGGTCACGCTTGATCTCGTGAGCGCGATCCTCGACGGCGCGGTCGAGATCGATGCTGTAGACGATGTGGAGTCCGCCCTGGAGATCGAGTCCGAGGTTGATGACCTTGGAGAACGGGTACCACGCGGGCCGCTGCTCTTTGGCGACGAAGCTAGGGATGAGCACACAGACGCAGAACAGGATGCCGAACAGCAACCCGACGATGCGCCATTTCACACTACGGTCCATGAACCACCTCGAACGGAAACCAGGTCTCTAGATCAGATCAGCTGAAGATCAGGCAGCGGACGACTTCGCCGCGTCGGCGGGGACCTCACCGGTCCACTTCGACTCGACGAATGCGCGCGGAATACGAACGCGAACCTTCTCTTGCAGCTCGACGACGAGAACGCGGTTGTCGTCGGTCACGCCGGTGATCTTGCCGATCAGGCCGCCACGCGTGAGGATCTCGTCGCCCTTGCCGAGCTTGGCGAGATTGGCCTGGTGCTCCTTCTGCTTCTTCACCTGCGGACGGATCAGGATGAAGTAGAAGATGCCGAACATCAGCAACATCATCAGTGGCATCTGCATCGATTGCATGGGGAGCTCCTTGGTTCTCAGTCAGTCGGCCGGTTGGCTATACGGCCGAAAATCCAGCGGTTCGTAGCATTCGTGGGTTAGGGGGTCAAGCCTCGAACAAACGCGTTCAGACCCGGGTCCCCTCGGCGAGGATCCGGTCGCGGATGCCGCGGACCCACCGGGCATAGAACGTGAGGTTGTGCAGGGTTGCGAGGCGCGCGTAGAGGATCTCTTTGGCCTGGTAAAGATGTCGCAGGTACGCACGCGAGTGCGTCTTGCACGTCGAGCAGGGGCACTCGGGGTCGATGGGGCCCAGGTCGGTCCGGTTCGCGGCGTTCGGAATGTTCACGCGCTGGCCGGACTGGGTGAACAAGTACCCGTTCCGCGCGTTGCGGGTCGGCATCACGCAATCGAACATGTCGATGCCGGAGCGGATGCCGGTCTCGAGGTCTGTCGGCGTCCCGACTCCCATGAGGTAGCGCGGGCGGTCCATCGGGAGTGTGTGCGCGACCTCGTCGAGCACGCGGTACGTGTCCTCGACCTTCTCGCCGACCGCGAGACCGCCGAGCGCGTGGCCATCGAAGTCGAGCTTCGTGATCTCGGCCGCGTGACGCAGTCGGCGCGCGGTGTCGATGCCGCCCTGAACGATGCCGAACAATGCTTGCCCCTTTGCACGCTCGGCGTTGCGGCAACGCGCCGCCCACGCAGTCGTCCGCGCCAGTGCGACCTCTTGAACATCCGGCGATGCGTCGCCGGGAGGACACTGGTCGAAGACCATTGCGATGTCAGATCCGAGTACGCGTTGGATGTGCATCGAAACCTCCGGTGTCAACCGGTGCTTCGAGCCGTCGATGTGCGAGCGGAACGTGACGCCCTCGTCATCGATCTCGTTGATGCCCGCGAGCGAGAACACCTGGAACCCGCCGCTGTCGGTGAGGATAGGCCGGTCCCACTTCTGGAATTGATGTAGACCGCCCGCGAGCTCCATCACCTCGAGGCCGGGGCGCAGGTACAGGTGATACGTGTTGCCGAGGATGATCTTCGCATCGAGCGGCGGCGCACGTAGCTCGTCTGCCGTCATGCCCTTGACGGTGCCGGCGGTTCCCACCGGCATGAACACGGGCGTCTCGATGTCACCGCGCGGAGTGTGCAGGATTCCCGCGCGCGCTTTGCCGAGCGTTGCAATGAGCTCGAACGAGAAGCCAGGCGTGGGGAGCTGCGTTAGCACGGCCGCGCTTTATAGGCGCGACTCGCAGCGCGCGCCAGCGCACAGTACGGTTTGGCACTCGGTGTGAACTCTCTCGGAGCATGCACCCGCGCATCGATGCTCTGCTGAAGGCCGCCGCCGCCCCGGATGTGATCGGACTCGCGGGTGGGCTCCCGGCGGCAGAGCTGATGCCGCGCGCCGAGATCGAACGGGCACTCGCCGATGCCGCGCGCGACGACAAGGCGCTGCAGTACGGCTGGCCGGAGGGACTCGCCGATCTTCGCGCGTGGATCGCGGCGAGGTTGAACGCGCGTGGCGCGGACGTGCGTCCCGAGCACGTGATCGTCACGACCGGCGCGCAGCAAGCGCTGTTGCTGATCGCGCTCGCTCATCGCGGCGCGCAGATCGCGGTCGGCGAAGCGTCGTACCCGGCCGCGCTCGCCGCGTTTCGCCGCGCGGGCCTCGATGTCGTGGGTGATTGCACGCGCGGTCGCATTCCCCTCCCCCGTCGGCCGCATTTGCCGCCACTCCGCGACACCGATTGCGCGCACTACGTGATGCCGGGCATCGCCAATCCGCTTGGCGTGGACCTCGTCGAGCCGTGGCGCCAGGCGTGGCTTGCGCAGCACGCGCTGATCGCCGACGAGGCGTACACGGAGCTGCGCTTCGACGGTGGCGTCGCGCGCCCGCTGTATGCGGATGCACCGGACCGCGTGTGGCACGTCGGCACGCTGTCCAAGACGCTCTGCCCCGGTCTTCGCGTCGGCTGGCTCGTCCCGCCGATCCGCGATCACGAGCTGCTCCTCGACCACAAGGAAGCGGCGGATCTGCAGACGGCGTCACTCACGCAAGCAGCGGCCGCGCTGCTCGTGTCACGCATCGACTACGACGCGCTGCTCGAGAAAGCGCGCCACGCATATGCCGACCGCGCCGCGACGCTGTGTCAGGCGCTGCGCGCGGAGATTCCCGACGCGGTGTTCGTGCATCCCGAGGGTGGCTTCTCGGTCTGGGTCGAGCTGCCGTACGACGACGGCGATGACATCGATCTGCTCGAGTGCGCGGTCAACGAGGGCACATCGATCGATCCCGGCCGCCTGTTTCGGCCGCGCGCGATCCGGAACACGGCACCGCTCGCGTTTCGCGCGTCGTTCTCGTCGGCGCCTATCGAGCAACTTCCTGACGCGGCACGCCGACTCGGCCGCGCGATCGGTCGGTGGCGCTCGCAGCCGGTGATGCGCAAACACGCCTGAACGGCTATGGCGCGCGATGAACGAGCGAGGCGTCGCCGTAGCTGAAGAAGCGATAGCGCGCGGCGACCGCGTGGCGATACGCGGCGAGGGTTCTGTCCATGCCGGCGAACGCGGACACGAGCATCAGCAGCGTCGACTCGGGGAGATGGAAGTTCGTGATCAGGTGGTCGACGACGTTGAACGTGTGTCCGGATCCCGGATAGATGAACAGCTCCGTCGCACCATCGCCGATGCGGAGCGTCTTCGGGGCGGTCGCCGCGGACTCCAGCGCGCGCAGCGCCGTCGTACCGAGCGCGACGATCGGGCGGCCCGATGCGACGAGCGCGGCGAGGTCGGGCGAGATCATGTAGCGCTCGCGATGCATCGCGTGGTGGCGGATATCGTCGACGCGGATCGGCGCGAACGTCCCGAATCCCACATGGAGCGTGAGCGTCGCCATGGTGATGCCCTTCGCGACGAGGCGGTCGCGGATCACAGGCGTCATGTGGAGGCCCGCGGTGGGCGCGGCGACAGCGCCGGGGACCTTCGCGAACATCGTCTGATAACGCTCGCGATCGTCGCTGCGATCATCGCGCGCGATGTAGTGCGGCAACGGGATGTGGCCGTGGGCGTCGAGGAACGCGAACGCATCGGCAGGCGCCGCGACGACGATCGAGCCATCCGTCGCACGCTCGGTCAGGATCTCGATCGCGATCTCGGAGCCGTCGATCCTGATCAGCTGCCCCGGACGCAGCGGGCGACGGGCCTTGGCGAGACAGCGCCACGACGAGCGGTCGGGCGGCGGTATCACGGTCGGCTCGGGCTCGAGGAAGAACAGCTCGACTGCCCCGCCGGTGTCCTTGTGCCCGAGGACGCGCGCAGGGATGACGCGCGTATCGTTCGCGACCACGATCGCGTCGGCGGGCAACAGGTCCGGCAGATCCGCGAACATCAGATCGACCGGGCCGCCCTCGACGGGCACGTGCAGCAACCGCGATGCATCGCGCGCGGCGGTCGGCTCCTGCGCGATCAGCTCGGGCGGTAGCTCGTAGGTGTAGTCAGAGGGCGCGAACATCTGTGCGGTTCGCCACGAGAGCGGGCAAATCGGACCGTCTCGATAGCAACCGTGCGCGATCGCGTCAACGAGCCAGGTCATGCTGTGCGACGGGCGCAGGCTTCCACCGTCCGGACATCCATGCGAACTGCGCTCGGCCTCGCTCTCGTGCTTGTCGGTTGCGGCGGAGCTGCGCCGGCGCCCCCGGTCGCGCCCCCGCCTCCGAAGGCCGTCTGCACGGATCTCGCGAGCTGCGAGCGCACGTGCCTCGCGACGCCCGGACCGAGCTGCACGACCGCGGCGGTCGACATGCGACGCGCGCCGCTCGAGACCGATGTGAACCGCTATCTCGCCGTGCTCGATGGCGCGTGTACGGCCGGCAATGCCGCCGAGTGCTTCACCGCCGGCCGGGTTATCCAGGACTCTCCCGTGCTCCCCGGGAACGAAAAGCGCGCGAAGGCATCGTTCGCGCGGGGATGTCAGCTCGGTGATGTGATCAGCTGCTTGAACGCGGAGAACGCGCAGCAGCAAACCGATTGGCCCGCGTTGCGCACGAAGCTCGATCGTGCGTGCACAGACGGAGATGGACGCGCGTGCGGTGCGCTCGGGGGACTGCGCTTGGCGATCGAGAACGATCGCGACGACTTCATCGCGTTCTCCCTTCGCTCGGCAGAGTTGATCGAGAAGAGCTGTCTCGCGGGAACGGGCAGCGACTGCATGCTCGCCGCCCTGTCACTCAACACCCCTGCCCTTCACATTCCCGGCGAACGCATCCTCACCGTTTTGCGTCGCGGTTGCGATCTCGGCGACGGTCCGTCCTGCTTCGGGGAGGCGAACATGAAGGGCTCGTCCAACGATCCCGACGAAGTGACCAAGCTCGCGCTGTGGCGCAAGGCGTGCGAGCTGCAGCATCCCGATGCGTGTTACGCGGTCGCGATGACTTCGGGCGATCTGCCGGGATTTGTCCACGCGGTCGACCTCGCGACGGCGAAGTGCGAGGTCGGCGACAGCGATGCGTGCGAGGTCGTCGCGACGACCCTCGCCACCGACCAGCTGACGCCAGCGCAGGTCGCGGCCGTCGGGAAACTGTCCCAGCAGGCCTGCGATCGGCACATGCTGAACGTCTGCTACATGATCTCGCGGGCGCTCGAGAAGGGGCCCGACGAGCGTCGCGATCCGGCGCGCAGCACGAAGCTCCAGACCGATGCGTGCAGCGCCGGTTGGGTGCCCGCCTGTAAAAACTAGACGCGTCAGGGCTTGGCGAGAAGCGCGAGGTCCGCGTCGATGGTGCAGCGACCGGGGCACTCGGCGGTCGAGCACTCCTGATAGTGATATTTCGCGACGGCCGTGTGGTCGCGCATCGTTCCGACGAGCGTCTCCGTCACGGTCCACTCGCCGCCGTACGTGTGCTGCGCATGCCGCGCGAGCGAGAACGCGCCCGCGTGCACGGAGCCCTCGAACGTCGCGCCGCCCCACACGAGCTTCGCGTACTCGCCGTCGAACGTGAGCTGAGCGGGCCCCGTCAGTGGTGTGTCGCGTCCCGCAGGACCGCTGAAGAAGAAGCAGCCGCTCGGCGAGCTCACGGCGCTCCACGTCGTGGCCCAGTCGCCAACGGCCGTCGCTTCCGCATTCAGTACGGGCTTCTCCGGGAGCGGTGACGTCTCCTTGAACGGCTCCGCGATCGTCGAGCTGCGGTGATCGGCGACGGGTGGCTCGGCGGTCGGAGCGTCAGCCCGCGAGGCGTCAGGCGTGGCGACGTGCACGGGCGCCGGCGGGGGCGGCTCGGACGTGGACGAGCACGCAGCGAGCGCGGTACCGAGGCAAAAAACACGTGTCGACATGACGCAATCTGCGAGCCCTCCGGGTGTCTCACGCGGATGACTGCGGGTGCTAGATTCGCGGCGATGAACCGGCTGTTCGGCGCGTGTGCTCTCGTTGGTGCGCTCGGAGGAGTTGCGAGCGCGGCTCCCGTCGCGACGGCGAGCGAGGATGTCGACGGCGACAACAAGCCCGAGCAGATCAGCGTCGATGCGAATGGCGCCGTGAGCATCGGCGGCAAGCAAGTCGCGACGCTCGGCACGACGGTAACGACAGCGACAGTGCAAGCGGGGCGGCCGCACGGCACGCCGACGATCGTCGTCTCTGTCGACGGCAAGCAGGCGTTCATCCTGACCGGGCCCGCCTGGAAGATCGCGACGAAGACGGACATCGGCGGCGTTGGCCTCGATGCAGATTTTTCGACCGCGATCTCGCTCACATCGATCGGGCCGGTCAAGTATCAGACGCGCCCCGGCCTGCACCGCTGCGATGGCAAGCCGCCGCTCCTGTTCGGCGAAGGGTTCAACGGCAGCAAGTGGGGACGCCTGAGCCGGCTGCCCACCGAGGTCGACGAGAGAGCGCCCCTCCTCAAGGCGGGCGTTCGTCAGGGCATCGTCCCGCCGGGCCTCTACCGTGCCGCGTTCGCATCCCACGAGCCGGGCGCCGCCGACGTCGGCGGACTCGTTGCGCCCGCGGAGCTCGTCGACGGCAAGCTCGACACGCAGTGGCACGAGGAGCTCTCGAGCAGCGGCGAAGGCCAGCTGTTCACGTTCGAGCCGCAGGTGCCAGGCGCGAAGGCGAAGACGCTGCTGATCGTCCCCGGCAATCCGACGAGCGCGAAGGCACTCAAAGAAAGCGCGCGACCGACGCGCATCGCGATCGTTGGCCAGAACGCGGCCTATCACGTCGACATTCCCGATCCGACGAGCTCCGTGCTCGGCACCGTGTACGAAGTGGATCTCCCGACGCCGATCGACGGCTGCGCGACGGTGATCATCGAGGACACGTCGGCGCCAAAGGGCGTCACGATGATCGCGGAGCTCTCTGTCCTCGCCGAGGGCGAGAAGGCCGGCGGCGCCGAGCCGATGCTCGCGCACCTCGTGGCGACGGATCAGAGCGGTCGAAGCGGCGAGCAACAACTCGTGCGCGGAGGTGCGGCAGCGGTCGCCGCGATCGCGAGCGAGCTCCAGACGGCAGATGCCAAGGGCCGTGTGCGGCTGATCGCGGTGCTCGCACAGATCAACGATCCGACCGCGGCCCAGCCGCTGATGGGCGCGATCAACAGCGGTTGGATCGACGGGGCGCCGCTCATCGGCGTCGTACACCAGCTCGCGGCGCTCCATCAGTCTGCATTCCTCGCGACCCTCGCCGGGAACCCGAGGATCGGCACCGAAGCGCGCATCGAAGCGATCGACGGTGTCGAGATCGACGCGGCCGGCACGACCGCGCTCATCGCCCTCGCCGGCCAGGGCAACGACCCGATCCGCAAAGCGCTCATCGAACGTCTCTCCAATGTCGCGAGCGATCAGCTGCTCGCCGCCGCCGCTCAAAAGACGGATGCGGTGGAGTCTGGCGACATCTGGCGCGCTGCCGTTCGGCGAGGACGCGCAGTCCCGGCCGAGCGCGCGACCGTGCTCGCGGCGGTGCTCGCCGCGCTACCCACGGCAACGGACTACGATCGTCGTTACCGCCTCATCGACGGTGTCGCCGAGCTTGGAGACGCGGGCGCGTTGCACGTGCTGAGCAGCACCCTAGCCGCCCTGCCCGCCGATAACGTCGGCGCCGCCCTCCGCCAGGTCGCTGTCGATGGACTCGCCAAGACGCCGCGCCCCGAAGCAGCCGAGCTGCTCGCCACCCTCGCGTCCGACTCCGATCCGGGTGTGCGCCTCGCCGCCGTACGCTCGCTCCGCGCGATCGAGAACGACGCCGCTGGCCCGTGGCACGTCGCCAAGCCCGACGGCATCGATCGCGTCCTCACGGTCGCCCTCGCGAATGATCACTGGCCAGAGGTTCGCCGCGAGGCTGCATCCGTCCTCGGGACTCGCTGCCAGCGTCAAGACCCGCGCGATGCGCTCGTCGCCTCCGTCGGCAAGGACAAGAACAAGGACGTGAAGAACGAAGCGCTCGACTCGCTCGTCACGTGCAAAGCGGCGGGCATCGCCGCGCTCCTGGAAAAGACGTGGAGCAGCGACGACACCGATATCGATGTCCGCACCCACGCGGTGCGTCTCGCCGGCAAGCTCGAGGATCCCGCGCTCGGCGTGAAGCTCGTGGGACGCTTCACGCAGTGGCGCTCCGACGCGCTCGAGAGTGAAGCCGCACTCGCGCTCGCCCAAGCAAGCGCCACCGCCATCGCGCAGCTCGATGCGCCGGGCGCGGGCAAAGCGCTCATCGACGCGCTCTACGACGACACGTACCCGGAGATCGTTCGCGCGGCCGCTGATGCGCTCGGCACGATGGGCAAGAAGTGCCCCGCCGCCGCCCTGCCCGCGCTCCAGGAGGTCGGCGCCTCGGGCTCCGATGCCGCAGCCGCTGCCGCGCGCGCCGCGAAGCTCTGCCACCCGTAGGCGATCGCGCCTCGCAGGTGTGCCGACGCGTGTTGTGGCGTAGCCGCACCCCGAGAACAAACAGACACAGGCTAACTACGCGACATGCCGCTGAATGCCACGTTGGCGCGCGCCGGATCGCGCACTTGCCGTCGCGGCATACGCGTTGCTCCTGGTCAGCTCATCATGAAGAGCTTTCTGATCCCCGCCCTCGCTTCCTTCGCCCTCGCTACCGTCGCCACTGGCTGCATCATCGACGATGGAAGCTCGTCGCTCGAAGTCCGCAACGACTCTGACTACACTATCGACGAGCTCTACCTGACGGACGTCGGCTCCTCGACGTGGGGCCGCAACCTGCTCGGCGGCGACGGACTCTTTCCGGGCGAGTCGATCAGCGTCGGCGCGGACTGTGGCACGTACGACGCGCAGCTCGTCGACGAGACGGGTGTCACGTGCGAAGTGCACAACATCGATCTCTGCCTGAACAACGCGCTCTGGGTGATCCGTAACAACACGTGCACCGTGTTCGCGCGCGAGCAGCAGGCTCCCGCCACGAACGCGACGCCGGCCACGACGGCAGTGCAGTAGCCGCCACGCCGCGACGTAGAAGTTGGTGGCCGCAACGACGCGACGACGCGACGGCGATCTAAACCTCGCCGTGCGAGTGGCGTTCTCGCAGAGCGACGTAGAAGAGGTTTGCCGCCAAGGGCGCCAGGATCGCCAAGGCGATCGAACCTCGCCGGGGCGAGTTGCGCACTCGCCGAGCGAACTGCGTAGGAGAGCAGAACCGCCACGTCGATCAAACGTCGCCCGGCGAGTGACGTGATCGTGGATCGCGTAGTCTCGCCCGATGCGCTTCACGCTTGCGGCATTCGCGTTTGTTGTTGCTTGCTCGGGACCGTCGTCGACGCCCCCGGTCGAACCCTCGCCGCCTGCGCCAGTCGTCCCCGTCGAGGCTACCGTTCCCGTCGATGCGACGGCGATGTCAGCGGACGCTGCGCCGATCGCGACGCCGGATGCACCGCAGACAGCCAGCACGGGCTCCGATGTAGCGACCGCACCTGACGGCGACAATGCGGCCTGCCGCAAAGCCACTGACTGCGCATCGGGCGTCTGCGAAGGCGAAGGCTGCGGCGACGCAGCGCTCGGCCACTGCGCTCCGGCCAAGCGCGGCTGCACGCGCGACCGTCGCGAGTACTGCGGCTGCGACGGTCACGCCTTCTTCGGCTCCAGCTCGTGCCCCGGCCTTCGCTACAAGTCCAAAGGCAAGTGCGTGCCCTGATCGCGTGCCGCCCCAGCACCACACGTCGTCCCTGGATCCCGCGCTGAGATCGCAGCTCGCCCGGCGAGGTTCGATCTCCTTGGCGATCCTGGCGCCCCGCCGGCGAAACCTCTTCTACGTCCCTCGCTCGGCGAGAACGCCACTCGCCCGGCGAGGGTTGATCTCCTTAGCGGCGTAGCGGCTTAGTGGCTCTCCTTCTTCGCCCGCTGCTCGCCCGGCGAGGGTCGATTGCTTTCGCGTTCCGCGGCGGCGCGGCTCCCTTGCAACGCAGCTCGCTCGGCGGGAACGCAACTCGCCCGGCGAGGTTCGATCGTTTTTGCGTCTTCGCGTCTTCGCGGTTCTCTTGCGGCGCCGCTCGCTCGGCGAGAACGCAACTCGCCCGGCGAGGGTTGCTCCCCTTAGCGGTCGTAGCGGCTCAGTGGCTCTCCTTCTTCGCACGCTGCTCGCCCGGCGAGGTTTAGATCTCGTCGCGTCGTCGCGTCGTTGCGGCCAGCAACTCCTACGTCGCGACGTGGCGGCTACAGCGACGCGAGCGCGTCCTTCAGCTTCTGATTCTGCGGCTCGATCTCGAGCCCGCGCTGGAACATCTGCTTCGCCTTTGGCGGCTGGCCGAGCTGTAGATGGATCGTCCCCAGCGCCCAGTAGACCTCGGCCTTGGTGACGCCGGCGTCGGCATCCATGTTCTGCAGGACGAGCGACTGGTAGATCTTGCGCGCCTTCTCCCACTCTTTGGCGTCGAGATAGAGCTGACCGAGCGAGGTCATCGTGCCGACCTCACCGGGGCTGATGCGGAGCGCCTCTTCGTACGCGGCCAGCGCGCCGGCCTGGTCGCCGCGCTTCTGCAAGATGCCACCTTGGCGCTGACGGAAGCGCGCGACGTCCTTCATGCGACGCGCGGCTTTGGCGTCCTCGGCGAGCTTGTCGTAGATCGGCGCCGCTTCGTCGAGGCGATCGGTAGCGAAGTACATGTCTGCGAGCGGTGCGAGCACGCGTGGGTCGTCGGGTGCATCGTTGGCGGCCTTGGCGATCGCGACGAGCGCGGCGTCCATGCGGCCGGCTTTGCGCTCGAGCTCGGCGAGCTCGACGTAGAGAGCGACGCGGTCGGTGACGTTGGTCGTCGCGATCGCGCGGCGTTGCAGGAGGTCGGCGAGCAGCGTGTTGTCGCGGCGGTCGCGCGCGATGGCCTCGAGCGCGGCGATCGCTTGCGCGTGCGCGGGGTCGTGCTTCAGCGCTTGCTGGTAGTGGAGGAGCGCGGTGTCGACGTCGCTGTCGCCGACGCGTGCGACCTCACCGAGGCGGAAGAATAGATCCGCGCCGTCGCGACCGGAGGGACCGGCTTTGAGCGCTTGCTCGAGCGTCTTCTTGCACTTGTCCCAGTCGCCCGAACGCTCGTAGATCTTGGACAGGCGCGTGAGGGCTGCGACCGATCCTGGCTCGCGAGCGAGGATCTTCTCGAGAATTTCGCCCGCAGCTTCGGGGTTATCGAGCTGGCTCTCCCAGACGTCGGCTGCGCGCGCCAGGGCCGCGAGCTCGCCCTTCGTGTCGCCCGTCGCCGCGTAGAGCTCGGCGCGCTTTGCCAGCAGATCGACGAGGTCGTGCGAGCGCTTTGAGCTGGTCAGCAGGCGATCGAGTTGGTCGTACGCCGGCTGATAGGTCTGGTCGGCGTCGAGCGCGGCGTACCAGCTGGCGATCGCGTCGTCGGGCGAGTTGCGCTTCTCCTCGGCGGTCTTGGCCATCTCCGCGTGAATCGCGACGCGGTCCCACGCGGACTTTGCGAGCGAGAGCCGGCGGCTCTGCGTATCGCTGACGGCCATCCAGTCGTTCGCGCGCGCGTACGCGGCTTCGAGCGCACCGAGCGCAGAGAGGTCATCGCCGTCGAGATCCAGGACGGCCTGCCACGCGGCAATCGCGCGCGGGCTGTCGTTCTCGAGCTGCGCGATCTCTTGGCGCAGCTGTTTCTCGTCGGCGGGGGTGTTCGCGAGGCGTGCAGCGCGGCCGAGCGCGTCGATCAGATCCGAACTCTGGTTCGCGAGGCGGTACAGGCGAACGAGCTCGTCGAGCGCGGCGCGATCCGTGTCGTCACTGTCGGTGATCTCACGCCACGCGGCGATGGCGGCCGCACGGTCACCGGAGCGTTCGGCGAGTTGCGCGACCTCGGCGTACGCAGCGCGCTTCTGGTCGACCTCGGTGACGAGCTTGCCGCGCTGGCGGAGTGCATCCGCGAGCGAGCGAGCGTCGTTCGTTTGGCGCAGGATCTGGATGAGCTCGTCGAGGGCGCTGAGCGCGTCGGGATCGAGCGCGAGTGCGGCGCGGTAGGAAGCGGCCGCTTGCTCGAGCTGACCGAGGCGGTCCCGCTGGATCTTGCCGAGCGAGACGAGCAGCGCGACTTGTACATCGGCGTCGCGGCTGGATGCATCGGACGCGTTGACGATCGAGGCGAGGCGCGTGCCGACCTCTTGCCACGCGCCGAGGCTCTCGCCGAGCCGCTCGGTCTCGCCGAGCGCTTGCGCGGAGGACGGATCGATCGCCAGCCAGCGCAGAGCGCCGTCCAGCGCGCGAGTGCGATCGTTGAGGCGGTTCTCGGCGAGATCGACGATGCGCGCGAGCAGGCTCGTCTTGTCGATCGAATCCTTCGTGAGGGCGAGGCGCGCTTCGAGGACGTTCGCGAGACGGGCGGAGTCGCCATCGGCATCGAACAGCGGCTCGAGGACCTCGACGATGTCGTTGCGGAGCTCGATCGGCGCGGTGGAGAGGAGGCGTTCGAGGGCAGCCCGTGCTTGCTGGTGCTCGGGGGCCACCTGCAGGACTTCGCGGTACGCGCCGACGGCAGCGCGCGGATCATTGAGCGTGGTCTCGTTGAGGTCACCGAGGTGGAACAGGTAGTTCGCGGCGGAGGCGTCGTCGTCGGCAGCTTCGGACTGGCGGCGCAGAACGCTCGCGAGCTCCGGATACTTGGACGAACGAGCGAGGACGCGCTCCAGGGCGGACAGAGCAGCGCGCGGCTCGGGGCCATGCGACGCGCGCTCGAATGCACGCGCGGCGCGGTCGAGGTCGCGCAGGTTGTCCTCGGAGATCATGCCGACGCGCATCGCGTAGGCCTGCTCCACGTCGGGTGGCAGCGACGCTTCGAGCAGCTTCTCGAGGCGCGTCGCGAGCTCTGGCCAGAGCGTAGGGGTCTTCTCGGCAATGTCGAGCAGCGGTGCGAGGTAGTCGGCGTTATCCGGCGTGGCCGCGATCGCGCGGCTCCACGTGTTGAACGCCTCGGTGGGGTTGTTCGCGAGCTGGCCGTGCACTTCCGCGAGCGCGACCCAATCCGTATGACGCGCCGACGGATCGTCGGACGGGACGGCCAGGCGACGCTCGTAGAGGCGCGCGAGGCCACCTGCATCGCGGTCGGCGCGGTAGACGCGCTCGAGGATCTGCGACGTCGGCTCGACGAGCCCGTCGTCGGCCATGAGCGTCTCGAGCGCCTTGCGCGCGTCGGGATGCTGCGGGGCCATCTGCAGCACGGCGCCGTAGCGCGGAATGGCTGCGTCGAGATCGGTGAGCTCGGTCTCGACGAGACGCGCTGCGCGATACGCGAGGTCGGCGCGCTCCTGCGCGCTCGTCGCGAGCAGGGCTCGCTTGTCGACGACGTCGAGGAGATCCGGCCACATCTTCTGCTTCGCGTAGATGCGGTCGAGCTCGGCGAGCGCACGCGTTTCACCAGCGTCATCGTCGAGGATCGCGGTCAGTTGATCGATCGCGCGGTAGACATCGTCGAGCTTGGTCTCGTGAACGACCGCGGCGGCATGGCGCAGCGCCTGGCGCGATGCGATGTCGGTCGTCAGCTCGATCTTGCGTTCCAGGATGCCTGCGAGCTCGCGCCCATCATCAGCGGCGGTGTAGAGACGCTCGAGCGCATCGAGCGCAGAGGTGTCCGTGTCGTCGACAGCGAGTACGTTGCGATATGCCGCGATCGAGGCGGACTGATCGCGCAGCACTTCGTCGTACAGCGCAGCCACGCGGTGCAGCAGGACCAGGCGGACACCGACATCCTCGTGGAGATCCGCGCGACGCTGGACGATCTTGACCAGCTCCGGCACGCGACCTTCGAGCGCGAGCAACCGATCCAACGCCGCGAGCGCGATCGGATCGTCGGTGCGATTCTCTTCGACCTTGCGCCACGCGCGGATGGCTTGCTTGGTGTCGCGGCGCTGCGTCTCGTGGATCTCTGCGGCGCGGGCCCACAGACCTCCGGCCATATCCTGGTTTGGCGCAGCGGCCGCGCCGTCCTCGAGCGTGCGGACCGCGTCGTCCCACGCGCCGAGCTTGGACGCGAGGGAGAGCAGCTTCACGAGGCTCTCGTCGTCAGCGACATCGATGTGCCACGCCCGTGCGAGGGCGGCGAGCGCGAGGTCGAGCGCCCCACCCCGCTCCTCGTGGATGCGAGCGATTTCGTGGAGGACCTGGATCTGATCGATCGGATCGCGGATGAACTCGAGCTTGGCGTCGAGAATAACGACGAGCTTCTGCCACCAATCCTGCTCGCGATAGACCGGCTCGAGCAGCTCGGCAATGCGCTCGCGCAGCTCCTCGTGCACGACGAGACGCTCGAGCGATGAGACGGCGCGCTCCCAGTCCACGCCGTCAGAGATCACGTGCTCGAGCTGGTCGATCGAGGCCGATAGATCTTTGATCTCCGTCTCGAGCAGGTCGGCGAGGCGCATGCGCAGGGCCGCCGTCTCCGACGGTTGCTGCGAGCGCGAGAGGCGCGCTTCGTACAGATCCACGAGGTCGCGCCACTGGCCGCGTGCGCGGTACAGACGCTCGAGCTCCCCGACCGCCTCGCGGTACGAGTGCTCGGTCATGGCGCCGCCGTCACCGCCGGACGTCGCATCGACGACTTCACGCCACGAATCGATCGCGCGGCTCTGGTCGGCGAGGCCATCCTCGACGAGGCGAGCGCGCTTCACGAGCGCGTCGCGGCGCAAAACGTCGTCACCGCGCGAGATGACGTCCTCGTACACGACGACGAGCTCGGCCCACTTCTGGTGCCGGCCGAGCATTTCCTCGAGCCGGCGCACGAGCTCGCGCTCGTCGGGCGGCTGACCACCAGCAGAGATCGCGAGCGCGCGGCGATACACCGCGTACGCGTGCTCCCAGTCGTTCATCCGGCGGTCGTAGATGGCGGCGGCGGCGACCGCGATCTCGCGGATGTCGTCGGACTCGCCCGGCTCGTCGTCGAGATACGCCTGATAGGTCTGAGCGACGAATGCCCAGTTGTCGACCATGCCCGCGAGGCGCTGGAGCTGGTCGCGGATCGCAGAGTCCTCCGGAGACTCGCGGAATAGCTTGGCGTACCAGCGGCTCGCGTTCTCGAAGTCCTCGAGTTGCTCTTCGTAGAGGCGCGCGACGAAGCGCGTGAGCTTGAGGCGATCACGAGGATCAGAGCTGCTCTCGAGGCGGGCCTGATAGACGCGGATGAGATCCGTCCAGCGTTGCTGCGCGACGTAGATCGGCTCGAGCACTTCAGACGCCATCGCCCGCAGCTCGGGGTCCGCGAGGAACCGTTCGACGGCGGCGAGCGCCTTGGCGTTGCGCTGATCGCCCGAGAGCGCAGCGGAATAGTTATCGATCGCCGTCTCGACGTCGTGGAGATGCTTCTCGTTGATCTCGCCGAGCTCGACGCGCAGCGACACCGCCTCCTCGACGGACGTCGCGAACCCGAGGCGCCGCTCGTAGAGATCGACGACGTCGGGCCAGCGGCCCTGATCGCGGTACAGCTGCTCGAGCGCGTTGACCGCGTCGCGACGCTCGGGGGCGAGTGCGAGGACCTGCTCCCACGTGCCGATCGCGTCGTCCGGACGCCCCTGCGTCACATAGAGACCGGCGGCCTCGACGAGCGCGTGGACGCGATCCTCGACGTCGGCAGAGGACGCGTCGGCCTGGCGCAGCAGGATCTGCGTCAGCTTCTCGACGTCGTTCTGCTCGCGATAGATGTTCTCGAGAGCGGCCAGCGCACGCGTGTCGTCATGCTGTGCGTCGAGCACCTTGAGGTAGTACTCGGCGGCGAGCGCCAGGTCGCGGCGCACAGCGCGCGCGAGGTCAGCGACATCGAGGTAGAGGCGGCGCTGGATCTCGCTGTCGAGGACGTTCGGTGCGACCTCGCGGTACGCGTCGATGAGGTCCGCTTCGCGACCGAGGTCTCCCGCGAGACGCTCGACGTCCGCGACGATCTTCGGGAGCTCGGGCTCGGTGGCCGCATGCCGCAGCGCCTGGAGCTGCGCGGCGAACGCGCCGGGCTTGTCGTCGAGTAGGAGCTCGCGCAGGCGAACGACCTCGGCGAGCGCGCGCAGCTTGGCGCCCGGTTCGTCGGCCCAGTCGGCCGCGCGGAGCTGGAGCTGAGCGAGGCGCTCGTGTTGCGCGGTGCCGTCGTAGACAGGGCGGAGGATGTCCGCAGCGACGACGCGCAGGTCGGCATCGGCGAGCGATGCTTCCACTGCCGCGATCGCGGGACCGTGCTCCGGTTCCTCGTCCAGGACGGACTTCCAGCGCTCGAGCGCTTCCATCGGTCGACCGAGCGGCCCACCGAGCAGACGCGCCGTTTCGACGTTGAGCTCGACGCGGCGGAGCGGCTCGACGGCCGCCTGGCGCTCGAGAACATCGAGCAGATCGGGATGGCGATTGCCCTCGCGGTACAAGCGAGCGAGCTGGTTGAGTGCCGTCGCGTCGCCGGCGTCGCGATCGAGGATCTCGAGGTGAGCGGCGATCGCCTCCTCGGGCTCTTCGAGCTGGATCTCGTGGATCTCGGCGATGCGCGCGAGCAGTGCCCGCGCCTCGGCGAGCTGCGCGTGATCGAGCTTGCGGCGCAGGATGTCGATCAGCTCGCGCGACTTTCCGGAGGCCTGGTAGAGGCGCTCGAGCGCGTTGAGCGCGCCGGCGTCGGTCGGTTGGTCGGCGAGTAGCTCGGCCCAGGTCGCGATCGCGGCGGTCTTGTCGTTCAGCTGCTCTTCCTCGAGAGCGGCGACGCGCGCGAGCAGCCCACGGCGTTCGGACGGATCCTCGGCCCACTCGGCCTGCTTGCGCATGATCGCGCGCAGCTCCGGCCACTTCTGGCCGTCCTGATAGAGGCGTGCGAGTGCCGTCGTCGAGCGGCGCACCGTCGCGGGATTGGACGGATCGACCTCGAGCCAGCGCGTGTAGGCCGCGATCGCGCGCGGAGCATCACCGAGCTGCGTGTCGTAGTACCCGGCAAGCTCGCCGAGGAGCGCGGCGCGCGTGACCACGTCGGTCTCCGGCGCGGCGCTCGCGGCAGCTTCGAGAGCTTGCGTCGCTTCGGGCCAGCGGCCGAGCGATTGCGCGAGGCGCGACAGCTCCTGCCGTGCACGCTCGTGCGTCGGATCGCGCTCGAGAACGGCGCGCCACGCGTCGAACGCGTTACCCGCCCCACCGAGCTCGGCCTCTTCGATCGTCGCGATGCGGGAGAGCAGCTCGACCGCCTCGGTGCCGGCCGCCTTATCGAACTGCACGCGCAGGACGCGAACGAGCGGCTGCCACTGCTTGTCCTGCTCGTAGATCGGCTCGAGCAAGCGAGCGACGCGCAGCGCCACGTCGGGGTTGTTCAGCAGGTGCTCGAGGAGGGCCCTGCCCTCGACGTGCGTCCGCCGACGGATCAGCGTGTCCTCCGTCAGATCGACGGCGCGGCCCGGATCACCGAGCTGGTTCGCGAACAGCACCGCGCGGCGATGCCCGAGCTCGACGGAGTCGCCAGCCATGACGACGCTGCCCGTATTGGACACTGCGACGACGCCGCGGGCGGACAGCTGCGACGACAGATAGTCCGCCTGGCGCGCGAGTAGCTCCTCGAGGTCCTTCCACCGTCCGGCCTGCGTGTAGAGACGATCGAGCGCCTGGTAGCTGCGGAGGTAGCTCGGATCGAGCTCGAGCACGCGGCGGTGCGACTCGATCGCCTTGTCCTTCTGATCGAGAACCTCTTCATCGAGCTGAGCGATCTCGAGCAGTGCATCCTGACGGGCGCGATCATCGAGCGTGACGCCGACGCGGCGCTCGAGGAGCGCACGGAGTGCCGCCCAGTTGGACGACCCGCGGTAGTCCGTGGCGAGTGCGTCGAATGCGTCCGCCGCATCCGGCTCGACCTCGAGGACGGTGAGCCACGCGCGCTCCGCAGAGTCGCGATCGCCGAGGCGCTGGCCCGCGACGAGTGCGAGCTCTGTGGCCACCGCGCGGATCTCCGCCGGTGACGCGTTGTTCGAACGCAGCTGCTGGAGAGCACCGCCGAGGCGCTGCGCCCACTCACCATCGCGACCGAGCTGACCGGCGAGCACGCCGAGCGAGCCGCGCACCTCGTGGTCCGCGGGTTCCGCGGTGAGCACGTTGAGGCCCGAGCTCCACGCCGCGGCCGGATCGCCGAGGTCCACGTGGTACAGGCGCATCAGCTGGCGGTCGATGTCGAGGCGCTCTGCCGCCGACGTCTCCGCCGCGTTGCGAATCACCTCGAACGCGAGAGCTTGCACGCCCACGTTCTTGCTCGCGACGAGGTGCGGGAGGATCAGGCGCGCCGTCGCGACGCGTTCAGTCGCAGGGAGCTTTCCGGCCGGACCGTCCGCGAGCAGGTAGCGCACGAGGGAGGCGACAGCTTGCGGACGCACGGCGCCGTTCGGTGCCGGCACGCCAAGGGCGGAGCGGTAGTGCGTGAGCGCGCGATCATTGCGCTCGAGGCTGTTCTCCTCGAGGGCGGCGAGACGCATCAGCATGTCGAAGCGCTGCTGCGGATCGCTCGTCTGCTCCAGCTCGAGCTCCATGACGTGCGCGACGGACTCGTAGTCGCCGCGCGCCTCGTCGATGCGAGCGAGTGCGCGCATCGCGCGGACTTGGTGCGGCGTGACCGAGAGCGCTTCGCGATACGTGGCGGCCGCGCCGTCGAGATCGACGAGACGCTCCTCCTGCAAGCCGGCGATCTCGAGCAGCAGCGCGGTTTTCTCGCTCGGATCTTTCTCGCGGGCTGCGCGCCTGCGATAGCTCGCGAGCAGGTCCTGCCAGTCGGCGAGGTGAATCGCGAGCTCTTCGAGGTGGGTCTCGGACTCGCGGTCCTCCGGTGCGAGCACGAGCACGGCGCGGTGGAACTGGCGCGCGCGCTCCGGGTCGGCGAGGCGCCGGCTCGCGATCTTGGCGAGCTCGCGCAGCAGCCGGAGGCGCGTCGGCACGTCGAGGCCACCGCCCTCTTGCGCGTGCTTTTCAAACGAGGCCGCAACGTCGCGCCACTGATCGGGCTCGCTCGCCAGCCTCAACACGTCGGCAAACAAGCCTTCGCTGCCGGGATCCAGATCGAATCCGCGCAGCGTCCATGCAAACGCGAGTGTCCGCGACGCGAGCTTCTGCTCGCAGAGCTGACGGATCTGCGCGATCTTCGCGAGGCGCGCGGGCACATCCGGCGCCGCTGCGAGCTCGATCTCGAGCACCGTGATCAGGCGCGCCCACTTCTCCTGCTTCGCGTAGATCGGCGCGAGCGCGGTGGCCGCTCCGATGTGCATCGGCTCGACGGAGAGCACGCGTTCCCAGACCTGACGAGCGCGCTCGAGCGCGGGCGCCGCGGCCGCATCCTTTGCGTCGTTCGCTCGCTGATGAGCGAGCTGCGCAGCGCGCTCGACGAGCGGCAGGCGGCGCGACTTGTCGTCGAGGCGATCGGCGATCCCGAGCAGCGCGTCGACAAGCTCCTCTTGCTGACCGAGCCGCGCATACAACTGCTCGAGCCCCACGAAGTCGCCGGCCGTCGCATAGAGCTCGCGCAGCGTGCGGAGCGCCTTCGCGTGGTTCGGCTCGAGATCGAGGATGCGCTGCCACTGCTGTGCCGCGACGTGGGCGGAGCCGAGGCGGTCCGAGTAGATCTGCCCGAGTTTCTCGAGCAGCGTCGTCGACTCTTTGACGGGAGCCTTGGCCGAGGTTAGCGCGGTGATCTGCCGTTCGAGGATCTCGGCGAGAGCCATGAAGCGCTTCTCGCGCTCGTACAGTCCCGCGAGCGCGACGAGCGTCTCCGCGTGATCCGGTCCTGCCTCGGCGAGGATCATATTGAAGATCTCGATCGCGAGACGCGCGTCACCGAGACGCTCCGCGGCGAGCCGGGCCATCTCGGCCTGCTTCGCGCGCTTCTCCAGCGTCGGAAGCTCGTTCGCTTCGCGGCCGATGACATCGATCAACGCGCGCCACTGGCGGCGCTTTGTATAGATCTCCTTGAGCTTGCCGAGCGCGTCGCTGCTGATCGGCGTCCGCGGCGCAATCTCGACGATGCGCTCGAGCGGGCGGACCGCGTTCGCGAAGTTACCGAACCGCTCCGACCATAGGTCCGCAATCTCGCGCAGCACCGCGATGCGATCCTGATCGGGGACGCCGGGAGCTTCGCTCTTGCGCGTCAGCACCGCGATCAGATCGTTCCAGCGACCGAGCGTGCGGAACTTGGCAGCGAGCTCGTCGGTCGCACGAACGTTGTCCGGATCGATCTTGAGGATCGCGTTGTAGGTGTTGATCACCATCACGTCGAGCCGCAGCTTGTCGCGATAGATCTCGACGATGTGGTGCAGGCGTTCGACGCGGCCGGCGATGTCCTCGGGCGGCAGGCGCTCGATCTCTTCCTTCATGAGATCCAGCAGCGCGTTCCACTTCTCGGTCTTGCGGTAGAGGCGCGCGAGCGACGTGCGCGCTTCCGTCGACGTGGGGTCCGCCCGCAGATGTTGCTTCCACGCTTCGATCGCCTTCTCGAGGTTGTTCTGCGACTCGGCGAGCTGCGCGATCTCGATCTGGATCGGCTTGGATCCTGTCGCTGGCATCGTCGCCGCCGGCACGCCGCCGCTCACGCTGTCCGCGCGCGGACGTGCGGACTTCTCGACGTCGCGGAGGAGCGCGAGGAGCTTGTTGTTCTCGCCCTTCTGCGGGTAGTAGACCCGGTAGAAGTCGATCGCCGCCGGGTGCGCACGATCGATCTTGCGGACGCGCGCAAAGTACGTCTCCGCCTGATCCAGATCCCCGATGTGCTTCCAGAGCATCATGGCGACCTGCAGCAGCATGCCGAGGTCGTCTTCGCGCCGCGCTTTGATCGCCGCCTGGTACGTGCTGATGAGAGCGGGCCAGTTACCGGCCTGCGCGAGCGCATCGCTCACCGCGCGCAATGCCTGCGGCTGTGCCGGATCGAGCACGAGCACGCGGCGAACCGCCGCCTCTGCGCGCTGCGGATCGCCGAGCGCCCCGCGCGACAGCTCCGCGAGTGCGTTGAGCGCCGAGACTTTCTCCTCGGTGGTGGCCGAAGCATCGGCGCGCTCGTCGAGGAGCTTCGCGAGGTCCTGCCAGCGCTGCTGACGGCGCAGGAGGCGCGCGAGATGGAACGCGGCCTTGCCGTTCTTGGGATCGACCTCGAGCGCCTTGCGCAGATACTGTTCGGCCTCGGGTGCTTGCGGTGCAAAGCGAACGAACGTCTCGGCAGCCGACCCAAACAAGCTGGTCGCGAGCGAGCGGTCCGTCGACCCGGTCGCTTCTTTGACGAACTTCTCCGCGAACTTCTGCCAGTTCTGCGCCGCGATCTCGATCTCACCGATCGCTTCTTGCGCCATCGCATCGCCAGCGCGCAGCTGCAGCACCTGATCGAACGCCGCTCGCGCCGACTGCACGTCGAGCAGATCGCTGTCGAGGACCATCCCCTTCTCGAGCAAGAGATCGACGCGGCGGTCGGTATCGGCGGGCCGATCGAGCGCACTCAGCTCGAGGTCGAGCAGCTGGACGACGGCATCGGGTCGCCCGCGATCACCGAGGAGCTTGCGCGTGGCGGTCAATCGCTCGGCGCGAAGCTCCGGTGCGACCTGCCGCACGGTTCCGGCCAGAGCGGTCAGCGCCTGGGTATCGTCAGGATCGTTTTCGAGGACCGAAAGAAGGTTGACGAAGTCGGCCATGGAGTGCTCGGGAGAGCGCTCGACTCTACCGACCGGCTCCAATGCAAACAACCGCGGCAGCCTTTTTGATTCGCGGAGTTACGAACCAAGAGATCCTGCCCAGAAGAGGGGCCATCCGGAGTCGAACTAGCTGCCGCGCGGGCGTACAAACGGGACCCGTGAGCGTTCGTTCGTCGCTTGCCTATCTACGGCCGTATCGCAAGCGCCTGACCACGGGCGTGGTGATGCTTGCCCTGACGAACGTGTTCGGCGTGGGCGTGCCACTCCTGTTCGGTCGCGCGATCGACGAGATCCAGGCGTCGGGCACCGACCAGCACCGCGTGCACAAGCTCGTGCTGATCGCGATCGCGCTCGCCGTCGGCACGGCGGTCTCGCGCATCCTGTCGCGCATCTGGATCTTCAACGCAGCACGCGGCGCCGAGTACGACCTGCGCAGCGACCTGTTCGGCCACATGCTGAACATGTCGCCGGGCTACTACCGCGACCATCCCGTGGGCGACGTCATGTCTCGCCTGACCAATGACGTGCAGACGGTGCGCGCGATGTGGGGCTTTGGCCTCGTGTCGCTCGCGAACTCGCTGCTCGCGTTCGTCAGCGTGCTCGGCGTGATGCTGTGGACCGATCCGCGCGTCACGCTGTTCGCGATCGTCCCCTTCCCGCTCATCTACTTCACGGGCAAGGCGATGTCGAAGCGCATGTGGACATCGCAGCGCAACGTGCAGGTCGAGCTCGGCAAGCTCAGCTCGCGCATCCAGGAGGATCTCGGCGCGATGCAGGTCATCAAGACCTACGGCCTCGAGAAGGTCCGCCGCAAAGGCTTCATCGAGCGCAGCGAGAAACTGCTCGACGAGAACATGGCCGCCGCGCGGGTGCGCATCCAGCTCGGCCCGGCCCTGAACACGCTCGCTGCACTCAGCATGGTGCTGCTCATCTTGATGGGCGGGCGGGCCGTCATCCACAACGACATGACCCAGGGCGACATCCTCGCGTTCGCCGCCTATCTGATGCGCCTCGTGTGGCCGACGCTCACCCTCGGCTTCATGCTCGCGCTCGTGCAGCGCGGTCGCGTCTCGTGGGCGCGCCTCGCCGAGCTCACGGACGTGAAGACGGATGTCCCCGACGGTACCGGCGAGCCCCTGCCCGCGTCGAAGGCGCCAGCGAAGGTGGAGGTGAAGGACCTCACGATCACGATCGGCGACCGCGCGATCCTCGAGCACATCGACCTCGAGCTGAAGCCCGGGACCATCACGGCCATCGTCGGCCGCACCGGAGCGGGCAAGAGCACGCTCGTCGACGCTCTCTGCCGTCTCATCCCGGTCCCGCCGGGCTCCGTGTTCATCGACGGTCGCGACACGACAACGCTCCCGCTCGCGTCGCTACGCCAGCAGATTGGATATGCGCCGCAGGAGGCGTTCCTGTTCTCGACGACGATCGCGGACAACATCGCGATGGGCTACGGGGGAGGAACGGCGATTCCCGCGGCACGCGCGAAGGAGCTCGAATCGGTCGGCCGCCTGGCTCCTCCAGATCTGCGCGACGAGCCGCGTGTCGTGGCAGCAGCGACGGCGGCGGGTCTCGTCCGCGACCTCGCGGCAATGCCGGAAGGACTAGCGACCATTGTCGGCGAGCGCGGCATCACGCTCTCCGGTGGACAGCGCCAGCGCGTTGCTCTCGCGCGCGCTCTCGCCGCTGAACCGCGCCTGCTCGTGCTCGACGACTCGCTGTCCTCCGTCGACGCAGAGACCGAGAAGCTGATCCTCTCGCATCTCCGCGCCGTCATGCACGGACGTACCGCCGTGATCATTTCCCACCGCGTCGCCGCGATCAAAGACGCCGATCAGATCATCGTCATCGACCAGGGCAAGGTCATCGCGCGCGGCCGTCACGAACAGCTGCTCGCCGACGGCGGCACGTATGCGGACCTCTACAAGACGCAGCTCGATACCGACGTCGTAAAGGAGGCGAGCTAGTGGCGACTGTGGCACGACCCGCCCCCGGTCCCGCGACCCCATCACAGGGCGAACGAGAGATCCTCGGCAAGGCGTACGACCTCCAGCTGCTCAAGCGGCTGTGGCCGTTCGTGCGACCGAACGCGCGAATGCTCGTGTTCTGGTCGATCTTCATGCCGCTGACGATCGTGTTCGAGCTGAGCCAGCCGATGATGTTCCGGTACTCGCTCACGCAGCACATCCTCACCGGCCAGATCGGCATGCTCCCGCTCGACGCGGGCGCGTACTTCGTCCTCGTGATCCTCCAGGGCGGCAGCTCGTTCTGCGAGACGTGGTTCCTCCAGGCGGCGGGTCAGCGCACGATGCACGCGCTCCGCATCGCCGCGTTCGACAAGGTGCTCTCGCAGCGCGCGGCCTTCTTCGATCGCATGCCCGTCGGTCGCTTGATGACGCGCATGACAAACGACATCGAGAGTCTGAACGACATGTTCGCGCAGGGCGCGATCACGCTCGTCGCGGACTTCATCAAGATGCTCTCGATCGTCGTCGTGATGTTCGTCGTCGACTGGCGCTTGACGCTGCTCGCACTGACGACGCTGCCGGCGCTGATCATGCTCGTCGAGTACGCGCGCCGCCTCATGCGAGCATCGTTCCGCCAGATCCGCGTGCGCCTCGCCGCGATGAACGCGTTCGCGCAAGAGCACCTCTCCGGCATCAAGGTGCTCGCGCTCCTCGGTCGCGCCCGAACCGCGCTATCCGAGTACAACGACATCAACGCCGGTCACCGCGACGCGTACCTCGGCCAGATCCGTGGCGACTCGATGATGTACGCGATCGTCGAGGCCATCGAAGCGTTCGCAACGGGCCTCGTGCTCTGGATCGTCGCAGGGCGTCCACACGATGCGTCGGCGATCCAAACGGTTGGCGTGATCGCCGTCTTCATCGACTACCTCCGCAAGTTCTTCGCGCCGGTGAAGGACCTCTCGCAGAAGTACGCCGTCATGCAGGGCGCGATGGCTGCGAGCGAGCGCATCTTCGAGCTACTCGACACCGACGAGCCCGATGGCGCGATGCCGATGAACACGACGCTCGTCGACAACGACCCAGACGACGCGCCCAAGGCGAGCAAGGACGGCCCCGCGCTCGAGCTCGCCGGCGTGCAGTTCAGCTACGGCGCGGAACCCGTGTTGCGCGGTGTGGACCTGCGCGTACCTCGCGGTGCATCTGTCGCCATTGTCGGTGCGACAGGCTCCGGCAAGTCGACCGTCATCAAACTTCTGACTCGCCTGTACGAGCGCGAGCGCGGTGCCATCAAGATCGATGGCGTCGACCTCCGCGACCTCCCCCTGGCCGAGCTGCGACGGCGGATCACGGTCGTGTCGCAGGACGTCATCCTGTTCGCGGGCTCGCTGCTGGAGAACATCGCGATGGGCCAGGAGTACGCCCGCACGCAGGTCGAGGAAGCAGTGCGTCGCGTCGGCTTGGACCGCGCCCTCAAGCGCCGCTCGAGCGGCCTGGATACCCCTGTCGCAGAGCGCGGTTCGAATTTCTCCGCGGGCGAGCGGCAGCTCGTCGCCTTCGCGCGCGCCCTGCTACGCGACCCGGAGATCCTCATCCTCGACGAGGCCACGGCCCACGTGGACCCCGAAGCGGAGCTACTCATCGAAAAGGGTGTCGCAGAGCTGATGAAGGGTCGCACCACCCTGGTCATTGCCCACCGCCTCACGACGATCCGCAACGCCGACCTCATCGTCGTGATGGATAAGGGCCAGGTCATCGAGCAGGGCAACCACGAGCAGCTCGTGGCCAAGGGTGGGTTCTACGCAGCGCTAGAGCGCACGTTCCGCCGCCAAGAAGCGGACGCCTGACCGTTCAGCTTCTCCGTTCCCCTTCTCCATTCACTATTTCGAGATGCTGGCGAGCAGTCCTGATCGACGCCGTCAGGATCGCCACAGTCGGCGCGACTCTCCGCGCCGCGCGCTTCCTCGTAGTTCGCACCGCCACCGGTGGCCGCACGAACGAGCTGTCGGGCAATGTGTCGGGCGGGTGCGTCATCCGGCATGACACGGCTCAATCGGACCACCCCGACCGCAAACGCGCCGAGTCGGTCCGCGATGTTGTCGCCTTTCATCACGGCACGCTACCTGCGCCCTTTGACGAATAGGGAATGGAGAACCGGAGCCGAGAACTAGAATTTTCCGGAACCTTCTGCGGTAAGCTCACCGTTGATGTCGGGGTCGTCGCTCCACGTCGCTATCGAAGCGATGGCCGATGGCGCGATCGTGGCCGATACGCGCAGCGGCGAAGTTCTGGTCAACGCGTCCGCGCGCGAGATGCTCGGTATCCCGGCCGACGCGGTAGTCGACACGGCGTACCTCAAGGACACGGTCGGGTTCTATCCCTTCGACCTCGCGACCGGCAGCGATGGGTCGCCGATCCGCGAAGAGGTCCGCATCGGTGATCGCGTGCTGCACTCGGTGGTAACGCCCCTGCGAGACGCGAAGGGCGCGAGTGGCGCGATCGTGATCCTGCGCGACCTGGGCGACACCGCTGACGTCGCGCGCCGCCGCGCGGAGTTCGCGCAAGTGATGTCCCACGAGCTGCGTACGCCGCTCACGTCCATCGCGGGCGCGCTCGACATCGTCCTCTCGGGCTACGCGGGTGCGCTCAGTGATCGCCAGCTGCGCTACGTGGACATGGCGCGCCAAGCGGCGACGCGCATGAACCAGCTCGTCGATCAGTTGCTCGACCTGGCGCGCGCGCAGGCCGGCGCGATCACCGTCTCGGCAGCGCCGGTGCAGCTGGATCGCCTCGCGCGCGAGGTCATCGACCGCTATCGCCCCGCCGCCGCCGCCAAGCAGCTCACGATCGTGCTCGGCGCGTCTGCGGACGACATCTCGATCCTCGGCGATCCGGAGAGGCTCGCGCAGGTGCTCGGCAACCTCGTGACCAACGCGATTCGCTTCGCGCCATCGGGCGGCGTGATCGACGTGCAGGTGTTCGGTCCCCCGCTGTCCGAGGACGCGGTCGGCGTCTCCGTGCACAACTCCGGCGAGCCGATTGCGCCCGAGGATCGCGAGCGCGTGTTCGAGCCGTTCTCGGCGTCGAGCCGTCGCGTCGGTGGAACGGCGCTCGGCCTCTCGATCAGCCGCACGATCATCGAAGCGCATGGCGGCCGGATCTGGGTCGAGTCGAGCACGACCGGAACCAAGTTCGTATTCACGTTGCCGGTCTCCGCGCGCGCCGGCGATCAGACGCCGCCCCCGCTGGACGAGAAGCCCCGCCGCCGCGTGCTCGGTGACAACTCGTGCGCGCTCGTCGTCGACGATGATCCGCGCCGCGCGTTGCTCCTCAAGGGATTGTTGATGTCGCTGACGGACCGCGTGCTCGTCGCGAACGACGTCGACACCGCGCTATCGATCGCGCGCCAAGATCACCCTGCTCTCGCGGTGATCGCGGGCGCGATGGCCGACGTGCTACCGCTGCTCGCGATCCTCGAGCACGACCCGGATACCTCCAAGACGGCCGTCATGGTCGTGGGCGAAGCCGATCGCCGCACGGATCTCCTCGCGGCCGGCGCGGACGACCTGCTCGAATTCCCGATCCAGCCCGCCGCGTTTCGCGATGCGTGCCTCCGCCTCGTCGAGAGCGGGCGCCGCGAAGCTCCCCGCGTTCTTGTCGTCGACGACGACCCGTCGATCCGTTTGATCTGCCGCGAGGTCCTCGAGCTCGGTGGGTACCAGGTGCGCGACGCGCCCAACGCGACCGCGGCGCTCGCCGAGGCGCGACGCTTTCGCCCCGACATGATCGTGCTCGACGTGCTGATGCCCGGCATCGACGGCTACAAGACCGCGGAGATGATCCGCGCCGATGCTGCGATCGGCATGGCGCCCATCATGTTCCTGTCCGCGCGCGGCGACACCGCCGATAAGGTCCGCGCGTTCCGCTCGGGCGCCGAGGACTACATGGTCAAGCCGTTCGATGCGGCGGAGCTGCTCGCGCGCGTCGCGAAGGCGCTCGATCGCCAGGCCCGCGAGCTCGGCGCATCTCCGACGACGCAGCTCCCCGGCGCGGATGCGATCCAGAGCGAGATCGAGCGCCGCCTGCAGCTCGGCGATCACACCGCCGCCGTCGGGTACCTCGACCTCGACAACCTCAAAGCGTTCAACGACTTTTACGGTTACGCCAAGGCGAACGCCGTGATCCGGCAGACCGGCGATGTCATCCGATCCGTCATGCAGCGCGAGGGCGGTGCGGGTGACTTCATCGGTCACATTGCGGGCGACGACTTCGTGTTCGTCACCAGCGCCGAGCGCGTCGACTGCGTGTGCAAGGGCATCTGCGAGCGGTTCGATCAGTTGATCCGTCTCTACTACGAGCCGATCGATCGCAGCCGCGGCTATATCGAGACGAAGGACCGCTTTGGCGTACAGCGCCAGTTCCCGATCATGAGCGTCTCGATCGCGGCGATCTCGCTCGGTCGGGCCCGGAGCTACGCCGCACTCGCAGAGCTCGCCGCCATCGGCAAGCGCACCGCAAAGGCGATTCCCGGCTCGACGTACGTGCGCGACGGTCAGACGATGCACGCCGAAACCGCGACGACGTAGCGATCACCAGAGACTATCGAAGTCCTCGGCGATACCGACGACGCGATCGAGATCGTGGACGAGCCCGCTCTTGGTGCGAATGCGACCGGTGAACGCGCCGACGATGTGCCGGATCTTGTGCGCGACGAGCGGCGCGTCGAGTGTCTGACTGACCGATCCGATCGGCGCGAAGCTCACGTCGACGCGATCGGACGTCAGGGACCACTGCTCGTGCGCGGCGTGGAGCTTCACGTCGTCGAGGTCTTCACGCATGCCGTCGACCCAGACCGCGTTCTCCGTGACGTCCGCGTCGGGCGTCGGATCGACGTAGTTGAGGCCGATGACCTTGCCGTGCTTGGTGAGTCCAGCGAGCGCGATCCACTTCCACACCGAGTGGCGCAGCGCGTACATCTTCGTGAAGTCCACGGTGCCGAACGCGCGACTTGGCGAGAGCTCGAAGCGCTTGCCCGCGATGCTCACGTGGCCCTGTACGCCGAAGCCAGCGAACTTGTGCGTGTAGTTCCAGCGCCCGCCCGGGAGCGGCACGCAGACCGAGAGGTGCTGATCCTTCGGGCCGCTCGCGAACGACAGGTCCGCGGTGAACGACGCGTTGGCCTTGGTCCGCGCGTCGATGCGAACGCCGAACGCCCGTCCACCGTCGAGGTTATCGATCGCGACGGTGAGGCCCTTGGTCGCGAAGCGATGGCCGTCCTTCGCGCTCGTCCGTGACAGCGTCGTGCCGACGGACATCGGCGTGATCGCGAACTTCTCGTGCACCTGCCCCGTCGCGAGCTCCACCGCATAGACGAAGCTGTTGCTCGCAAAGCCTGCCGTGCCGACGACAAACGCGATGAACAGCTCGTCGCTCGTGGCCGTCATGTACTGCCACGACTTCAACCGGAACTTCGCGCGGTACGCGGCCTCCGCGCGCTGGAGCAGCGGCACCGTCGCGAGCTTGTCGAGCGAGTGAACGATCGGCGCGTCCTCGAGGTTCGGGTCGAGGAGCGCGTGGTCCCAACGGCCGACGATCGGGGCGGTGCCCGGCTTGTGAACGAGGTCGCCCAAGTCGAATCAGCCGCCGAGCTCGATACCGACGGCCTTGGCGGTGCGCACGAGCTCGCCATTGGGGTCGACGAGCTTCAGCTTCTTGACGGCCTTCTCGATCGGCTTCGCGACCATCCGGTTGTTCTCGACGGCGGCAACGTGACCGAACATCCCCTCGGCGACGAGCTCGACCGCCTTGACGCCAAAGCGGGTGCCGAGCTCGCGGTCGTAGGCGCAGGGGGGACCGCCGCGCTGGACGTGACCGAGGACGGTCGTGCGAACCTCGTAGTCGGTGCGCGACATGATGAGCTCCGCGACGCGCTGACCTGCACCGCCGAGCTTCTCCTGCTTGGTCGCATCGCCGGCCGTGACGACCGCGAGCGCGCCGCCCTTGGGCTTGGCTCCCTCGGAGACGACGACGATGGAGTAGCTGACGCCGCGACCGTGGCGGCGATGGAACGCGTCGATCACGCGGTCCGGGTCGTAGTCGATCTCGGGGATGAGGCAGACGTGCGCGCCACCGGCGAGCGCCGAGGTCAGCGCGATCCAGCCCGCGTAGCGGCCCATGACCTCGACGACCATGATGCGTTCGTGGCTCTCGGCCGTCGTGTGCAGGCGCTCGACAGCGTCGGTCACGATCTCGACGGCGGTCTGGAAGCCAACGGTCGTGTCGGTCGCTTCGAGATCATTATCGATGGTCTTGGGAACACCGACGATGCGCGGCGTCCCGCGCTGGATGAACTTCTGCGCGAACGACATGGTGCCGTCGCCACCGACGACGATCAGCCCATGGAGGTCGAGCTTGGTGAGGTTCGCCATGCACCGCGTCGAGACGTCGTGCACCTCCGTGCGGCCGTCTGGCAGCTTCACGGGATAGGCGAACGGGTTCGCCCGATTGCTCGACCCGAGCATCGTGCCGCCGCGCGGCAGCAGTTGCTGCACGGACGACACCGTCAGGTCGATGTACTCCTCTTCGTAGAGGCCCTCGAAGCCATTGCGGATGCCGACCACTTCCCAGCCGTAGGTCTGGCGGGCGTGGAGCGTGGCAGCGCGGATGACGCCATTGAGGCCGGGGCAGTCGCCGCCGCCGGTCAGGATGCCGATGCGCGTACTCATGACGCACCGACCTTACCGCACGCTAGACCGCGACGCGCGGGGCGGCGGGAATCTTCAGGTGCTTCTTCAGCTCGGGCGTCAGCTTCGCCAGGTTCTCGGGATCGTCGTCGACGATCAGGCCGCGGCAGGTCGGCGTGCCGCAGTGACAGACCTCGGCGACCTCGGCGGCAAACCCGTAGTCGTAGAGGATCTCCTCGCCGGGCTCGATGTCGCGGAGCGCGATCCACCACGCTGACAGGGTGTCGTTCGCCTTGTCCCACTCGCTGCAAACCTCGCTGTTGGGCTCGCACGAGTGATTGAACCAACGCGTCTGGCAGGTCAGGTCCCAGAACAGGACGTCGCCCTTACCGGAGGCTCCACCATCGACGATCAGCGCGTACGTATCGTCGAATTCGTCGTCCTCGAGGTAGAGGATTCCGTCTCCGTAGACGATGCGCTCGCCCTTCTTGAACGGGCGGGTAGCGATTCCGCCGTATCCGTGAATCTTCGAGTGGACGATACGCAGACCATCGAGCAGCGGCATGTGAGGTGGCTGGATCTTCAACAACCGCGTCGCGACTGCAAGCGATCGCGGTGCTAGATTCCGCGGGTCATGGGCAACAAGAAGCTGCGGGTCGGCGTCCTCGGGGCGACCGGCATGGTCGGTCAACGCTTTGTCTCGATGCTGGCGAATCACCCCTGGTTCGAGCTGGCCTCCGTGGCAGCAAGCCCCAACTCCGCCGGCAAGATGTACGGCGATGTCATGGTCGAGCGCTGGGCCCTCTCTGCGGAGATGCCTGATGTCGCGGCCGGCATGGTCGTGGGCAACGCCTCGGACGTCGAGAGGATCAGCAAGGACGTCGACTTCGTGTTCTGCGCCGTCGACATGGACAAGGCCGCGACGGCCAAGCTCGAGGAGGACTATGCGCGCGCCGAGACGCCGCTCGTGTCCAACAACTCGGCGCACCGCTGGACGGCCGACGTCCCGATGATGGTCCCCGAGATCAACAACGACCATGCGGCCGTCATCGAGTCGCAGCGGAGGCGCCTCGGAACCAAGCGCGGATTCATCGCGGTGAAGCCGAACTGCTCCATCCAGAGCTACGTTCCGGCGCTCCATCCGCTGTGGTCGTACGGGCCGACCAAGATCGCGGTCTGCACGTACCAGGCGATCAGCGGCGCGGGGAAGACGTTCGATACGTGGCCCGAGATGACCGACAACGTCATCCCGTACATCAAGGGCGAGGAAGAGAAGAGCGAGCAGGAGCCGCTCAAGATCTGGGGCAAGCTCGAGGGCGGCAAGATCGTCAAGGCGAGCTCGCCGTTGATCACCGCGCAGTGCATTCGCGTGCCAGTGAGCGATGGCCACATGGCCGCCGTGTTCGTCAGCTTCGCCACCAAGCCGAGCAAGGACGCGATCCTGTCGGCGTGGAAGGAGTACGCGGGTGTTCCGCAGCGCGCGAAGCTGCCGAGCGCCCCGACGCCGTTCCTGACGTACTTCACCGACGATGACCGTCCGCAGACGCGGCTCGACCGCGACATCGGCCACGGGCAGGGCATCGCGCTCGGCCGTCTGCGCGAGGACACGATGTTCGACTACAAGTTCGTCGCGCTCTCGCACAACACGGTGCGTGGTGCAGCGGGCGGCGCCGTCCTCACGGCGGAACTGCTCGTGAACGACGGTTACATCACCGCCAAGTGATTCGCTAAGCGCGCATATAAACGCGACGCGTTTCGCGACAGCGAGCCTGTGAAGGTTTGTGAACGATTCCCAGAATATCTGTAGGGATCGCTGCACATGTTGCGCAGTCGTTCGCGACGTCAGTTTTGTCCTACAAGTGGTCCGCGAGCAATCACGCGACGTTGTCATGACGTGATGCGTTTTGTGACGGGAGGTGCTCAGATTTCCGACGGCGGGCGGGCGCTCGCGCACACCCTAACCTCACGGCCAGGCAATGGTTTCTGCCTTGCCTGAATCGACAATCCACGAGAGCGTTAAGGTTCATGGCGAAGAGCCAACGCCCTGAGACAAAGCGGAAGAAGACGGGTCCTACCCCCGTTATCCGCGAGGCCGTGAGCGAGGAGGTGGCCGTGCCTCCGACGCTCGGGCGCGGCACTCGGGACCGCTTGGAGCCGCTCGCTCTGGACCAGATCGGGCGTGCGGTACCGCACGTCGAGCTGGACGACGAAGTCTCCGAGCCACTTGTCGTTCTCGATGAAGAGATCGACCTGAGCCACGGCGCCCCCGAGGTCATCGACGCTCACATGCTGGAGATTGCCCAGCGGCGCTTCGGCCTCTCCGCCTTCCGCCCTGGTCAAGCGCTCGCGATCCGCAACGTGCTCGCCGGCATCGACACGCTCGCCATCATGCCGACCGGAGCGGGCAAGTCGCTCTGCTATCAGCTGCCCGCGCTCGAGCTCCCGGGCGTCACCCTCGTCGTCTCGCCGCTGATCGCTCTGATGAAGGATCAGTACGACAAGCTCGATCATCTGCACATGGAAGTGCTGCGGCTCGACTCGACGCTGTCGCCGCGCGACGAGCAGGCCGCCCTCGCCCGCCTCGCCGAGAATCGGCCGTGTATCGCGTACGTCACGCCGGAGCGCCTCGGCGAGCCGCGCTTCCGCGAGCATCTCTCCCGGGTCCACGTGTCGCTGTTCGTCGTCGACGAAGCGCACTGCATCTCGCAATGGGGACACGACTTCCGTCCCGCATACCTCGGCCTTGGCGAAGCGGTCGCTGCGCTCGGCAAGCCACCCGTGCTCGCGCTCACCGCGACCGCGCCGCCCAAGGTCAAGGACGACATCGTCGCGCAGCTCCAGATCCACGACGCGTCGGTCATCGACATCGGCCTGGATCGCCCGAACCTCCGCTACCACGTCATCAAGGCGTCGTCGGAGCGCAAGAAGCAGGCGCTGTTGCTCCGCCTCATCGAGCAGCAGCAAGGCTGCGGCATCATCTACGCCGCGACAGTGAAGACCGTCGACGCGCTCGCCGATTTCTTGTGGTCACAAGGCGTCGAGTGCGGTCGTTACCACGGCCGCATGCGCGCCAAGGATCGCGAGCGCGTGCAGAGCGCGTTCATGGAGCGCAGCGACCCGCGCCTGATGGTCGCGACGAACGCATTTGGTCTCGGTGTCGACAAGCAGGACCTCCGCTTCGTCATTCACTACAACTTCCCGGGCTCGCTCGAGAGCTACTACCAGGAAGCTGGCCGCGCCGGTCGCGACGGGCAGCCTGCCGATTGCGTGCTGCTCTATCAGCCGGAGGACAAGCGCATCCAGAGCTTCTTCCTCGGTGGTCGCTATCCGACGCCCGAGCAGACGCGCGCCGTCGCGGAGGCGCTCGTTCATGTCACGGCCGGCAAGATCGCGACGCCGGAAACGGACGAGCACGACGACACCGTGTTCAAGGCCGTGAAGGACATCGCCGAGCGCGCCGATGCGCCGGCCAAGAAGGCACGCGTCGTTCTCTCGTTCCTCAAGGAAGTCGGCTTCGCCGCCGAAGCGCCTGGAGCGCGGTTCGCGCCGCTCGCGCTCGAGCCACCCTCCCTCGAGAACCTCGCGCGCGCCGCGTCTCGCTACGAGCAGAAGCGCGCCCAGGATCGCGCTCGTCTCGCGTCGATGCTGCGCTACGCGCAATCGCATCTGTGCCGCACGCGCCTGCTCGTCACGTACTTCGGCTATCTCGACGCACCGCCCTGCGGCACGTGTGACAACTGCCAGCGCAACTCCAAGATCGCCGCGACGCACACGCGCGATAACGAGACGGTCGCGGCCGCCCTCGCCGCTCGCCGCGGCAACGTCGATCCGACCGCTCGCAAGGCGCTCCTCGAAGAAGCGCTGCGCCGCGGTCGCGGTGGCCGTGGTCGCGCGCTCAAGATCGAGCGCGTGAAGCGCCCCGTGTTTGGCCCGCTCGAGAAGGGCGACATCGTCCGTCACGCCACCTACGGCGATGGTGAAGTCGTCCGCGTCGTCGGCGACAGCGTCTACACGTTCTTCCCGGTGCACGGCGAGAAGCTGTTGAAGACGAGCTTCCTCGAGAAGATCGACAACTAACGACGACGCGCACGCGTGATCATCGTCAGCTGGAACGTCCTGCATCGCATCCACGCCGTGAACTGGAGCGACTCCGTGATCGGCAGCTGGCCGCGCGAGATGGTTCGCGCGGGTTCCATCGCCGACGCGATCAACGTGTTCGCAGCAGACGTCGTATGCCTGCAGGAGGTCTCGGGTGACACGCTCGCGATGCTGCGCGACGTGGTGACCGGCGAGATCTTTGCGACGCCCTACCCGCGCGTACCGGCGCTGCGGCAGCAGGCGAAGGTCGTGCTGACCGATCCGACGGAGTATCTCGTCACGATCGTGCGCGCCGCGGCGCGACTCGTCAGTGCGGAGGCGTTCCCCACGGACGGCGGCAAAGGGTTCCAACGCGTGGAGCTCGCGAGCGGCGAGACGATTATCACCACGCACGTGACCTACGGGGACAAGCGGACGGCCCAGCTCGCTCGTCTCGCCGAGGAAGCGCGCAAGGCACCCGGGCTATGCGTGATCGCGGGCGACTTCAATGCCGACCTCGCGACATGCGCTGCGGAGCTCGGGGACGAATTCGTCGCGGAGGAGCTTCCCGCCTCGTCGCTGCCGACGCGCCCGCGACAGGAAGCGAGTAACAGGTCCCAGAACATCGATCACCTGTTCGTGCGCGGAGGAACTGTCCGCGAGAGCGCGGTCATCGACGGCGAAGGACGTTCCGATCACAATCCAGTGCGCGTTGTCGTAGAGCGGTAGCGTGATCCGCTTGCTGGCCCTAGCTCGCCTTCGCGAACGGCATGCGGCCGAGCGCGTGGGCGACTCCGAGCGTGTCCATGAAGTCTCGGACGTGCGTGATCTTTCCGGCGGAGACGCGAAGCGCGAGTAACCCGGTCAACCCGACGGTCTTGCCCGTCTCGCGCAGCGAGCCCTCGAGGCGCCACTGCCCGATGACGACTTCGGGATCCGCGCCGTCCTCGACGAACGCGTCCATGATCGCGTCGATCTCGAGCGGATGGTTCGCCCAGCTCTCGCGATAGCTCGCGCGCACCGCCTCGCGCCCGATCAGCCTATCGGGCCGATCGGGCATGAAGAACGGAAACTCGTGGACCGCGTTGTCCGCGTAGAGCTCGGCCAATGCATCGGCGTCTTTGGCCCGCATCGCCGCGTGATACCGATGCAGCACCTCACGCGGCGTAGAAGCGGCAGCGCGCAGGGCCACCGGGTCCAGATACTCGCGCATGTCGACGATCTCGAACCGCGAGGCCTCCTCGTGCCACGCGACCTCGAGCACTGCGATCGCACCCACCGCGAACGGGCGCCCATCGCGCGTCAGACCCTCGACGGTGTACTCGGCGGTCAGCCCCGTCTCGCTCTCGATCAGCTCGCGCACCGCGAAGTGCTGCGGCTGCAGCGGAGATGACTCCCACGCCGCACGCGCCCGGTCCGCGATCGCGGCTCGGCTGGCGAACCGCAACTTCGCGAACGGGAACTCCAAGGCGCCGTCCAGCGCGAACATCTCCGCGAACCCGTCCCCGTCCTTTTTGATGGCGCAAGCGAAGAACCGCGACAGCATCGCGCGGGCAGCGAGCGCAGACTCCGAGATCCTCGTGTTCTCTCTGGTGATTGCCATGGTGGTTGAACCGGAGGCCCTCCTCCGGTTACTCTACGTATACGGAATGAGCCCTCCGGTTGTCAACGCAAAGCGCGCATCGCGCCGCAAACCCGCCGCATCGGGCAGGTCGACGCGCATCCGCAGCGCGCCCACACCAGTGGAAGTGGAACCGGCCTTACGTGCAGATGCGGCAGCGAACAAGAAGACGCTGATCGACACCGCCGCGATCGTCTTCGGCAAGGAAGGCCTTGGCGCGTCGGTCGAGACCATCGCGAAGAGAGCCGGAGTCGGTATCGGCACGCTCTATCGCCACTTCCCCACGAAGAATGCGCTGATCGCGGCGATCGTCGCGACGCGTATCGAGGAGATGGCAGTCGAAGCAGAGTTGCTCGCCGATGCTGCCGATCCTGCGGCTGCGTTCGAACGCATCATGGTGCGGCTGGTTGAAACCGGCGTGGTGAAGAAGGACTTCATCACCGCGCTCGAAGGTGCGCCCGAACTAACGGGCAACGCGATGATGATCTGCAAGCATCGCTTCAAGGGCGCCGTCGGCGTGCTCGTCGAGCGCGCACAGAAAGCAGGCGCGTTGCGCGACGACATCACCGCCATCGATGTGATGCAGCTCGCGCGCGGCGTCTACGCATCGGCGGGCGACGACGAGAAGGCGCGCGCGCTTCACCTGCGCATCCTGCTCGCCGGCTTGCGCCGCTGATGCATGTGGGGCCTGTAGTAAACAGTTCGCGACCCGCACACCCGACGAGAATTTTGACCGTCGAAGTAGTTCGGCGCTCTGATCGCGAACGCGTGTGTTAAAGGCGAAGAAATGACGAACACGACTCGCCTGATGTTCACCGCTGCTCTTGTGATCGCCGGCTGCAAAGGCAAGACGGCGGACCAAGCCGCGAAGCCCGCGACGGTCGAAGCGGCGAAGCCGACCGAGACGACGCCAAAAGCCGAACCGGCCAAGACCGAGCCGAAGGAGCTGAAGCCCGGCAGCGCGCTCACGCTCGGCGGGACGACGCTGACGTTCTCCTCCACGGAAACCAACAAGGGCGGCGACAACCAGGCGCCGACGATGAAGAGCTCCGTTGCAGGCAAGTGCGCGGGCAAAGACATCATCGTGCTCGAGCGCGAGGATGAAGGCGGCGACTCCACCGCGAGCGTGAACGCGGACGACAAGACCGTTACCGTTACGCTGAACACGCACATCGCACGCGAAGGCGAGACGAGCGACGAGCAGGATGTCGCGACGCTCGACCTCGCGACCTGTCAGGTAACGAAGAAGTAACGACGGCTACGAGCGCGCGTTGCGCTGGCGACGCATCTCGTACAGCGCGAGCGCCGCCGCGACAGACACGTTGAACGATCCGACCTCGATACGCGTCATCGGAATGATCGCGTGGAAGTCGCAGTTCTTCGCGACAAGGGGCCGCACGCCCGTGCCCTCGGCGCCGAGCACGAGGCACAGCGGCATGGTGCCGTCGATCTTGTCGATCGGCTGCGCGTTCTCCGTCGCATGCACTGCGACGCGCCACAGGCCGTGCTCGCGTAGCTCTTCGAGTGCGCGCACGAGATTGCCGACCATCGCGACCGGCAGCAACTCGCTCGCACCAGCGCTCGCCTTGGCCGTCCACGCCGTCACACCGGCCGCGCGATGGTCGGGGATGATCACGCCGCGCGCTCCGAGCAGATACGCGCTGCGCAGGATCGCGCCGAGGTTGCGCGGGTCTTCGATGCCGTCGAGCATGACGATGAGCGGCGGATCGCCATTCTCGCTCGGCTGCACGAGGTCGAGGAGGTCGGCGTACTTGTACTCGCCGAGCCACGCGATGACACCCTGATGGAGCGCGCCCTCGCCTGCGACGCGATCGAGCGTTTGCTTGTCGCGATCCTCGAGCGTGATGCCGGCTGCCCGCGCGGCCGTCACGATCGACGCGATCGGGTCGCTCGTCGAGCGATTCGCGCGCGTCGGGTCGGTCCAGATCGCCTTGATGCTCTTCGCCTTCTTCGCGACGAGCTCGCTCACCGGTCCGGCGCCGTAGACCATCCGCTCGCCCGGATCGCCAGGGCGAGGTCCACCGCGCCCCATCGCATCGGCGGCGCGGTTGCCGTCGCGAGGTTTGCGCTCCTCCCACGGCTCGAAGCCGTCGCGCGCTCCGCCGCCCTCGGCCGCGAGCGCGGCTCCCGAACGCTCCTCGAACGGCTCGAATCCGTCGCGTGCGCCGCGCTGACCTGCACCGCCGCGGGGAGCGACGCCTCGCGGATCACCGCCGCGCGGCCCGCCGCCAAATGCACCGCGCGAATCGCCGCCGCGGGGACCACCGCCGAACGGGCCGCGCTGCCCCGCACCGGCGCCACCGCGTGGAGCGCCTCCTCCGCCTCGCGGACCACCACCGCCGCCTCGCGGACCGCCGCCGCCGCCACCCCGCGGACCACCCCCTCGCGAATCGCGGCCGCTCATCGTGCGAGCTCGGCGACGATGGCGCGCGCGGCAGCGGCTGGATCTGCTGCGTCACGCAATGGACGACCGATCACGATCAAGTCCGAACCGGCGGCACGAGCCGCGCTGGGAGTCATCACGCGCTTCTGATCACCGAGCGCGGCACCTGCGGGGCGAACGCCTGGAGTGACGACGAGCAAGTCGCGCGGGCAGCTCGCGCGGATCGCGGCGACCTCGTGCGGCGACGCGACGACACCACCGCAGCCCGCTTCGGCCGCGAGCTTCGCGCGCTTCACAACCAGGTCAGCGACGGGCCCGACCGCGCCAACGGCGGCGAGGTCCTTGTCGTCCATCGAGGTGAGCACGGTGACGGCGAGGACCTTCGTGTTTGGCCCCGCACCCTTCACCGCTGCGGCGAGCATTGCCGGGCCACCGCTCGCGTGCACGGTCAAGAGACCCACGCCAAGCTCGGAGAGCCGCGCCGTGGCGCGCGCGACCGTCTCGGGGATGTCGTGCAGCTTGAGATCGAGCATCACGTGCAGACCGCGGCCGACGTAGTCGCGCACGATCTGCGGGCCCTCGGCGCAGAACAGCTCGAGGCCGATCTTCACCCAGCTCGGCACGCCGCCGAGGCGCTCGACGAACGCATCCGCGTCGGTGCGAGTCGGCGTATCGAGCGCCGCGATCAATCGATTGCCAACGCCGGGGAAGCTCACGGGCTCGGTGTACCACGACGGCGGTTTCCAGCTGGCCGGAGAGCGCGGCGGCAGCGACGACCGCGAGCGTTACTTCGCGAAGAACGCCGCGAGCGGCGGCGCCATGTTGTCGGGAATGTTCTCCCCCCACGCGCCACCATCGATCGCCTCGCCCTTCGTGTGCCCCGCGCCATCGAGGCGATAGAAGACCGGAATGGCGCCGCTCGTGAGGCCGAGCTTGGCGAGCTCCGCCGGATTCGCGGAGTCGATATCGATCGAGATGATGTGCGTCGGCGCAAACGCGGCCTTCATCTTCTCGTCGGTCTTGCGCGTCGCATCGATCGCTCTACACGGCTCGCACCACGCTGCGTGGAGGTACGCGATGGGTCTGTGTCCGGCCTTGGTCGCGATGTCGGCCTGCTCCGCGAGCTGCGGTTCGAGCGGCTTCTTCGTATCCGCCTCCACCCATGCGGGCGCCGTCGCGGGGGGCGGCGCTTCGTCGCTCGAGGTCTTGCTGCAAGCGCCGAACAGCGCGAAACAAAGAACGAGGCGACGGTCGTAGCGCGTCACTTCGCGATCCGGATCGCGTACGAGCCCTGCTCCTCGGCGACGGTGTAGATCACGCCCGCATCGGCGCGGCGGTGGTCGGCGTCGAACCGGATCGTGCCCGTGAGCCCAACGAGCTGCCCCGTCGAGAGCGTGGCGGCGAGACCGGCGCGACCCGATGCGCCCGCGGCGGCGGCGAGCACCGTCGCGTCGTACGCGTAGGCCTCGAGGAAGCCCGGCGCGCGACCGAACGCGGCGACGAATCGATCGAGGAACGCTTTGGAGGCGGGGTCGTGATCGTCGGGGAAGAAGCCGGGCGCGAGGAGCGCACCTTCGGTGTGGCGACCCGCAGCGATGACGTATGCGGCGGTGAGGTTCTCGGCCGTGGAGACGAGAAGCACCGGACGACCATCCTTCATCTTCTTGCCGCTGGTGCCGACCGGCTTGGGCACCTTGCCCGACGCGGCGAGCGCCGGCGTGATGAGCGAGAGCGTATCCGCCTGCGCAGGAACGAAGATGCCGTCCCAGTCGCCCGTCAGCTTGCCGACGATCGGCGCGAACGACTTGGTGTCGGCCTTGTACGTGACGGTCGTGACGATCGTGCCGCCGCCCTTGGTGAGCTCCGAAGTGAACGCCGAGGTCATCGCGCGGCCGTACCCACCTTCGCTCGCGAGGATGGCGAACTTCTTCACGCCCCTTGCGAGCGCGGCCTTGGCGAGCGCACGGCTGCGCGCCTCGCCGGAGTGCACCATGTGGAACACCATCTTGCCGCCGGCGTTCTTCTCCGCGGCCGTCGAGAGCGAGAGCAGCGGAACGCCGAGCGAGTCGGCGCGCTGGCCGGCGGCATCGACGGAGGCCGAGTCGATGGGACCGACGACGGCGATCACGTTCGCTTTGGCGAGCTCCTCGACGGCGGCTGCGGATGACTCGGCGTCCTGCGCGCTCCGGATCTCGACGGCGGCCGCGCCCTTCCCTTCGGTGACACCGGCGGCGAGACCGAGGCCCGCGACGGCAGCCTCCGCGACCTTGTTCTGCTTGCCGCCGAGCGGGACCACCGCGCCGACGATCGCGCTGCTCGGCGACGTGACCGGCCCCATGCTCGCCGCGGATAGCGATGCAGGCAGACCGACGGCGACGCGCGCGGGCTTGGCGACATCGCGCATGCGCTCGGCTTCCTTGCTGTCTCCGTTGGCGTCGGCGATGAGCGCGAGGCGCGACGCAGCGAGCGCGGTGCTCGGACCTTTGCGATCGGAGAGCTGGTCGAACACCTTCGCGAGCGCCCTGGGATCGGCGGCAGCGACGAGCTCCGCAACGCGCGCCACGACGAGCGCTTTCTCGGGCGGCGTCACGCGCGGATACAGATCATCGAACACGCGCAGCGCCGCCAGCGGCTGGTCGCTCTCTGCGACAGAGTACGCGACCGCAGCGAGATACTCGGTGCGATCCGCGTCGTTCTCGATCGCGGGCTCGCCCTTCTTGAGCAGCGGCAGCGCGCGCGCGTGATCGCCGCGGTAGTTCGCGGTGATGCCGAGGTAGAGCGACGCTTTGACGTCGAGCCCTTCGACACCGGAGGATTGCGCGGCGGTGAGCGACGTCTCGGCTTCCGCGTACTTGCGCTCGTGAACAGCGGCGATGCCAGCGTAGAGGTCGGCGTACGGACGGATCGGATCGGTAGGGAAGTCCTGCGCGATCGCCTTGAACTCCTCGGCGTTCGCCGCGTTCGCCTCGAAGCGCTGCTTCGCATCGGAGAAGCGCGCGCGCGCCTGCGCGTTACCGGAGGTCGGCACCTCGGGCACCAACGTCTTGCGCGTCCCGTGGGGACACGCGGCCAGCGCGACGATGAAGCTGGCGAAGAGGACGATGCGTGCGACGAGGTTCACAGCCAGGACACTAGCGAGCTGAGGCGCCTACTGCAAATCGACGGAGATCGAGGTGCGCATGAACGCCGAGCGAGCGGTGCGCATTCCCGCAAATCGGAGTATCTACGCCGCATGGAACGGCTGGAACGCATGATCGCTGACGTCGAACGCGGCTTTGCCGCCCTGGAAGAGGGCCGTATCGACGACGCCGAGTCCGCCTTGGAGCGCGCCCGCCGCGTGGATCGCAAGCATGCGGACGTGATCCAGCTCGCCGCCGCCGTCGCCGATGCGAACGGGGACGCCGAGGACGCGATGGAGCAGTACCAGGCGCTCAAGGTCCTTCGCCCCGACGATCCGATGCCGCGCATCTGCATCGCGCGCCTCGAGTTGCGCGAGTTTGGCGACCCGGACGCGGCGCTCGACACGCTCGCCGAGGCGTTTGATTTCATCGACGAAGAAGAGGACCTCATCGAGGGAATCTTCCTCAAGACGGAAGCGTTGATCGCGCGCGAAGATCTGCCCGCCGCTCGCGAAACGCTCGCCGAGCTCGCTACGTCCGCCATCGACGATCCCGAGCTCGCCCTCGATGCAGCCGAGCTCGCCATCTCCGCTGAGGACGCGCCGACCGCGATCAAGTGGCTCGACATCGCGAAGCAGGCCGATCCGGACTGCCTCGCCGACGTGACGCACGCGCTCGGTCGCGTCTACGAGATGACGGGCGATCGCGAGAAGATGATCGCGGCCTGGCAAGAGGTCCGCAAGCTCGACCTCGCCGGCCCCAAGCCCGAGCTCTCGATCAGCGACGACGAGATCGAGAAGATCACGGTCGGTACGCTCGAGGAGCTCCCCGAGAACATTCGCGAGTTGCTCGCAAAAGTGCCGATCCTTGTCGACGGCGTGCCGTCGGTGGACATCGTTGCGGATGGCTTCGATCCGCGCTCGCTCGGCTTCTTCCAGGGCACGCCAATGCCCGAGGAAGGCAACGCGCAGCCCAGCGTGACGACGATCCTGTTGTTCAAGACCAACCTCGAGCGCTATGCGCAGGACGCGGAGCATCTCGCCGAGGAGATCCGCATCACCGTGCTGCACGAGACCGCGCACTACTTCGGTCTCGACGACGACGATCTCGAAGAGCTCGGCCTGGGCTGAAGTCAGCGCGCAGCGGCGCGAAGGACGATCAGTTCGTGGGCGGGATACAGACGCCGAAGACCACGTCGCCGGTGGTGCACACGCCCGTGCTACTCGCGCCGAGGAACGTGAAGCAGCACTCGCCCGCGTTGGTGCACTCGCTGTTGGCGCTGCAGAACAGGCCCGAACCGGGCGGCGCGTCGATCGTCATGGATGGCGCCGCATCGACGGAGACCGCCGCGTCGAGCGCCGGGGTGGCGTCGATCCCCGGGCCGCTACCGGCATCGATGGGATGGTCCGTGTTGCCTGCATCCACCTGGCCAGGATCCGGCGAGCCCTGCCCGCCCGAGGCGCACGCGATGACGCTCAACGACAGAACAGACAGCACGACCCCGTGAAGCGTCTTCGACATGGTCCCCGAGCGGCATCCTATCCAGCCGCTAACTTGTCGCAATGGTTTTCTGCGTGCCGGGTTCATAAAGGTTCGGACGGGCGGCTGACCGTGAAGTCGCGCCCGGACGCGCTGCATCGCTAACGCCACGCCGGTCCGTTCGCGCCACGAGGCGGTCCGCGTGCGCCAACCGCACGGGGACGATGAAGACCGCCTCGAGGACCCGCTCACGGGCTCCGCGCCAGCGTCAGTCGAACTTACCGACGAAGCACTGTTCATCGCACGTCGCCTTGGTGTCCTCATCAGACTTCCCGGCGTCCGCCATACAGGCCTTCTTGCAGGCGGCTTCCTTCGCGTTTGCCTCTGCGGTGCCGGGGGGAAGCGTGGACGCGTCCGATACCTTGGTCAGTGTCCGGCACGCCGCGGCCATCTGCTTGGCCTGCTCGATCGATTCGAACGGCTCTCCATGGCACACGACCGAGAGCTTCGTGCGCTGCACGAACGCAAACGGCCCGATGCTGCTTTCTCCGATGACGGTCCAGCCGCCCGGGTCCTGCTCCGCGATGGATCCCCCGAAGGACTTGCGCGCGCTCTCGAACGACCTGAGCTTCTCGACCTCCACAGCGATCGTTGCCCCCGACTGGTCATCCTTGACGATCTCCACGTGCTCGCCCTGATCGTTGTCGGACTTGCGCGCGTACGCCTGGCGATAGCCGGCGGGCAGCTTGATCTGCAGCGTCCCGACGCTGAGGCCGGTGATCGACGCCACCACCGGAAGGTCGCCGGACGGCTTCGCGGCCTCGCTTGGCTTCGCGGCGACGGTCGGCTCCGTCGCGCCGACGGAAGCTGCCTTTGGTTCCGACTTGCACCCAGTGGCCGTCAACACAGCCGCGCTCATCACCATCACCCAACGAGTCGAGTTAGTCATGCCGGGATTAACGCCAACGCGCCCTCGCTATTCAACGAAGCCCCGCGCGCGGCAGATGTTATCGCTGCGGTGAGCGTTTGGCCGGAACTATCTACCCGCTCTCGCCGTTTGCTCGATGTCCGGATGGCGGACAGCGAGAGCCCACTCAAGACGCTCGCGGGAACCGCGCGCGCTGCGAAACTACGCCGTAGCGCCTAACCGAGCGTCGCAGCGCGATCGCCGAACAAGCGATCGAGGCGCGAGAGCAGATCTTCGGTCGGCGCGACGGCCCACGCTTCGGGGAGCGGCACCACGATCTCGCTGCGCGACGGGATGCGCAGGCGCAGCACCGCCATGCAGTTACCGCGCGTGGCGTTGTGCAGCACCGTCTTGAGCTCGTCGATCATTTCCTGGGTGACCGAGTCCGCCTTGATATGGATGTCCACGCGCGTCGACTTGGCCTCGCGCATCGCGGAGAGCGGCTCGGCTTTCTCGAGCAGCATCTTCCACTCGGGCGCTTCGGAGTTGCCCTCGTTCTTGACCGCGCCCGTGCACAGGATCGGCTCGTCGGAGACGAGGACGTGGCGGACCTTCTCGAACGTCTTGGGGAACGCGATGACCTCGAGCGTGCCCTCTGCGTCCTCCAACATGAAGCGGGCCATCTTGTCGCCCTTCTTCGTGATCATCTCGCGGTACTGGCTGACGATGCCGCCGACAGCGTTATCACCGACACCGCGCGTGCCGGCCGTGAACGAGCTGGTCGTCGCCGTCGCGTAGCGCTGGAGGTCACCGCGGTAGCGATCGAGTGGGTGGCCCGAGACGTAGAAACCGAGCGCTTCCTTCTCGAACGCGAGCAGCTGCTTGATGTTCCACTCCTCGACGTCGGTGTACGTCTCACCCGCGGCGGGAGCACCAGCTGCCTTGGGCGGCTCCGCGGCGGTGAACAAGCCGAACAGCGACGTCTGTCCCGTGCGGCGATCGCGCTGTTCGGCGGCGCCACGCTCGAGCGCGGTGTCGAGAGCGGCGAGCAGCTTGGCGCGGTGGTGATTGAACCCGTCGAGACCACCGGCCTTGACCAGCTGCTCGAGCACACGGCGGTTCATCTTCTGCGTATCGACGCGGCGGCACACCTCGAACAGCGACGTGAACTTGCCCTCGTCCTTGTTGCGCGCCTCGATGATCGCATCGACGGCGTTACCGCCGACACCCTTCACGGCGCCAAGGCCGAAGCGAATGATCTTGCCGCCCAGCGCACCATCGCGCGGCGTGACGGAGAAGTCCGAAAGCGACTCGTTGATGTCGGGGCGCTCGACGGTCAGGCCCATCGACCGTGCTTCGGCGATGAACTTGACGATGTTGTCGACGTTATCGGCGTCGCACGACATCAGGCCGCACATGAACTCGTGCGGGTAGTGATGCTTGAGATACGCCGTCTGGTACGAGATCCAGCCGTACGCGGCCGAGTGCGAACGGTTGAAACCGTAGCCCGCGAACTTCTCGACGAGATCGAAGATGTCGCCGGCCTTCTTGGGATCGACCTTCTGCTTGGCCGCGCCCTCCATGAAGGCGGCCTTCTGCTTGGCCATCTCCTCGGCCTTCTTCTTACCCATCGCGCGTCGCAACAAGTCGGCGCCGCCGAGCGAGTAGCCCGCGAGGACCTGCGCGATCTGCATCACCTGTTCCTGGTAGACGATGACGCCGTGGGTGTCTTTGAGCACCGGCTCGAGCGTCGGGTACATGTAGTCCGCCGGTTGACGGCCGTGCTTGACCTCGATGTACGTGTCGACCATGCCGCCCTCGAGCGGGCCCGGGCGATACAGCGCGCCGGCGGCGACGAGATCCTCGAGGCAGTCAGGTTTTAGCTTCTTCAGCATTTCGCGGAAGCCGCTCGACTCGAACTGGAACACGCCCGTCGTATCGCCGCGCGCGACCATCTTGTAGACGCCCGCGTCCTCGCGGTTGATCAGGTCGATGTCGAACGCTTCATCGTTACCGGCCGCGCGGCGCTGCTGATTGATCAGCTTCACAGCGGTGTCGATGACGGTGAGCGTCTTCAGGCCGAGGAAGTCGAACTTGACGAGGCCGGCCTTCTCGACCTCCTTCATCGCGAACTGCGTGACGATTTCGTCGTTCTGCCCGCGGAAGCACGGGACGTACTCCCACAAGGGATTTTCGGCGATGACGATGCCGGCCGCGTGCATACCGGCGTTGCGGTTCAGGCCCTCGAGCGCAGCCGCGAGATCCAGGAGCTCGCGATGCAGCGGGCTGTCCGCGTAGAGCGCCTTGAGCTCGGGCGTCTGCTCGATCGCTTCGCGCACGGGCGGCGTCTTGCCCGCGACGGGCTCGGGCACGAGCTTCGCGAGCTTGTCGGCCTCGCCGAACGGAATCTCCATCGCGCGCGCGATGTCGCGGATGACGCCGCGCGCCTTGAGCTGAGAGAACGTCGCGATCTGACCGACGTTGTTGTTGCCGTACTTCTGTTTGACGTAGTCGATGACCTCGCCGCGGCGATTCATGCAGAAGTCGACGTCGAAGTCGGGCATCGACACGCGCTCGGGGTTCAAGAAGCGCTCGAACAGCAGCTTGAACTCGATGGGGTCGATATCCGTGATCCGCATCGCCCACGCGACGGCACTACCAGCACCAGATCCGCGGCCAGGACCGACGGGGATCCCCTTCTCCTTCGCGTGGTTGATGAAGTCCCACACGATGAGGAAGTAGCCCGAGAAGCCCATCTTCTTGATGACGCCGAGCTCGGTGTCGCAACGGGCGCGATAGATATCGACGTCGAACTTGAGCCCGCGCGCGGTCATCTCGCGGAAGCGACGCTCGAGGCCCTTGGTCACGATCGCGCCGATGTACGAGTCGAGCGTCTCGCCCTCTGGGACCTTGTACGTCGGCAGGTACGTCTGGTCGAACTTGAGCTTCACGTCGCAGCGGCTCGCGATGAGGCCCGTGTTCTCGAGCGCCTGGCCGACGTCCTTGAACGCCGAGTTCATCTCTTCCGGCGACTTGATGTAGTAGCTGTCGACCGTGTGCTTGAGGCGCTTCTCGTCCTTGAGCGACTTGCCGGTCTGGATCGCCATCAGCACGTCGTGCGCGCCAGCATCCGTGCGGCTCACGTAGTGACAGTCGTTGGTCGCGACGAGCGGGATGTTGAGCTTCTTGCTCATCCGAATGAGCTCGCCGTTCAACGTGTCCTGCTCGGGCGTGGGCGTCGGCATCAGCTCGAGGAAGAAGTCCCCCTCGGCGAAGATCGACGCGTACTCCTTGGCGACATCCTCGGCGGCCGCGACGCCGTTCTTCTCGAGTGTCTGCGCGATTTCCCCGCCGAGGCACGCGGAGAGGCCGATCAACCCGTCGCTGTGCTTCTTGAGCAGCGCCTTGTCGATGCGCGGGTTGTAATAGAACCCTTCGAGGTACCCCATCGAGTTGAGGTACGTGAGGTTCTTGTAGCCGACCTCGTTCTTGGCGAGGAGGATCAGGTGGTAGTTGCGCCGATTGGTCTTATCGGTGCGGTCGGTCGCGGCGACGTACGTCTCGCAGCCGAAGATCAACTTGGTGCCCGCCGCCTTGGCCTCGGTATAGAGGTCGATCGCGCCGAACATGTTGCCGTGGTCGGTGACCGCGACAGAGTCCATACCCAGCTCTTTGACCTTGGGGAACAGGTCCTTTACGCGGATCGCACCGTCGAGCAGGCTGTACTGCGTGTGGACGTGGAGATGGGTGAACCCGGGCATGGTAAAAGCAGCTCAGATTTACCGCATGCGTCCGACACTCCCGAGCGCATTCCTCACCATTCTCGCCATAGCATCCGTGGGAGTGACGGCCGCGATTGGGTGTAGCAAGCCGCCGCCCCCCGTCGAGCCCGGTCCGCCAATTCCCGCCGATCCCCCGATGAAGCTCCGCGGGATGGTCGAGGAGTGCGACGCCATGACGACGGCGATTCAGAGCTTCCAGACCTGCAAGAACCTCGAGAAGGACGATCGCAGGGACCTCGATGCGTGGCTCGATCGCGCGCAGAAGGACTTCGCGGCGGGCCGTAAGGCGAACCCCGAGCCGAACGCGCAGCAGGCGATCGCATTGGCGTGTCATCGCGCGACCATGTCCGTGCAAGCGGCCAACGAGCGTTGCATCGCGGGTCCGCGTCCCAAAGACGCCTGGTAACCGTCAGCTACCGACGCACGCCGAGGAGACGACCGTCTCGCACTCCGGCGGGAACAGCGCGCTACACAGCACTGCGTCGGAGTCCGTAGCAAACGCGTTTGCACATCCCTCGTAGTCGCCGACCGTCGCCGTGCATGCGGGGTTGGTAGGGATACTGCTAAGGCAGGCGGCGAGCGTCTTCGTCTCGAGATCAAACGACTGCCCGTCGCCACATTCGACGTGGCGATTCGGCTTCGAAGACGTGTATTCGCAGAGCTTCATCGCGTCGGCGGACGAGAGACCGACCGCCTTCGTGCTCGGATCGACGCCCGAGCTATCCGAGCCACCCGAGCCGCCGTCGGCACCCGAGCCGCCGCCCGAGCCGCCGTCGTCGCCACTGCACCCAACTACCGCTACCGTCAGGATTCCGAGGAGAATTTGTTTCACCGCACGACGCTACAATGCATGCACGCTCGGTCGCGCGTCGGTACGTGCTCCAAGTGCGGGATCTGCCGGCACGATCCGGTAAACGCGCAACTCCGTGCAAGCGGCCAACGACAAGCGACACCTGGGTCGCATTTTCACGGTGAAGATCCGTCTGATCGACGAACCGCTGACAACCACTGCGACGTGAAATCACTCGCTTGCCCCGGATGTCGCGGCACGATCCGGCAAACGAACGACGCTGGGTGACAGGCACGAAGACTGAAGAGTCCCTGTTCCCCATGACGCGGACTTTATTCACTGCCTCCTCGCTTCTGCTGATCTCGCTCGCTGCATGCGGTGGCGGATCCGATCCAGCCACGACGCCCACTGCTTCGACGGTGCGCACGCGCATCTCGTCGGATCTGAAGAACGTCCTCGATCAAGCCGTCGCTGCAAACGACGGCGCGACGGCGAAGTTGAACGTCCCGGGCTTTCTCGGCGGCTTCTTCGGATCGACGTCCGTCTCGACGAGCGGCGGCAGCGCCGTCGCGCCTGACGATCCGACCGATACGTTCGACACCCAGCAGATCATCGACGAGCTCGACGAGCAGGTCTTCACCGACGCGAACGAGGTCGAGCCTGGCATCTACGCGATTCCCGCGTCCCTCGTCTGCGGCGATCCAGTTGACGACCCGGAGTGCGCGCCGCACTGGGCTGACGTCGGGATGCGCGTTCGCGTGACCGAGTCCGGCAGCACGCTGCGGTTCAGCGTTCAGATCGGCGCGGACCACGACGAGCCGCTATCTGTCGCGCTGACCTCGTCGTCGCTCGCGGTCTCCGTCGATCTGGACGATGCGGAGAGTGCGATCCAGACGGTCGCGACCGCGCTCGGCGAGCAAGCACCGACGGTGGACCTCGCGGGTGCCGTCACGGCTACGCTCGACGTGCTCGGCGCGTCCCACGTCGCCCTCGACCTGAACGTCGACCGCGACCTCTCCGTTGCCGTCGCTGACCAGGGTGAATCACTCACCGGGCCGACCGCGTTCCACTTCGCGACCAAGGCCGCGCACGGGCTGCACCTCGATCTCGACGGCAACGCGCAGACGGGTGCGCTCGCGATCGCCGTCGGTGCGACGACGCTCTCCGTCCCCGATGACACTGACAGCTTTGGTCTCGACCTCCCGGGCGCGACGGCGAGCGCGACGCTGACCGATGGCCAGATCGCGGTCACGAACATCTCGCTCGGCGATCACACGACGCGCGTCACCCACAATGGTGCGACCGCGTACGCGATCGACCTCAACCCCGATAACGGCCGCAAGCTCGACGCGACGCTGACCGCCGACGCTACCACCGGCGCGACGCTCTCCGTGCAGCCCGCGTTCGACCTGCGCATCGCGACGGATCACTCTGTGATCGGTGACACGATCGAGAACTTCGACGTCACGCGCGTCCTGCTCACCGGCGCTCTCCACGGCGACGAGGATAGCGGTCAGATCAAAGTGACGACTGGCTCGCTCTCGATCGAGACCGACCCGGCCGGCCACGGCGTCACCGCGAGCGCGGGCCAGTGCGTCACGAGCGAGGACGTGTACGACGACGCGACGTACAGCTCGTATACGACGTGGACCGCAGGCCCCTGCCTCTAACCCCAGAGTCCGGCTGTGCTGATCCGAGTCGAGCCCGAGCCCGAGCCCGAGCCCGAGCCCGCGATTTTCGATTCCGAATCGGAGTGCACGTGACCTACTTCGACGAACCCAGCCGCCCAAAGAAGATCGGGCTCGGGCTCGGGCTCCGAGCGCTTCGCGCTCTTGGCTCGGGCTCGTATCAACCCAGGTGATCTCTGGGGTTAGTGCTTGTGATATGGCTAGGGCCGTGCGTGCCCTCCTGATCGCTCTGATGGTGGTAACCGCGGCGTGTGGCCACGGTCAGATCCAGAACCTTCAACTTCAGTGGCAAGGCGTCGACCGACCGCCGCGTGCCATCCCGAACGTGCAGCAAGCGCTGGCCACCATGCCCTTGGCGCTCGTCGTGCGCGACGTCCGGCAAGACCCGACGCAGGTCGGGACCTTCGAGGACGATGGATTCGTCGTCCGCACGTCGATGAACGTCGGGCAGTACGCGGCGGACAAGATCGGCGACATGCTGCGCGCTGCGGGTGCGCGGCTCACCGAACCGCCCGTCGCGGGGCTCGAGATCGAATTGGTCGAATACAACGTCGTCGAGGGCGGCTCGTTCCAGGGGACCGTTCGCCTGCAGGTCACCGTCAAGAAGGGCGCGAACCAGACGGGCTGGTCGAAGATGTACGAGGGCACCAGCACCCGTTGGGGCCGGACGCACAACCCCGAGAACTTCAACGAAGCACTGTCCAACGCGCTCGCAGAAGCCACGCAGAGGCTGGTGACTGACTACGAGTTCGGGCTGGCCCTCACCGGCCCGCCTCCGGCTGTCGCGCCGCCGCCGCCCGGTGCTCCGGGGGGCTGATTGTCGGGCGAGCCGGATGTTCTGATCGTGGGCGCCGGGCCCGCGGGCTCGATGGCTGCCGCGCTCCTCGCGCAACGCGGTCACTCCGTTCTCGTCGTCGAGCGCCAGCACTTCCCGCGGTTCTCGATCGGAGAGAGCCTTCTCGCGTACACGTCCCAGTTGCTCGCCGACGCCAACTTGCTCGACGCGGTCGTCGGCCACGGCTTTCAGTTCAAGAACGGTGCGTCGTTCGTGCGTGGCGAGCTGGAGTCGGAGTTCAACTTCTCGCAGAAGTTCACGCCCGGCATCGGCTTCACGTTCCAGGTGCAGCGCGCGGAGTTCGATCACCTGCTCGCGAAGGAAGCGGAGCGGTTCGGGGCGACGGTGCGGTACGGCGTGGAGATCACGGCGTTCGAACCAGGTAGTTCGCCGACGGTCACCGCGCGCGCGGAAGACGGCACTGTCGTCACCTACCGCCCCCGGTTTGTCCTCGACGCATCGGGTTTCGGGCGCACGCTCGCGAAGCTTCTCCAGCTCGAACGGCCATCGAATTTTCCGGTCCGCGCGGCGCGGTTCTGCCACGTGCGCGACGGAATCGCGGCCGGTGCGTTCGATCGGCAAAAGATCCGCATCGGCATTCACCCGACCAAGCACGACGTGTGGTCGTGGCTGATTCCGTTTCCGAACGGGACGAGCTCGCTGGGGTTTGTCGCGTCGCGCGAGCACCTCGCATCGTTCACCGGGACCGACGAAGAAAAATATTGGGCCATGGTCGCCGACGAGCCAAAGCTGCGCGAGCTGGTGCCCGCCGACGCCAAGACGGTGCGCCCCGTCGGTGACATCGTCGGCTTCGCGGCGAACGTCACCACGCTGCACGGGCCGGGCTTCGCACTGCTCGGCAACGCAGCGGAGTTTCTCGATCCGGTGTTCTCGTCCGGCGTCACCATCGCGCTGCACTCCGCGAAGCTCGCCGCCGATCTGCTCCACCGCCAGCTCGCGGGCGAGCGCGTCGACTGGGAGACCGCGTTCGCACAGCCGCTCATGTACGGCATCGAGACGTTCCGCACGTTCGTCAACGGCTGGTACGACGGCACGCTGCAGGACGTGATCTTCTTCCCCGAGAAGTCGCCGCCGATCCATCGGATGATCTGTTCGGTGCTCGCGGGCTACGCGTGGGACGTGAAGAATCCCTACACGGGGCACGCCTCGAAACGCCGCCTGACCGCGCTCGCGGCGATGTGCCGGGATGGGACCGCCGCAAAGGTCGACAGTCCGACGTGACCGCGCACGTCATCACTGGTGCCGCCATCGCGAACTGCCAGGGCACGACAACCGACGACGTGACGGCCGGCGCCTTCGCGGCGCGCGATGCGTTCTCGGCGAGCCGCGCGTTCGAGGAGCTCCCGTTCACGACGCTGCTGGGCGTGCTGCCGACGCTGCCCGACGACCTCGATTTTCCCTGCGCGCAAACGCGGCTCGCGAGCGTCGCCTTTGCATCAGTGCGCCAGCTGCGGTCGGCGGCCGCACGAACCGTCGCGCGGTGGGGATCCATGCGAGTCGCGTACGTGTTCGCGAGCTCCACCGGCGGTCTCGAACAGAGCGAACGTGCCATCGCGCCCTCGCCGCTGCGGCCGGCTCCTGCGGTGTTCAGCTATGCGGATCACCTGATGGACGCCACGAGCGACTCGATCGCGCACAACCTCGGTGCGAGCGGTCCGCGGATCGCGATCTCGACGGCATGCTCGTCGAGCTTCAAGGGCCTCGCGACCGCCGCGCGACTGATCGATCACGGCATCGCGGACGCCGTCATCGTCGGAAGCGCCGACTCGCTATGCCGGACGACGATCTACGGATTTCATAGCCTCGGCCTGCTCGCACCGACGGCGACGGAGCCGTTCTCGACCGCGCGCAACGGCATCACGCTCGGCGAAGGATCGGCGTACGTCGTGCTCGAGCGCGCGACGGATGCGACGCGTGCCGACGCACTGGCGCAGGTCAGTGGCATCGGCGCCGCGAGCGACGCGTATCACCACACGAGCCCGCATCCCGAAGGCCTCGGCGGTCAGCTCGCGATGCGCGAAGCACTCGCGCGGGCCTCACTCGCCGCGAGCGAGATCGACTTCGTCAGCGCACACGGCACGGGCACAAAGCTCAACGACACCGCGGAAGCGCTCGCCGCGTCTCGCGTGTTCGAGGGCGCGGTACCGATGACAGCGACGAAGAGCTTGACCGGCCACACGCTCGGCTCCGCGGGACTGACCTCGCTGGTCCTCGCGCTCGAATCGATCCGCCGCCAGGTGATTCCTGCGACGCGACTGACGGCTCCCGTCGACGACGCGCTCGGGATCTCGCTCGTGACACGGCTGACCGAGGCGCGCGTTCGCCACGTGCTCGTCAATGCGTTCGGCTTCGGCGGTTCCAACGCGAGCGTCGTGCTCTCGCAGGTGGCTCCATGATCGAGCTTTGCATCCGCGATGTGTCGCTGTTCTCCACGCGCCACGCGTCGGCGCACGATGTCATCGCGGGCATCGAGCGCGAGGCCACGCCCCCCGCGTACAAGCTGCTCGTCGGGCGCGCGCGTCGCTTCACCAGCTTGGTCACGCAACTCCACATGGAGGTCGCCGGCGCGTTGACGATCGAGCCAGAGCGCCCGCCGGTGACCGTGTTCGCGACGACGCATGGCGAGATCCAGACCGCCGAGAATCTGATCGCCGACTTTCGCGACAATCGCGTCGTGAGCTCGGCGCGGTTCGCCCTCAGCGTCCACAACACGCCCTCGGGTCTGTACTCGGTCGCGACCGGCAACACCGCCGCCTCGACGACGCTGACCGGCGCCAATGCGATCGCGGCGAGCTGGCTCGAGGCCGCGTTGACCGTACTCGACGCCGATCGCGACGTGCTGCTCAGCATCGCCGACGAGCCCATCCCGGCCGTCTTCCATGGTCCTTCGGAACCCAGCGGAATCGGAGCGGCGTTCCTCCTCGCACAAGACACTGGCCGCGCGGCGCAGCTCGCGATCGTCGACGAGGCACGCGCGCCCATCGATGCCGGCACGACGCTGGCGCAGCTCGCGGAAGCGATTCGCCTGGACGCCGCGGCGACCGTTCATCTGGGTCAGCTCTCCCCGACGCAAGCGCTCGAGCTGAGGGTGGCTGCACGATGAGCGCCCCGCATGCCCTGGCCGGATACTTGCCGCATCGGCCGCCGATGCTGTTACTCGATCGCATCGACGAGGTGACCGCCGACCGCGTCACGTGCTCGACGACGCTGCGCGCCGACTGCATCTTCGTTCGCGATGGCATCGTGCACGCGAGTGCGATGCTCGAGGTCGTCGCACAGGCGTGTGCGATTCATGCGAACGCGGGTGCGCACACAGAAAAACCGAGGCCGGGCATGTTGATCAGCTGCCGCGAAGCAACGCTCTACGTGGAGACCTTTGCCGTCGGCGACGAGCTGACCATCACCGCGACGCGGCTAACCAGCGCCGCGCCGCTGACGACGTTTGACGCGACGGTGCATCGACGCGACGAGCTCTGTGTTCGGCTGCAACTGTCGGTCATGGAAGGTGCAGCATGACCAAGCGAGTGGCCCTGATTTCGGGTGCGAGCCGCGGCATCGGCGCGGCGATCGCGCGGACCCTCGCCGCGGAGGGCATGGACCTCGTCCTGACGTGCGTCGCACAGCGCGCCGCGGCAGATGCGGTGGCCGACGAGCTGCGAGCGGGCGGCACGCAGGTGTGGGTCAGCCAGTTCGATGTTCGCGACGCCGCGGCAGCCAAGGCATCGATCGATGCCGTGCTCGCACAAACAGAAGTTCACATCGTCGTGAACAACGCGGGCGTGGCAGCGGATGCAGCGTTCCCGGGAATGTCGGGGGACGCGTGGCATCGCGTGGTCGACACCACGCTCGACGGGTTCTTTCACGTGACCCAGCCATTGGTGATGCCGATGGCGCGGCGCAAGTGGGGCCGGATCATCAACGTGGCGAGCATCGCGGGCGTGATCGGCAATCGCGGGCAGGTGAACTACGCGGCGGCAAAGGCCGGCCTCATCGGGGCGACCAAAGCGCTGGCGCTCGAGCTGGCCAGTCGCAAGATCACGGTGAACGCGGTCGCGCCCGGCCCGATCGATACCGAGATGCTCGCGGGGGCGCCGATCGAAGAACTTCTGAAGGTCATCCCGATGAAGCGCGTCGGAACCGCACAGGAGGTGGCAGACACCGTCGCCTTCCTGGCGAGCGACCGGGCGAGCTACATCACGGGGCAGGTCATATCGATCTCCGGGGGACTCTAAGATCGTGATACCAAACGAGGATGAGACGGGTGGTCGTCACCGGAATCGGCCTCGCCAGCCCCCTGGGCTGTAACTACGAGGCGGCATCCGCACGGCTCCGAGCGAACGAGAGCGGCATCGTCGCGATGCCCGAGTGGAACGAGATCACGCATTTCTCGCCGCGCGTCGCCGCTCCGGTCCGCGTGCCGGTCGAGCTGGAGATTCCGCACCGCGCTGCACGCTCGATGGGACGCGTCGCGCAGCTCGCCACGATCGCCACGACCATCGCGATCGACGATGCTGCCCTCCCCGCCTCCGAGCTCACCGACGGCACCGTGGGTCTCGCGTACGGCAGCACGCATGGGTCGTCGCACGCGAACGAAGCGTGGTGCCGCAAGCTGATCGCACAGAACGGGTTTCTGGGCCTATCCGCGACGACGTACCTCAAGTTCATGAGCCACACCACGTCCGCAAATCTCGCGACGCACTTCGGTGTGCAGGGCCGCGTGATCAGCACGTCCGCGGCGTGCGTGAGTGGCAGCCAGGCGATCGGTGCCGGGTACGAGACGATCGCGACCGGTCTCGCCGACGTCATGGTGTGCGGCGGTGCCGAGGAGCTTCACTACTCGCACGCCGCCGTGTTCGACATGCTGCATGCCGCGAGCAAGGCGTTCAACGCGACGCCCGAGCTCACGCCCCGCCCGTTCGACGCACGTCGCGATGGCCTCGTGATCGGCGAAGGCGCGGGCACGCTCGTCCTCGAGGAGTACGAACGCGCGAAGAGCCGCGGCCGCAAGATCTACGCAGAGATCATCGGCTACGGCACCAACTGCGACGGCACTCACGTCACGAACCCGTCGATCGACGGCATGCGACGTTCGATGGAGCTCGCGCTCAAATCTGCGGGCATCGGTGCGTCGCAGATCGACTACGTGAACGCGCACGCGACCGGCACGCTGATCGGCGACGTCGCGGAGAGCAAGGCAACCCACGAGTTGTTCGGCGAGCGCGTTCCGGTGAGCTCGCTCAAGGGCCACCTCGGTCACACGCTCGGGGCGTGCGGCGCGCTCGAGGTCGCATTCTCGATCAGCATGCTGCGCGAGGGATGGATCGCCCCGACGCGCAACCTCGAGGTCGTGGGAGACGGCTGCGCGCCGCTCGACTACGTGACCAAGGAGTCCCGCGCCGCGACTCTCCACCGGGTCATGTGCAACAAGTTCGCGTTCGGCGGCATCAACACGAGCCTCGTCCTCGCGGCGGTCTAGCCCGATGAGCAACGAGATCGGGGCTCCGTGCTGAAGGCGTTCGCCGTGAAAGGCGTTGCGGTCTGCGCGCTCCTCGCGGCGTGGAGGCTCGCGCCCAGCGGGTGGTTCACACCGCTCGCGCTCACGATCGTGCTGGCCACGATCGCGTTCTTCACGTTCGCGATCGCGTCACCGCGCAGCCAGTACTTCGCGCGCGTCGTGAATCGGCTGCCGACCACCGCGCCGGTGATCGCACTGACGTTCGACGACGGACCGGATCCGCAGTTCACGCCGCAGATTCTCGACGTGCTCGCGACACATGGCGCGAAGGCGACGTTCTTTGTCCTGGGCGCGCGGGCGGCGCAACATCCCGACGTGATCGCGCGCATTCACCGCGAGGGACACGCGATCGGCACGCACACGCAGCACCACGTGCTGAAGTTTCACTTCGGCTCGCGCAGGTACGTCCGCCGCGAGATCGAGGAAGCGATCGACGAGGTCGCGAAGATCACCGGCGAGCGCCCCACCCTGTTCCGACCGCCGCAGGGATTGCGAACGCCGCACTTCTCGTCGGGATGGGCGAGCTTCGCGATCGATCAGGGCCTCGTCTGTGTGACGTGGACGGTCCGCGGCCTCGACTCGCTCGCGACCACCGCGAACGCGATCGTGCGGCGGATCGCGCCGAAGCTCACCGCGGGCGCGATCGTCACGTTGCACGACGGCACCGGACTCGGCGGCGGCCGTGAACGAGCGCCCACGATCGCGGCCGTCGAGTCGTTGCTCGCGACGTGCGCACAGCGCGGTCTGCGCTGCATCTCCCTCGCCGATCCGGCTGCGGGGTGCGTGCGTGAGTGACGATGCCGAAACCGGCGCGATGCCGACGGACGCGGTCATGTATCCGTTCAAGCGCTTCTTGCCGGCGCCGATCTACTACCTGGTCCGCGGCCTCCGCGCGGCGGGCGTGGGGCTCTGCTTCGCCATGTTCTGGGGCGGTAGCGTCATCATCGGATGGCTGATCCTGCCGCTGCTCTGGCTGTGGCCGGGGACGCGCGCGACCAAGCTGCATCGCGTGAATCGGTTCGTACGACAGGGGTTCCACCTGTTCCACTTCACGATGAAGACCCTGCGGCTCTACCACCGTCACACGGAAGCCAGCGCGCTCCGTGCCGATGGCGTGCCCGCGGATCAGCCGTGCGTGGTCGTCTCGAATCATCCGACCCTGTGCGACGTGACATCCATCTCGTCGCTGTTTCCAAACATCGTCGCGATCGCACGACCATCGCTCGCGAACAATCCGCTGCTGCGGCCGCTCGTGCGGGCCATTGGCTACGTCCCGGTCGGCCTTCACATGCTCCGGGAGGCCGAGGAACGGCTGAAGATGGGCTTCGACGTGCTGATCTTCCCCGAGGGAACGAGGACGCCGCTCGGCGGACCGTTACGCACATTCCATCGCGGAGCGTTCGAGCTGGCCAAGCGCGCGAACGTGCCGATCGTGCTCGTGGCGCTCACCTGTGAGCCACCCGCGCTCACCAAACGGCTCCCGATCTGGAAGGTCTCCGACCGGATGGCGGTGAACACGGTACGGCCGTTCGCCGCGATCACTCCGGGTGACTCGAGCCGTGAGACTGCGCATGCCGTCGAGCAGCGCTACAGGGACGTGTTGGGCTATTCTGGAGGCCTCGGAGGCGCACCGTGAGCTCTAGTCTGTACCCAGAAATCAAGGAGCTGATCGTCGAGTCGCTCCAGCTCGAGGACGTCGACCCCGCGTCGATCTCCGATACCGACGCACTGTTCGGAGACGGCCTCGGTCTCGATTCCATCGATGCGCTCGAGCTCGCGACGGCGATCTCGCGCAGGTACGACGTGAAGGTCAGCCAGGACGAGAACACGCGCGCCGCGTTTCGCTCCGTGAAGCACCTCGCCGAGTTCATCGAAGCGCAGCGCAACGCCGGCCACACGAACGGCTGAGCAGCTCGAGTCGAGCCCGAGCCCGAGCCCGCGATCTTGACGACTATCGCCGTGAAGGTCGCGATCACCCGCGCCGGTGTCGGCCAGCGCAAGGAACTGGACCGTGGCTTGATAGACGTCGAGCGCACGTTCTCAAGCTCGTTGCCGCGTCTATCGGCCAGCAACCCGCCAGTTGTCCACGAAATCGCGGGCTCTGGGCTCGGGCTCGGGCTCGGGCTCGGGCTCGACCGATCAGCTCTCGTGCGCCCGGTCAGGCCGGTACGCAGGTGAACATCGTGTGCGCTGATCCGATCGCTTGATCCAGCTCGATCCGGAGGCCGGCCTTCGGGATGAGATCGATGAAGTCTTGCGAGTGGTACATGCGGCTCGTTCCGTTCGCCATGCACGAGAAGTAGAGGCTCGTGCCTTGGACGCAGAGCTCGCCCACTTCGTTCGGCTGCCTGTCCCAGTACGATTCGAGGATGTGAAGACGCCCGGTGGGAGCCAGCGCCGCGCGACCGCGCTCGAGGAGCTTCACGATGTCGTCCTCGCTGAAGCAGTCGAGGAACTGGCTCATCCACACGACGTCGAAGCCGGTGGGAAACGCGAGCGAGTGATCGAGTAGATCGATCGGGCGCGTGCGCAAGCGATTGGCGACGCCCGCCGCAACGGCATTCTGCTGCAGCTTCCCGAGCTGGCCGGGATGATCGAGCACGGTGATCTCGACGGCAGGATCGCGCGTGAGACAGAACAGCGCCCACTTGCCGGTGTTGCCACCGACGTCGAGGAGGCGCGCGGGCTTGGCATCGAAGACGCGCGGGAACGCGTGAGGGAACGCCTGGTCCGAATAGAAATGATCGAACTCGAACCAGCTCTTCTGCGCGTGCTCGGGGAGTTGCGTGAGCCCCTCGTAGATCGTGGACCACTCGCCGAACACCTTGAGGCCGGCAGGTGTCCCCGTGCGCAGGCTCTCCTCGAGATGAGCCGCACCCGCGTAGCAGATGTCCTGCACGAAGTTCGCGTTGACCTGGGTCATGCGGTCGGTCAACCAGAGGTGACCGGCATCGGTGAGTCGATACAGCGTCCCATCGAACGCGACGAGCTCGAGAGCGAGGCAGCCCTCGAGCAGCACCCGTGCGGCGTAGAGCGAAACGGCGGCCTGGGTCGCGACGTCGGCTGGCGTGATGCCCGCACGCTTTGCCTTCTGCACCGCGTGGAGAACGCCCATGTTCCGGGCCGCCATCGCGGCGTTGAAAAGCAGCGGCGAAAACGCGAGCGCGTGCACCTGGTGATACGCCTTTGGGACGCGTTCTCGGGGCGGCATCACGCCGACTCTACGTCACGATCTGACTTGTATTCCCCACCCGTCTCAACTAAACCTCCCGACCGATGGCCCTCCCTTCAAAGGCCCAAATCCTGAGCGAAATCCAGCTCATGATGAAGGAACTGTTCCAGGTCGAGCCCGACCTCGTGCAGCCTGGAACCCGCCTGACCGAGGACCTGGATCTCGATTCTCTCGATGCGATGGATTTAGCGGTGAAGGTCGAGGACGTCACTGGCGTCCCACTGGATGAGGCGAAGATTCCCCATCTCAAGACCATCGAGGATGTCATCGTGATGATCGACAACATGATCCGCCATCAGGGCGCCAAGTTCCCCGGCGTCGAGTAGTGCGCATCGCATCTGCACTGGCGGCCGCCGCCCTCTGCGCGAGCACAGCCGCAGCCGCTCCTGATCCCAAGGCAGCGCCCTCCTCCGTCATCACCGGCGAAGCGAAGCACGACGCCGCCCTCGATCCGGTCTTCAAGCTATTCAAGCTCGACCGCATGCGCGCGACGTTTACCGAGGAGAAGTCGGTCAAGCTGCTCGCCCACCCGCTGCGTTCGACCGGCACGATCGTGTTCTCGCGGGACCGGGGCGTCGCGCGGCTCACCACGAAACCCAAGGTCACCAGCGTGGTGATCACGCCGACCACGCTGAAGTTCAAGGACGCGAACCACAGCGAGGAAATCCCGCTCGACAAGAGCAAGGACCTCAAGGCGTTCGCCCTGATCTTCCCGTCGGTGCTGCGCGGCGATCGCGTCGCGCTCGAGAAGTCGTTCGCGATCGGCCTCTACGGAAGCGACACGGACCGATGGGCGCTCGTGTTCACGCCCAAGACCGATTCGCTCAAGAAGCTCGTCGCGAAGATCGCCGTGTACGGAACGCGCGGAGACCTCACCGGTGTCGACATCACCGAGACCAGCGGTGACACGACGGTCCTGACGCTCTCGGATCTGAAGAACAACGGCGACGTGGCGGACAGCGAGATCACGGCGGCGTTCGGAGCGTTGTGACGCGCAGGCGCGCGAGAGCCGCGACGATCTTCGTTGTGGCGATCACCGCGCTGGTGTTCGCACTCGCCACATCGCACCTCCGGTTCACGACCAAGATCACGTCGTTCCTGCCGGACGACAGCCAGAATCGCGCCGCGCAGATCGCGACCATTCTCGCCGAGAGTGAAATCTCGAAGGTGATGGTGATCGACCTCTCGGGAAAACCGGAGGCGCTCCACGACGCGGCCGAGTCTCTCCTGACGTTTCTCCATGCCGAGCCGGATGTCGCGACCGCGCGCAGCGGCGTCACCGAGGAGGACACGACGCAGACGCTCGCGTTCCTCGGCAGCTGGCCGGCGACCACGTTCTTGCCGACCACCGCGTACAGCGATGCGCAGATCCACGAGCGACTCGGCTCGCTGATCGAGCAACTCGGCAGCCCGATGGGCACGATGATCGCTGCATCCGCACCGCGCGATCCGCTCGGTGGCGCGTGGGCACCGCTCGGCGTGCTTCGCGCGGCCGGGACAGCGTCGATCGTGGACGAGGATGGAATCCTGATGTCGTCCGACCACGCGCACGCGTTTGTCTTCGTCGAGACCAAGAGCTCGACGTTCGACAGCACGGCCCAGCGCGCGTTTCGGGCGCGGCTCGACGCATGGCTCCGCACCACGTCCGTCACGATGCAGACCGCCGGCGGTGCGCAGTACGCGATTGCCTCCGAGGCGCAGATGAAGGGCGACATCAATCGCATCGGCATCATCTCCACGATCGGGATTCTCGCGATCTTCCTCGTGCTGTTCGGATCGATCCGGATGATCGCGATCGGCATTGTCCCCATGGCGTTCGGCAGCGCGATCGCGATCCTCGGCACGCAGGCGATCTTCGGCGAGATCCACGGCATCACGATCGCGTTCGGCACGTCGCTCCTCGGCGTCGGGCTGGATTACGTCGAGCACTACTACGCGCATTTCGTGCTCAGCCCCGACGTGCCCGCCGACACGACGATGCGCGTCGTAGGCCCGAGCATCGCGCTCGGAGCAGCCACCACGATCATCGGCTTCATCGGCCTCGCCGCCGCCGGCGTCGCGGGCCTGCGTCAGATGGCGGTGTTCTCGATGATCGCGATCGTCGCGTCACTGGTGGCGACGTACTGGATGATCCCGTGCTGGATGCCGGTGACGTATCGCGCGCCGCGCACGCTCGGCTGGGTCAATCGCGGGGTGCTCGCCTTGCTCGTGCGCATCACCCGCCGCGCATGGAGCCGCACCGCCAAGGTCGCGCTCGTCGTCGTCACCATCGCGGGCGGCTTGCTCGCCGCGCATCACGCGCAGTTCACCGACAACGTGAACATGCTGATCGACGACCACGGCCCCCACGTCACCGACGACAAGGCCGTTCGATCTCGATTGGCCCCGGAGTCCGATGCCGTCGCCGTCGTCACCGCCGACACCGACGAGGCGTTGCTCGTTGGCATCGGCAAGGCATCGAAAGAGCTCGCGGGTGCGCGCGATGTAAAGCTCATCACGTCGTTCGTCGCGCTCGATGGCCTGTTGCCGACTCGCGAGGAGCAGCTCGCCCGGTTCGCCGCGGCCAAGGCCGCCGAGCCGCGCATCCGTGCGGCCATGACCGAGCTGGGCATCGTCCCCGACGAGTTCGCGCCGTTCTGGGCAACGCTCGCCGCCCCCGCGCCGAAGCTGCTGACGCTCGCTGACGTCCGCAAGTCGCCGCTCGCCCCCGTGCTCACCGCGTGGGTCCCCGCCTACGCCACGCCCGTCGCGCTCATCCCACTCGTCGGCGTCACCAACCTCGCCGCGCTGCGTGCGCGCGTGACGAGCGCGACGATCATCGTGCCCGCGACGACGATCCAGGAAGTCTTCGGCAACGTCCGCGAGCGCACGCTCGGCGCGTCGGGCCTCGGCCTGATCATCATCTTCCTGCTCCTGGCGGTCCGGTACCGAAGCGCTCGCAAAGCGATGGTCGCCCTCGCGCCCGCGCTCCTCGCCTGCGCCGCCACCGTCGGTTTTTTGATCGCGATCGGAGATGCACTCAACATCCTGCACGTCATGTCGCTGCTGCTCGTCGTCTCGCTCGGCGTGGACTTCGGCATCTTCTTCGTCGACACCAACTCCACGCTCGAGGAGGCCGCGCGCACGATGGTCAGCATCATCACGGCCTCGATCACGACGATCCTGTCGTTCGGCCTCCTCGGCGTGTCCCAGAGCCCGGGGCTGGCCGCGATCGGAGTGACCGTCACCGCCGGTGTAACGTTCTCGCTCGTGTTCTGCTTCTTGATGGCATCGCTCGCGGGTCCCAACCTCGTTCCGAAGGAGCGCACCTGATGCGTATCGCTCTCCTTGCCGTCCTCGCAGCGTGCGGCGGCGCGCCGAAGCGCCACGTCACGATCGACACCACCGCGCCCGCGGCCTATCCCGGCACGCTCGCTGATCCGAAGACGCTGCACCCTGACTTCATGGTGCGTCAGTCGCTCGTGATCCATGCGAAGAAGCCGACGGGCGAGAAGATCGACGCCGAGCTCGATGCAGTGTTGCAAAAGCAGGGCGACACGCTGCTCGTCCTTGGCCTCGGCCCGATGAACGTCAAGGCGTTCACGCTCACGCAGAAGGGCACGATCCTCGAGGCCGAGCAGTTCGTCGGCCCCGACATGCAGTTCTCGCCGCGCAATATCGTCCTCGACGTCCACCGCGTGCTGTTCAAGAGACTGCCGGTCCCGAAGGAGGCATCGACCGTCGTCACCGGCGAGCTCGACGGCGAGCACGTCGAGGAGACGTGGAAGGACGGCCAGCTGCGCACGCGCGTGTTCACCCGCCCTGGCTTCAAAGGCGCCGTGCGCGTCGAGCTCGGGGATGGCTGCACGCAGACCGTCTGCGAGCCCGCCAGCGCGAAGCTGACCAACGAATGGCTCGACTACACGATCGAGATCACGAACGAGGGCTTCGAACCGCTGTGACGACCGAGGTTCTCTCGTGAAGGCGGTCCTGGGCGTCATCTCGACGCTGTTCATCATCGCCTCGCCGTTCGTCCTGTACTGGACGCTCACGCACCGCGACGTCACGGTCGCGTCGCTGACGTTGCTCGCGTGGGTCGCGCTGCGCGCGATTCCGATCGTCCTGACGGCGAAGAAGGAGCAGCGGCGTGCGGCGTTGCAGCTGCCAGCGATCGGCCTCGTCTTCGCGCTGCTCGGCCTCGTGTCCAAGAACGGCGTGTGGCTGCTCGTGCTTCCGTCGGCGACGCAGGCGACGTTCGGCCTCACGTTCTTGCGATCGTTGCGCGGCACGCCGCTGATCGAACACTTCGCGCGGATGATGGATCCAGACCTCGGCGTCCCGCAGCAAGCGCACTGTCGACGGTGGACGAAGTACTGGGCGTACTACCTGTTCGCGCTCGCAGCGCTCGGGCTCGTCGTCGCGGCGACCTGCTCGCTCGCGGTGTGGACGCTGTACGCCGGCGTCATCAGCTACGGCATGGTCGGCGTGCTGTTCGCGTTCGAGTACGTCGTCCGCAAGCTCGAGTTCCGCGACTACAACCGCAAGAACCCGATCGACTTCGTGCTCTCGCTGCTCGCCCCGCCCCGCCCCGTCCCCGCCGTCGACGCAAAGGATGTGGCGCCGTGACGCTCGAGCGGGTCGTCCACGCGAGCCACCACGAGCTCGTCGCGCATGCCCACCGGATCGCCGCGCTCCTCGTACGACCGGGGCGTGTCGTGCTGACCTGCAAGCACGCGCAGTCGTTCGTTCCGGGGCTCCTCGCTGCGTGGCTTACGGGAACGACGGTAGATCTATTGCCGAACGTCCAGGCCGGCACGCTCGACCGCGTCGACGAGGATCCGACGGTCGCGTACGTGCTGCACGACGGCGCCGAGCGACAGGCACGCTCGGACAAAGCGATCTATCTGCCCGACGTGCTCGCTGCCGGCACCTCCGTGACCGTGCCCGCCCGCCCGCTGCCGTCCATCGCGGCGCGCATGACAACGTCAGGCACGACGGAGCGCCCGCGGTACGTCGAGAAGGCGATGGCCGAGCTGCTCGACGAGCTCGACGTGCTCGCGCAGATCATCGCTCCGGCACACTGCGTCCTCGCGACGGTCCCGTTCTCGCAGCTCTACGGCCTGCTGTTCGGCGCGCTTCTCCCGCTACGGTTTGGCGCGCGCATCGTGAGCCACGACAAGCTCTTGCCCGCGGATCTAGCGACGATCCTCGTTACCGAGAACGTGGATTTACTAGTCAGCACGCCGGCGCACCTGCGCGCGATGGCTCTGGAGGAGATGCCGCGTGGTCTGCGCGTCGTGACCAGCGGCGCGCGGTTGCCGTCTCCACTTCACGAGCGCCTGCTCGAGACGCACGGGTGGCAGGTGACGGACGTGCTCGGATCCACGGAGACGGGCGGCATCGCGACGCGCACCGTACCCGGGGGGCCGTGGACGCCGTTTCCGCGCGTGCAGGTCTCTGCGTCACCGCCCGAGTACCAGCTGACGGTCGCGTCGCCGTGGTCACCGCGGATCACACTCGATGATCGCGTCGAGATATTCGCCGACGGCACGTTCAATCATCTCAGCCGCGCGAGCGAGCTCGTCAAGATCGCGGGCAAGCGCGCGCACGCGCACGAGCTCGAGGCGACGATCCGCGCCGTCCCCGACGTGACCGACGCCGCCGTCCTCGTCTACGCCGCAGAAGGCAAGGAAGCCCGCGTCGCCGCCGCGATCGTCGGCACCGCCGACCGCAGCACCATCGCCGACGCGATCCGGCGTCAGTTCGACCCGGTCTTCGTTCCCCGCATCCTGAAGTTCGTGACTGCTATTCCGCGCTCCGATCGCGGCAAGATCGACGGGACCGCCCTGCGCGGATTGCTCGGACTCGCCGACTCCACGAGCACCATTCCGTTCGTCAGCACGGCGAGCGGTCGCTACACGGCGACGGTCCCCGAGGACCTGGTGTTCTTTCGCGGCCACTTCGAGGGAGACCCGATCCTCCCCGGCGCCGTCCTCGTGGAGCGGCTCGTGTGGCCGATCGTGCAAGCGGAGCTGGGAGGGGCCCGGATGACCGGGATGAAGCGCCTCCGCTTCCACAAGCCGGTCCGCCCGGGAGATCATCTGGAGATCGTGATCGAGCACAAGCCAGAGCACCTGACGTTCGAGGTCAGGCGTGGTGAACTGGTCGCCAGCGGACAACTGTTCGTGACCTGATGCGGCTCTGCGCGATCATCCCGACCTATAACAACCCGCGAACGATCGAGGAGGTCGTGACACGCGTGCGCGAGCATGTCGCGGACGTGGTGGTGGTCGACGACGGCAGCGACGCGGACGCAAAAGCGATCGTGCAGCGCCTCGTGGACGCGGGCACATGCGCGGCCGTGTTCCGCCCCGAGAACGGCGGCAAAGGTGCGGCGGTGAAGTCGGGCTTTCGCTGGGCGCACGAGCACGGCTTCGACTACGCGCTGCAGATCGATGCGGATCTACAGCACGATCCCAATGACATTCCAAAGCTCGTCGCGGGTGCGATGGGCGCCGTCGACAACGCGGGCGCGGCGGGCGCCTTCGTGCTCGCGCAGCCGGTGTTCGATGCATCGGCGCCCAAGGGCCGGCTGTACGCGCGGCAGATCACCAAGGTGATGGCGATGATCGAGACGCTGTCGGGCAAGGTCGGCGATCCGCTGTGCGGCTATCGGATCTATCCCGTAGAGACGGCGCTCAAGTCACTGCCGAGCGGCAACGCGATGGACTTCGATCCGGAGATCGCCGTGCGGCTGAAGTGGGCCGGTGTCGCGATCGTCCACGTGCCGACGCCGGTGATCTATCGCACCGCGGAGCAAGGTGGTGTCTCGCACTATCGCGGCGTGACGGACACTCTCCTTATTGCCGGCACGCACGTGTGGCTGTGCACCGAGGGTCTGCTGCGGATCGTGAGCTGGCCCGTGCGCGCGCTGATCCGGGCTCTGCGCCGTGGCTGATTGGCGAAAGATTCCCGAGGCGGGGACCGTCGCCGGCATCCGACTGCTCGTGTGGATCACGCGGCTGTTCGGGCGGCGGGTCGTTGGCTGGGTCCTCTATATCGTCGCGTTCTACTACGCGTTGCTGCGGCCGTCCGTTCGCCGGGCATCGCGCGAGTACCTCACCAAGGTCGGCCAACCGGCGAGGTTTCGCGACGTCGTGCGGCACGTCCACGTGTTCGCGCGCGTCAGCCTCGATCGCCTGTTCTTCGTCACCGGAAAGGTCACGCCGTTCACGTTCGAGCAGAAGAACCACGACCAGATCGTGAAGGTCGCGACGGAGCGAAAAGGCGTGCTCCTGATCGGCGCACACGTTGGCAGCTTCGAGGCGATGCGAGCGCGGGCGCGCGAGTTCAAGGTGCCGATCAATGTCGTCGTGGACTTCTCGAACGCCGAGAAGATCAACGGTGTGCTGCGGTCGCTATCCGCGGACCTCGAGACCAAGCTCATCGCGCTGGGCGAGGATCCGCTCGCGGCGATGCTGGAGATCAAGGCGGCGATCGATCGGGGCGAGCTCGTCGCGATCTTGGGCGACCGCGCGCCGGCCCCCGACGCCCTCCCCCGCGCCAAGACGAGCGCTCCCCGCGCGGTGGACTCGGAGTTCCTCGGGGCGCCCGCGACGTTTCCCGCAGGACCGTGGCTCATCGCCCATGCGCTCAAATGCCCCGTGTACTTCGTTGCGGGGCTCTTCACGCCGCCGAATCACTACGCGCTGCAGTTCGAGCTGCTTGCCGATGAGGTAAGACTCGACCGGAAGGACCGCGCAGCATCGCTCAGCCGATATGCACGGACCTACGCGGAAGTCCTCGAGAACCACGTCCGCGCCGCGCCCCTCAACTGGTTTAACTTCTACGACTTCTGGACTCGCAAGTGACCCGCCCGCCGCTCCTCATTGGTGAAGTTCGCGTCACTCATCGTGACGTCGCAGCGGTGGCGCGCGGCGATCTCGCGGTCGCACTGACCGAGGCGCCGGCGTGGCACGCGCGCATGATCAAGAACCGGAGCGCGGTCGACTCGCTGGTGGCGAGCGGCGAGCCGTTCTACGGCGTGAACACCGGGTTCGGTGCGTCGGTCGTGAACTCCGTTGCGAGCGCGTACGGCCAGGACCTCGCGGAGAATCTGTTCCGCTTTCACGGCACCGGTGTCGGTCGCTTGCTGGGTCCCGACGAGAGTCGCGCCGTGCTCGTCACGCGGCTCGCACAGCTCGCCGCAGGCTGGAGCGGCATTCGCGTCGACACGCTGCGGGCGCTCGCGCAGCTCCTCGCGCACGACATCCTGCCGTGCATTCCCGAGCTCGGCTCCGTCGGTGCGAGCGGTGACCTCACACCGATGTCGTACGTCGCGGCGGCGCTCGCGGGTGAAACCGAGGTCGTGTATCGCGGCAAGACAGTCCCCGCGGCGGAAGCACTCGCGTCGGCGGGCCTCGCACCCGTGAAGCTGCAGCACAAGGAAACGCTGTCGATCATGAACGGCACGGGCGTGATGACCGCGCTCGTGTCGATCGCGATGGACCGCGCTCAGCAGTTCTCACACGCGCACGCCGCGGCCACCGCGTGGACCTCGTTCCTCTTGCGCGGACAGGCGTCGCACTTCGACGAGCGCTTGTTCGTCGCCAAGCCGCATCCAGGCTCCATCGCGTACGCCGGCTGGGTCCGCGCGGCGCTCGCCTGCAGCCCACGCCCGCCGCTCACCGCGGGCAAAGTTCAGGATCCGTACTCGGTGCGCTGCGCGCCTCACGTCGTCGGCGTCCTCGTCGAAGTCCTCGAGCAAGCGGCAGCGACGCTCGTGATCGAGCTCAACGGCGCCGGCGATAACCCGTTGATCGACGAGGAGACGGGCGTCGCACTCCACGGCGGCAACTTCTACGGCAGCCACATCACGCACGTCGCCGATACGTTGAAGCTCCACGTCGCACACGCGGCGGAGATCCTGGAGCGCCAGCTCGTACTGCTGTGCCACTCCACGCAGACCTCGGGGATCCCGGAGAACCTCATCATGCTCGACGGGCCCGGCAAGTCCGCCCACCACGGGTTCAAGGCCGTCGAGATCCTCGCATCGTCACTCGTCGCCGAGGCGATGAAGCGCGCCACCCCCGCGTCGCCGTACTCGCGCAGCACGGAAGGACATAACCAGGACAAGGTCCCGATGGGCCCGATCGCCGCCCGCGATCTGCGCGAGATCCAGCTGCTCGCCGACCACGTCCTGGTGATCTCGTTGCTCGCGTGCGCGCAAGCAACCGACGCCACCGGTCGCGCGGGTGAGTTGCCTGCCCCGCTGCGCGCGCTCTACGACACGATCCGCGCGCGCTGTCCTGCGACCCGCGAGGATCGGCGCCATGACGTGCTGATCGCGCAGTGCCTGGCAGATCTGCACGCAGGCAAGCTCGCGCTCTGATCCCTGACAGGCGCGGTACAGCACGGGTGCCGCAGAGCGAGCGGTAGCGCGCAGCCCCGTGTCGCGAGTACGAAATATATCCGGAGGTTGCGAGGTGGCACGTGCGGAGCAGTAAGTCCTCGCATGTCGCGCTTACCGTTTATTTCGACTGCTGCATGTCTTCTTCTCTGTCTCGCCTCCACCGCACACGCCGAGGATCACGACGGAAAGGGGCTCCGCCTGCGCGCGTGGACCGGCGCCGTTGGTCGCTACGTGCTCACCGACAACGAGCAGTTCGATTCCGGATCGGACGGAATGACGAGCATGTCGATCGATAGCTCGACGTACAGCGTCGGTATCGGCGCTGAGTACAAGTTCTTCCGCTGGCTCGGCGTCGAAGGCTCGGTCGCGTACATGCGTCCGCACGTGACGTTCCAGAGCTCGGTCGACACCGCTCCAGAGCGCGCGGGCTACACCGTGTTCCCCGCCTTCCTGAGCTTGAACGTCCACCCGATCACCAACAAGTACGTCGACCTGTGGTTCGGTCCGCAGATCGCGTACGTCAGCTATCCCGACGACCTGACGTTCCATCCGATGGGAGCGCCGGCGTTCCAGTACAAGTCGGAGAACTCGTTCTCGGCCGTGGGCTTCACCGTCGGCGCGGACGTCAACCTCGACCCGACGTGGGCGCTGAACTTCGCATTCCGCTTTCAGGACTCCGACGGCGATGCCGACGGTCAGCTGACGTACGACCCGACGCTGATCACGGCGGGTCTCACGGCGAAGATGTAATTCGCGGGGCGTGCGCAGGCGCGCCATTCTTGATCCGCGACGCGATCAGCTGCACGAGCCACACGCCCCACAGCGGCGGCAGCACGGCGAGAAACCCGAGCGTGCCGATGATGCGCTTGCCGATCGTGTCGTGCCGCTTGCTGTCGTCCCAGATCCAATCGATGACGCGCGTCGCGACGAGCCAGTAGTACGCCGGATACAGAACGACGAACCGCAGCGGAAAGTAGTGCGCGACGATGTTGTGCAGGAACGTGAAGACCTTCTTCGCGTACGCAGGCCCTGACAGCGTGCGCTTCGCCATTCCGCCGGGCACGTCGAGGCGGCGGATCATCTTCGCGTCGGGGTCGAACAACATGTACTCGTCGGCGCGCTTGCCGGCGAGGATGCGGTACGCGAGCGACGGCTCGTCCTCGATGGGCGTGCACTCGTCCCACAGGCCAAAGCGCTCGAGCGTCGTGCGCGGGATGGCGACGTTGCCGCCCATCACCGACTCGACCTTCTTCTTCTGATCCGTCCGCGTGTAGACGCGCTGCCACTTGAGCCAATTGAACGAGAGCACGTTGCGCCGCGCGCGCTCCTGGTTCGCGTACGGCTTTGCGACGAGGTTCTCGTCGACAAACTGGCCGGTCACGCCGAGGCAGTTCGGATCGGTGAAGTTCGCCTCGTGGCGCGTGAGCCAGTCCGTGCCGGCGGGGAGATCATCGTCGTCGATGAACACGAACAGACCGCCCTGCGCGGCGCGAACACCGGCATTGCGGGCGCCGGGACCGCCGAGCGGTGGGAACTTCAAGATCCGCACGCGAGGGTCCGCTGCGAGTGCCTCGAGCTTCGCGACATCCGGTGCATCGCGCTGCGTGGACTGTTCGACGACGACGATCTCGAACGAGTCGTGCCGCTGCGCCAGGAGCGTCGTCAGCAGCTCGCACAGCGCACCGAGGCGGTTGTACGAGCGAACAATGACGGACAGGCGCGGCACTGACTAGTTCGTGGCTTTGCGCAGCGACTCGACCTGCGTCGGCGAGCCCAGCACGACGAGGACCATCCCCGGCCCGATCTTCTGATCCGCCTCGGGGTTGTAGGTCCACGATCCGGCGGCGGTCTCGCGCACGGCGAGCACGGTCATCCCGAAGCGTTCGCGGACGCGGGCCTCGCGCAGCGTGCCGCCGAGCGTGTCGGCCTGCTCGCCGAGCGTGACCTCGTCGATGCGGTACGCGGCGCGCTGATCGCGCAGCATGTCGTCGAGGAACTTCACGACGGCCGGGCGCACCATCTCGGAGACGAGGCGCATACCGCCGATGTGGTTCGGCGACACGACAGCGTCGGCACCGCTGCGCTTGATCTTCTCCACGTGCGAAATCTCCGCGCACCGCGCGACGATGCGGATCGACGCGTTCATCTGCCGCGCCGACACGGTCAGGTAGAGGTTGTCCTTGTCGGACGACAGCGCCGCGACGAGGCCGCGGGCCTGGGCGAGGTTCGCACCGTCCATCATCTCGTCCTCGGTCGCGTCACCGACGAGGAAGCTGAACTCGGCCTTCGGGTGATCGTCGGCGATCTCCTTGAGCGACGCCTCGTCCGTATCGATCGCGATGACCGGGATGCCGATCTTGAGGAGCTCCTTGATCACGTTGCGACCCGTCGACCCCGCGCCGCACACCACGATGTGATCCTTCATCCGCTTGATCCTCTTCTTCATCTTGTTCGCGAACAGGACATTCTTCAGATCGCCCTCGACGATGAACGCGGTGATCGTCGATGCGAAGTACACGATGCTTCCGGTGCCAAACAGCAGCAGGATCATCGTGAAGTCACGGGCGTGCTCCACCTTGTCCATGCCCTCGAGCGCCTCGCCGTACCCGACCGTCGTCAGCGTGATGACGGTCATGTAGAGGCAGTCGTGGAACGTCCACCGCCCGTCCCCGATCAGCCAGTACCCGACGGATCCGCCGACCACGACGAATACGAGTACGAAGAACCCGACCAGCAGGCGCTTGATCAGCGGCGACACCCGGCACCGACGATATCCCAGCCCCCGCGAAACTTGCTATGACCCAGCCATGCAGCTCCTCGCTAGCTACCTCTCCGGGAAGTGGTCCAACGGCTCTGGGGGCAAGGCGTCGCTCATCAACCCCTCCACGGAGGAGGCGATCGCCGAGGTGCACACCGGCGGGCACGATCTCCCAGGTGCCTTTGCCTACGCCCGCACGACCGGCGCGGCGGAGCTGGGGGCCCTCTCCTTCACCCAGCGCGCGGCCCTCCTGGCGAACCTTGCCAAGGCGATCCACGGCGCGCGCGAGGAGCTGATCGCCCTGGCCGTCGCCAACGGCGGCAACACGCGCGGCGACGCCAAGTTCGACATCGACGGCGGCGCTGCCACCCTCTCCTACTACGCCGAGCTCGGTGCGGGCCTCGGCGCGGCCCACCACCTCGCGGACGGCGAGCCGATCCAGGTCGGCCGCACGGCGCGCATGGGCGGCCAGCACGTGTGGACCCGCCGCCGCGGCGTCGCCGTGCACATCAACGCGTTCAACTTCCCGGGCTGGGGCCTGTGCGAGAAGCTTGCCTGCTCCCTGCTCGCGGGCATGCCGACCATCTCCAAGCCGGCGACCGCCACCGCGCACGTCGCGCACAAGATGACGGAGCTGTTCGCGCCGCTCCTCCCCGCCGGCGCGCTCCAGGTTCTCGTCGGACCGGCCGGCCCGCTCCTCGAGCAGCTCAGCACCGGTGACGTCGTCGCGTTCACGGGCGGCAGCGCGACCGCGCACATGCTCCGCGCGCATCCCTCTGTCGTCTCCTACGGCGTGCGCCTCAACGTCGAGGCCGACTCGCTCAACGCGGCTGTGCTCGCGCCCGACGTCGATGTCTCGAGCGAGACCGGCGGCCTCTTCATCGCCGACGTCGTGCGCGACATGACGCAGAAGACCGGCCAGAAGTGCACCGCGATCCGGCGCGTGCTCGTCCCCGCCGGCAAGGAAGCCGACGTCCTCGAAGCCATGCGCGAGCGCCTCTCCGGCATCGTCATCGGAAATCCGTCGCGCGACGATGTCCGCATGGGACCGCTCGCGACCAAGGCGCAGCAGACCGACATCCTCGCCGGCATCAAGCGCCTCGCAGAGGCCACGGAGTCCGGCTTCGGCGGCCTCGGCGAAGTCACGCCCGCGGGCGTCGCGGCCGGCAAGGGCTGCTTCGTCGGTCCCGTCGTCCGTACCACCAAGGACGCGATGGGCTGCGCGCCGCTCCACGCGCACGAGGTGTTCGGCCCCGTCACGACCGTCGCGTCCTACGCGGGCGAAGCCGCGTTCGCGGCCGCGTTCGTCGCGAAGGGCGAAGGCTGTCTCGTCTCCTCCGCCTACTCCGACGACCGCGACTGGACAGCGACGTTCGTCGGCCAAGCGGCGCCGTGGTGCGGGCGCATCTATCTCGGCTCGTCGAAGATGGCGGCGCAGTCGCCCGGTCCCGGCACGGCCCTCCCGATGCTGCTCCACGGCGGCCCCGGTCGCGCCGGTGGCGGCGAAGAGCTCGGCGGCCTGCGCGGCGTGCACTTCTACATGCAGCGCACGGCGCTCGAGGGCGACGCGAGCGTCCTCAAGACGTTCCTCGGCTAGCTGCTGCAGATTGCGGCGATACGCGGGGAACGCGGGCTGTCAGCGACGGTTCGTGTCGAAGCCCTCGAGGTCGCGATACGAGAGACAGGTGAGGTTGCGCAGTGCGGTTCTGGGCGCGGTCGTGGCCTCGCTGACGACGTCGTGCACGAGCGACGGCGGCGGGATGACGTACGAGCTGCGGCTCGCCCATGGTCCCGGCGTCGTCGATGTCCAGATCGATTCTCCCGACGGCGGTGAGATCACGACAGAGGTGTCGGGCCAGGCCCACGTTCTAACGATCGAGTACGCAAACTACGAAGCGGCGCGAGCCGGATCGCTGATCACGGTCTCGGCCACCTTCGACGGCGAGCATTTCGGCGGGACATCAAAGCCGGGCATTTGCGACTACGAGTGCCAGCGCGGCGGATGCGCCGAAGCCGACCTCGAAACGATCACGCTCGAACAAGTCACCGTCGGTCTCAGCTCTAGCTTTGGTCCGTTGGACTGGGAAGCATTCAGCTGCGTTGGACCAGCGTTTGACTTTGAAGGCACCGATTGAGCCCGAACAGCGTCGGTCCGACTACGAGCGGGCGACGATCGTCTGGCAGCCGAAGCTTTCCGGCGCCGTGTCGACGAGCGTTTGCGTGAGGATCCACTGGTGGCCGAACGGATCGTCGAGCGTCGCCTGGCGCTCCCCGTACACGTGATCCTCGACCGGCTCGCGCAGTGTCGCTCCGTCTGCGGTCGCGCGCGTGACGACGGCGTTCACGTCCTCGACCTTGAGCATGATCTGGTGCGAGCGCAGCGCTTCCGGTGCGCGGCGGCCGGGGCGAACCTCGGCCACGATGATCTCCGCCGGGCTACCCACGAAGCCGATCTGCGCGCGGTGGCCCTCGCCGATCCGCACGTGCTCGACCATCCCCAGGACGCGGCCGTACCACGCGACCGCAGCGCGCACGTCGGCGACGGTCAGGACGGGCGTGATACGGCTGTGGGGCGCGGAGCGGTTGTAGAGCATGGAGGCAGCCTAACGCGGCGTGCGACGAGTCGAGCCGCCAGTGTGTGCCAGGCGCCGCCGGCTACTCGAGGCGCCTGGGGTGGGCGCGCGCCGGGGGCACGTCGGCGATGTCCGCGAGAGCACAGGGGTGGCGCGAGGGATCGATCGGGACACTGCCCACAGCAAGTTGCCTGTCCTCTTTGCACCACCGGTCCGCATGCCCATCCGCATTCGCTCACTGCTCGCCGTCGTACCCATGCTCGGCCTCCTGGCGTGCGCCGCCGAGATGACCGACGACACGCCGGATTCGCGCGTCACCCGCGTCGGCGATGGCAAGGCGGATGACCCGGGCACCCCGATCACGAACAACGGCATGTACCAGGTCGACCTGAACGACCTCGGCGTCGATCCGGCGGTGCTCGCGGATCCGATGCGTCCGCTGATCCTGTCCGTGAACGGCCGCGACACGAACTGCCCGAACACGTTCGAGTGCCCCGGCGTCATGATGACCGGACGCGAGATTCGCGACGGCGTCGACCTCGAGGTGCGCGCACCGGAGTGGCACTCGGAGGAGAACGGCACGCTGACCGCGCTGCGCAGCATCGTGGACGGCGTCCACTTCGGCAAGACCGGTGTCTACGACGTCGATGTGGACGTGGACTGGGATGGCCTGCGCCCGACCGGCGGCAAGATCACCCTGACGATTCACTTCTAAGGAATCGTCGGAGGGCGGCGGCGGATCGCGGCCGGCGCATCGGGATCCGGATCGAGCATCGGCAGCAGGTTCGACAGCTCGCGCGCGACCTGCCTGCAGCGGTGACGCACGAAGTCCTCGCCGTACGGCTCCGCGAGGAACACGATCAGCGCGCAGTCGTACCAGAAGGTCATCGCGTAGGCGTCGGGGTCCATGATCTCGCCGTGCGAGCTGCCCGGTGCGTGCGTGTTGAACACGCGGCGCGCGAGGAACTGCCAGCGCGAGGACTCTTGCTCGTCGGGCGCGGTGGCAGATGCGACGAGCTTGGCCGTCGCCCCGCCTTTGCCTGCCTTGATGACGAACGCGTTGGACGCCCGATCGATCTGGGCAAGCGCCTTGAGATAGGACTCGATGCGCTCGGTGACCTTGCCGATCGTGGGAGCGCTCGTCGTGGAGTAGACGAGCTCGGGCAGCTGCGGGCCTTCGAGCGGCGAACCGGCGAGCTCGGCGCGGCGGCGCAGCTCGCGACCAATAACGGCGAGGCGCTTGGTGGCGGTGGAGATGAACGACTCGACGTTCGGATCCGACGAGGAGCGCGCACCGAGCTCGATGCGGAGGAAGCCGTCGTCGCCGATGGGGAACGTGCGGGCCGGGATGCCGGTGCGAGTGTCCGTTTCGCGGACGATGCTCGCGCGCAGCGCCTCGGTCTGCTCGCAGAGCAGGCGCAGGACCGACATGACGTCGTCCTCCATCTGCTCGCGCGAGCTCACGACATGTCCTCGCTGTCCTCGCGATCGCGATCGGTGTCAGCGCGGTGGTGCGGACCGCTCGGCGGATCCTCGGGCGGCGCGTCGTCGTCGAGCGCATCCGCTTCGCCGGTCGCGATGTACGTCGTCGAGACCATCGTCGTGGGCTGCGGATAGAACAAGTAGTTCGCGATCGCGGGCTTCGCGGTGCCGACGCCGTAGGTCTCGGGCCACTCGCCGGCCGTGAAGCCGGGCGGTGCGTGCGCGATGTCGCCGAAGTCCACGTGAACCAGGTCGTACGCGGGCAGGATCGCGACGAGCTTCTGCATGCGCGAGAGCAGCGGCGCGTCGTACACGCCGGCGCGCGGTGACTCGCGAATGACGTAGCCCGTCGGGATCAACCAGCGCGGGACCTTGCCGGTCTTGGGCCTGGTCGGCACGTCGCTGATGATCGAGATGGGGCCCGACTGCGGCATCTGGGTGACGCTCGGAATCGACGACGAGATGCTCGCGGACGAGCCCCGCGCCGTCGGCGAGACGTCCGCGCGCACGATGTTCACCGCGACCTGCTGGAGCGCAGCGTGACGTGTGCGCTGCGCGATGCACAGGCGCAGGTAGAGCTCGTCGATGCCCTGCTCCGGCGACTCCACGTTCGCCCACTCGTCCGGCACGGGCACGCCGTGATCGCGGACCTGGATGCCGCACGGCGCGCGGCCCATGCAGAGCACGTAGATGTAGTCGCACGGCTCGTCGTCGCCGCCGTAGCGCACGAACGTCGCGGCGCGCAGCTCGGTCGCGAGCTCCTCCGCCAGACCGTCGAGGTCGTCAGCCGACATCGGCTCGATCGGCGACGCGTTCTCGTCGGGCTCGCCCCACACGCGCGTCGGATACAGCGCTTCCATCGCCGCTTCGACCGAGCCCATCATCGTGGACTTGTGGTCGTCGCAGGCGCCCTTGCCCTTGCAGTTCGTGCAGCCACCCATATCTAGAGCCCCGCGCGCTCGCCCGGGGGCTTGTCGAGGCCAAAGCCCGCGTGCAGCGCCTGCACCGCGAGCTCGGCGTACTTGCGCGCGATGACGCACGACACTTTGATCTCGCTCGTCGAGATGAGCTGGATGTTGATGTTCTCGGCCGCGAGCAGCTGGAACATCGTGCGCGCGACGCCGGCGTGGCTGCGCATACCGATGCCGACGATCGACACCTTGCAGATTTCGTCGTCGTAGCTGATGCGCTCGGCTTCTTTGCCGACGAGCTCGGGCACGCTGCTCTTCAAGATCTCGATCGCGCGCTTGCGGTCGCCGCGTGGCACCGTGAAGGTCAGGTCCGTCGTGCCGTCGTAGGCCTGGTTCTGCACGATGATGTCGACGGAGATGTTGTTCTCCGCGAGCGGCGCGAACAGCTTGCCCGCGACGCCGGATGTATCCGGCAAGTCTTCGCAGGTGATCTTGGCTTCGTCCTTGGCGACGGTGACTCCCGAGACGACGACTTTTTCCATGGCGGCTTCCTCCGGAACGACCCAGGTACCTTCGACATCCGAGAAACTAGAGCGGACGTGAATCTTCACGCCGTGGCGCATGCCGAGCTCGACAGAGCGGATCTGCAGGACCTTCGCGCCGAGCGACGCGAGCTCCAGCATCTCTTCGTAGCTGATGCGGTCGATCTTGCGAGCGTTCGGGACCACGTTCGGGTCCGTCGTGTAGACGCCGTCGACGTCGGTGTAAATCTCGCAGACGTCGGCCTGCAGCGCGGCCGCGATCGCGACGCCCGTCGTATCCGACCCACCGCGACCGAGCGTCGTGATGCTGCCCTTCTCGTCGACGCCCTGAAATCCCGCAATGACCGCGATCTCGCCGGACGCCATCGCGTCCTTGATCGGCTGTCCGTCGATGGACAGGATGCGCGCGCGGGCATAGCTCGAGTCGGTCAGGATCTTCACCTGGCTGCCGAGGAAGCTGCGGGCCTTGCCGCCGAGCTTGCGGATCGCGAGCGCGACCAAGCCGACCGAGACCTGCTCGCCTGTGGAGACGATCACATCGACCTCGCGGTCGTTTGGGTCCTCGTGGATCTGGTTGACCAGCGACAGGAGGCGGTTCGTCTCGCCCGACATGGCCGAGACGACGACGGCGACCTGGTGGCCCTTCTTCTGGGACTCGAGACAGCGGCGTGCAACGTTCATCATGCGCTCCACGGAGCCCACGGACGTTCCACCGTACTTCTGGACGATCAGCACCGCGGCGGAACCTATCACGGCCGCTTCCGGGACGCTGAATCCGCGTCCGTCGGGCGTGCCACGGCCCAGGTCCGCATCGTCCGGTCCACGTTCCCTGGGCCCGACAAGGCAGCCGGGGTTGCGCGCATCCTCGTCGAGGAACGCCTCTGTGCGTGCGTCAACCTCGTGCCGGCGATCCGGTCGATCTACCGCTCGCAGAGCGCGATCTCCGACGACACGGAGACCCTCGCGCCGCTCAAGAAGACCGCAGACCCTGTCGATGCGCTGCACACCCGGATCGCCGCCTGCATCTGTACGAGGTCCCGGAGGTCCTCGAGGTCGACGCCACCGGCGGAGCCGCGAGCTACCGACTGGGTCGTCGAGCAGATGCGCGCAGAACAGGGCCCGAAACCACGAAAGCCCCGCATCGCTGCGAGGCTTCAGTTCAGAAGTCGCTACGAGTTACATGCAGTCGGAGCAGAGGCCGAGACCCATCTCGGTCGCGTCGCACGTTCCGTCGGCCACCATGTTGGTGCAAGCGAACGAGTCGAAGATGCCACCGATACCGCCCGAGCCCGAGCCCGAACCGCCACCACCGAATCCTAGGCAGTTGGAGCAGTCGTTCTGGGTGAACCCAGCCGGGCAGCCACTCGCGTCGAAGATGCAGCCGAGGCACGCCGTCTGGTCCGACGGGCAGTTGCCGGGCGTACCCGAACCGGAGCCAGAGCCGGACCCCTGACCGCCGCCTCCGCAATCGTTGGCGCAGCTATTGGTCGTCTCGTTGTTGTTGCAGGTGTTGTCACCGCAGTACGGCGCGTCGCCGCAGTCCGCGGAGCAGCTCGTCACTTCGCTCGCCGAGCAGGTACCGTCGCCGCAAACGACCGCGCTGCTTCCACCGCCCGCATCGGGCTGACCGCCGCTACCGCCATTGTCCGAGGACGAACAGGCAGCCAGTGCACCAAAGGCAAAGACGACAGCGGTGAGCTTCATGAGGCGGCATCCTACTTCGGCGCTTTGGGGAATCAACGTCAAAATAGAATCCCCGAATGAAACTCACGCTGGCCGGAAACCTTCCCGGCGGTCGCGGCCGAGGCGGCCGGTGGAGCCAACTTGCGCAAACTGCGCACTCGACGCACCGCACTAGCTACGCCGCGTCAGGCCCGATTCGCCGACGGAGATTGTCGACTGCGTCACACGCGCGAGTCCGCGATCCGGACGCTCAGCCGCTCTCCGCACCATAGATGTGCTGGGCAAACCGGCGGTCGATGGCGCGCCGCAGCGACGCGTGCTCGGCCTTCTCGAGCTTCGGATCTCCGTCGAGGACGTGCTCTGCACAGCGCCGCGCCTCGAGTAGCAGCGCGGTGTGCTCCTGGAGGTCCCCGAACCGCAGGCGCGGCACGCCGGCCTGGCGCGGTCCGAGCAACTCGCCCGGTCCGCGCAGGGCCAGGTCTGCCTCGGCGATGCGGAAGCCATCCGTCGTCTCGACCATTGTATCGAGGCGGCTCTCGGCATCGGGGCCGAGCGTCCCCTGCGCGACGAGCACGCAGTGCGATCCGCCGCCGCCGCGACCGACGCGCCCGCGCAACTGATGGAGCTGCGCGAGGCCAAAGCGATCCGCGTCGAGTACGACCATCACCGTCGCGGCCGGCACGTCGACGCCGACCTCGATCACCGTCGTCGCGACGAGTACGTCGATCTCGCCCTGCTTGAAGGCGCGCATCACGCGATCGCGCTGCACCGCATCGAGGCGCCCGTGGACCAGGCCGACCTTGCAGTTCGGTAGAACGGACGCGAGCTCGTCCGCCGTCGACGTCGCGTCGGCCCACTCCTTGGCGCGCGGGTCATCCATGTCGCCGTCCGTCGGCTCGACCTTGGGGCACACCACGTACGCGCGCTCGCCCGCCGCGACGCGCTCCGCGATCAGCTTCCACGCCGCCTGCGCTCCGCGCGCACCCGCACCGCGCTTGGTCGTCACGGGCTGGCGACCGGGCGGCATCTCGTCGAGGACGCTCACGTCCAGGTCGCCGTACGCCGTCAGCGCGAGCGTGCGCGGAATCGGCGTCGCCGTCATAACGAGCAAGTGCGGTGCGCCCTGCCCGTCCCCCTTGTCGCGCAGCCGCGCGCGCTGGGCGACGCCAAAGCGGTGCTGCTCGTCGATGATCACCAAGCCGAGCGACTGGAAGCCGACCGCCTCCGCGAGCAGCGAGTGCGTGCCGATCAGGATGTCCACGTGCCCCGCCCCGAGCAGCGCGATCAGCGACGCGCGCACGCCCTTCTGCGTCGACGCGGTCAGGATCTCGACGCGGAGCTTTTGCCCGAGCTTGTCGTTCCAGCGCTTCCACGTCTCGAAGTGCTGCTCCGCAAGCAGCTCGGTCGGCGCCATCACCGCGACCTGCCGCTGCGCGCGGACCACTTGCACCGCCGCCGCGAACGCGACCGCCGTCTTGCCCGCACCGACGTCGCCCTGCAGCAGGCGGTTCATCGGCACGGCCGCGCCGACGTCGCTGCATATCTCGTCGATCGAGCGCCGCTGCGCACCGGTCAGCGCGAAGCCGAATGCGCCGCCGACGACGTCATGGATGGAGGCGGGTTTCTTGCCCTTCTTTGCGTCGAGCGGCACGCACGGCACGGCCGCGTCTTCCCGGCGCTCGCGCCGCCGAAGGGTGATGGCCACGCCGAGCGCGAACAGCTCGCCAAACGCGAGGCGCTTTTGCCACTCGCTCTTGCCCGCGTTCAGCGCCGCGAGGTGCTCGGGCTCGATCTCCGGCGGTGGCGAGTGCAGCACGCGCAGCGTCTCGCCGAGCGAAGGCAGCTTTGCTTCGCGCTCGACGCTCGCCGGTACGCCATCGTCGACGTGCTCTGCGACGCGCGCGCAGGCTGCTGCACACGCGGCTCGCAACCGGCCCGGCGGTACGCCGTGCACATCGGGATACCGCGCGAGGATCGCGGGCGGCGGCTTCTTGGCCCCGTCGTCGATCTCGATGCCGAGGATGTCTGGGTTCGCGAGCTCGAGGCGCCCGCCGCGCAGCTTCACGACGCCAGAGAGCGTCACGCGCGCACCCGGCGGCATGCGCTTGTCGATGCCGGCGAAGATGTTGAACCAGCGCACCAACGCCGTCGCTGGTTGCGTGAGGTCAATGGCGCCCAAGCGCACCTCGCCCCAGCGCCTGCCGCGCGCGAAGATCATTCGCGACGACGCGACGACGGCGACGAACGTAGCGCGCGTTCCCTCGGGCAATCCGACGACCTCCGCGAGTTGCTTCGCGTCCCGCACGTCGTCGTAGCGCCGCGGCACCATCCACAGCAGATCCTCGACGGTGAACAGGCCCTTCTGCGCGAGCTTCTCCGCGAATGCGGGACCGATGCCCGGCAGCGAATTCGTCGGCGCGCCGAGCGGATCGATCGGCTCCTCTGGTTCGGCGGCCGCTGCGGCTCGCTTCTTCTTCGGTACGTTCGGCTTGGCCGCGATCGCCGGCTCGGCGATGACCTCGGTTGCAGCGTCGGCACTAGTCGTGGCGTTCCGCGCGGACCGAGCATCCGCGAGGCTCTCGCTCGACGAGCCTGCAATGGTCGGCGCATCCGTCCCCTTGGGTTTCGCGCGCTTCTTCGCAGCGCCTTTCGTCGGTCCGCTGCCGCTCGCCGTTACTTCGGACGGAGCTGCGTCGTGCGACGGTGTCTCGCCGACCAACGGAGGATCGATACGAGCCGCTCCGGGTTTCCTGCTCGACGCCGGGTTCTTCGCTGGTAGACCAGCGGACTGAAAATCCGCGTGTTGGCGGGTCGCGTCTTCCTGCAGAGCCGCGGAGCGCTGATGAGCGACGAGAGGTTTCGCCGGTGGTGCCGGTGCGTCGATGATCGTGAGCCCCGCGGGAAGACTCGCTCCTGTACTGACGCGAGGCGCAACGGGAATGCTCGCCGCTGCCGGCGCACGGGATGCTGCTTCTGCTCGCCGAGGAATCGACTCGGCGCGCAAGCCCGGCGCGTTCGCCCGCGACACCGGCGCGACGGGCCGCGGGAACCTCGCGCAGAAGCGCATGCCGCGCGCGACCTCGATCGCCTGCTGGTCCTCGCCGAGCGTCTCCCACTTCGCGAGCGTGTCTTTCCACGCATTGAGCGGTGACGCCGGATCGAGGCGCGACAGGATGCCGTCGAGCGCGGCGCGCAGCGCGTGGCCAAGCCCCGCGATCGTCTTCACGCCGCGGAAATTGTTCTCGGCCGCGAGCTCGAGCGGGCGGCGCAATGCATCGACGCGCTTGATCAGCTCGGCATCGATGCGAGGGTCCACGCGCCGACGCTAGCACCGGCGGCTGACGGTGACTCGCCCGTCGCCGCGACCGGGATCACGTCGCGTCGTGAAAGATGATGCCCAACGTATGGCGATGCCCCGATCGCAGCGGGCTCACACCATGGCGCATCGCGACGCGGTACTCGCCGCGCGTGCCCAGGACGGGGCGCAGGTTGACGGCAAACACCACCGCGTCGCCCTTCGCGAGCGGCAGCACCGCGACGCGGCTCTGCATGCGGGGGCGCTGCTCGGTCATCACGAATTCTCCGCCGGTGAAGTCCGTCGTCGGAGAAGACAGCAGCACCGCGACCTGCAGCGGAAAGACGTGCTCGCCGTAGAGGTCCTGGTGCAGGCAGTTGTAGTCACCCGCGCCGTAGCGAAGGAGCAGCGGCGTCGGCCGTGTCTGTCCAGCGCTGTGGCAGCGCGCGAGGAACTCCTCGTGCGTCGGCGGAAAGCGCGTCTCGATGCCCAGTCGTTCGTGCCAGCCGTTCGCGATCGGCACGAGCTGCGGGTACAGCGACGCGCGGAGCGATTGAATCGCGTCGGGTAACGGATACGCGAAGTAGCGGTATTCGCCGCGCCCGAAGCCGTGCCTCGACATCACGACGGTGCTGCGAAACGTTGCGTCATCGTCGTAGAGGCCCGCGATCTCGTCGCACGCCTCCGCTGACAAGAGGCCGGGGAGGATGGCGGAGCCGCTCCGATCGAGCTCGGCGAAGTCAGTCATGTCGCAAAGTCACCACGCAGCTCGGTGCGGTGCTGGCCGGAATCGGACCTCGCGCGAAGATGAGAGATCGGCGCAGAGCGACACGAGCAACGCGCCCGCAGCGCGATGTGCGACCGTTCGCCCATGATCTTCGACGCGACGAAGCTCGAGACGCTGTCAGACAACATGCGCGCCGCACTCGCGGCGGGTCCGACCTCCTCGGAGTGGAAGGATGTGGTGCGCGGCGTTCCGGCCGAGGAGCTCCGCGCGGCCGCGCTCGCGATGAAAGACGCGGCGACCGAACCGCCGAGGAGGCGCATGGAATCGATGCTCGTCGTGCGCGAGCCGTTGTTTCACCACGGCGACCTCGTCGTCGACGGCAACCTTCGCATCATCGCGCCGTTCTTCGTGACGGGAAACGTGACCGTCTCGGGTGTCCTCAAGGACGTGGGCCCCGATTCGAAGGTCGGTATCGCGGGCAACGTTCGCGCCGCGCATCTCCACACGAGCGGCGAGTTTGGCTGCGGCGACATCGACTGCCCCGACGGTGTCGTCTACGGGCACTACAACGACAACTCGCTCTCCGCAGGCGCGATCCGCGCGCGCGTCGTGATCGCCGACGAGCACGATATCCAGGCAGAGAGGGTCGTCGCGCCGACGTACTTCGACATCGACAAGTACCAACAGGGCCTCCCGGAGAACGTCCGCAGGAAGCTGCGCGGAATCTTCGTTGACGGCGTGTTCGACGAGGAAGGCGGCCTGGATCACGACAGGCTGTTCAGCGAGCTGATCGCCGGCAACCGCGTGTTCCACGTCGCGACGTCGACCACCGCGGCCGGTGACAAAGGCGCCCGCGCGAAGACGCGTTCGGCGAACGCAGCATCGACGAAGCCCGCGACGAAGAAGACGCCCGCAACGAAGAAGCCGGCCGCGAACAAGAAGAAGCCCGCGCCGAAGAAGAAGGCCGTCGCGAAGAAGACGCCCGGGACCAAGAAGAAGCCGAAGAAACCCTCCGCGAAACGCTCGCGCTGACGGCTTCGCTGAACGGTGTGTTCGCGCACGAGCTGCGGACCGCCGTGGGCACCGACTGACCGGTAGGGCGGCCATGGCAACTGCACGTGCCGCCTAGCGAATCTGCAACATGGCGACATCGCAATCGCCTCGCGAGGCACACGCTTTGCTGCAGAGCGTCGGAACTTTGGAGCCTCGCCTATGAAGACCTTCGTTAGCCTTGCCGGCCTCGCGATCGCCGGCCTCTCGTTCGCCGCGTGCAGCACCTCCGATGGAGATCCCTGCGCCGCGATGAACGCGAAGATCGCGCAGTGTTTCCCCGACGTCGCGACCGCCGATCAGACCTGCAACGAGGACGTCGCCGATCGCGTCGATGGAATGTCATGCGACGAGCTCTCGCATCTCGACGGCAAGGCCGACGACTGGAGCTGCGTGTGGATGCCGTGGTTGCCGAGCTGCGGCTCCGGCGGCGGCGACAGCGGAAGCGGAGGTAGCAGCAGCTCCACCAGCGGCAAGAAGATCGAAGTCTCGACGGAAGAGTGCGGCGGCGAGTTTGGCTGCGAAGGCGTGAGCGGCGTGTCGTGCGCGATGGTGACGCTGAGCAAGGGCTCGACGATCGTCTCGCGCGGCTACAGCAGCAACGGCGGACGCTTCACGTTCAGCGGCCTCGCGAACGGCGACTACACGGTGAAGGTCCTGCATCGCGACAACACGATCGCGAAGATGATGGCCGACCCGTACACCTCGGACGTATCGAGCGCGAGCATCAAGGTCACGTGCACGTCGAGCGGCTGCAAGAGCAACGACGAGCAGAACGATAACTGGGCGCGCTTCGAGCTCGTGAACGGCACGGGCGCCAAGGCGACGCGCTGTGCGGACCTCGACGGTGAAGTGAAGCTGAAGAACAAGAGCGGCGCGGCGGTCGACAAGCGCCTGGTGGAGTGGGACTGGCTCTACGAGGTCGAGAAGGACGGCGCCGTGTTCGAGCGCAGCCGACCGCTCTACATCTCCAACAGCGCCGGAAGCGACGGCAAGAACGTGATCGACGCGCGCGACTTGCTCGCCGGCACGTACACGGTCCGCTTCTATCGAATGGACATCCCCGAGTACAAGCAGAAGCCGAACCCCGACTACGCGCAGCTACTCGAGGACTACAAGGCCGACGGTGTGGACCCGATCGAGCTCTCGCTGACGGTGACGTCGGCGCAAGCGACCGGCAAGACGGTCACATTCAACAAGACCATCACCGACCCGCTGCGCTGATCAGCGCGACGTCAGTCAGCGCGGTACGCCACGCGCGACGTTAGTCAGCGCGGTACGTAAACCGGAGCTCGTAGTCACAGAGGTGGAACACGTCCCCCTCGTCGATGCGCTTGTTGTCGATGCGCATGCCCTTGTAGTCGATGCCGTTCGTCGACCCGAGGTCCTTGATGTAGAACGTCCCGTTGCGACGGATGACGGCCGCGTGCTTGCGCGAGATGTTGCCGTCTTTGATCGGCAGGTCCGACGTCTTGCTGCCGCGACCGATGATGAATTGGTCCTTGGTCACCGGATAACGCTGTCCGTTGTAGATCAGGAACAGCGTCGGCCCGGCGGAGCCCATCATCGGCGCAGCCGCGGGAGGCGGAGCCGGGGAATGCGGCATGCCGCCGCCATTGTTCATCCCCTGACCGCGGCCAGGTGCGCCGCCGGGAGGAGCAGCTGACTGAAAACCAGGCGTCGGAGGAGCGGGACGACGAGGGGCCTGCGAAGCGGTTGGTCCGCCTGCGCCCATTGACGGCTGAGGCGGGGGCTGTGTGCCGGCCTGCGGACGCCCACCACTTGGCTTTGGTGCCGGGCCGCCTGGAACGGGGCCGTTGTTGCCGTAGCCCGGACCGGGGGGAGACGAGTTAGGTCCGCTGCTGGCGACGGGCTGCCCCGAGGTCATCTGCGGAGCGCCAGGCGACTGATAGTTCTTGGAGCGCGCGTAGTACCGCATCGCCTCATTGACCAAGTAGTCAATGGAGCAATCGAAGTCGTTCGCCATCTGCTCGAACGTCTCCCATAGGACGTCCCGGCAGTAGAAATGGCGCATGGTCTTCTTGCTTTGATCCATATGCGCGAAGTGGCTCCTAGAAACGCAAGCAGTCCCC
>DASYDE010000123.1:0-19936 GCA_036499725.1 Kofleriaceae bacterium
AAGTAGTCAATGGAGCAATCGAAGTCGTTCGCCATCTGCTCGAACGTCTCCCATAGGACGTCCCGGCAGTAGAAATGGCGCATGGTCTTCTTGCTTTGATCCATATGCGCGAAGTGGCTCCTAGAAACGCAAGCAGTCCCCTACCGACGAAGGTCTCCCGTTCTCCCAGCTCCGTTAAACGATACTACAAATCCTGTAATGCACGCGCGCTTGGTGGGTCATTTGGGGACCTCTCCCTTCCCTACCAGGTCGGCCAGCTCTTTCGCTCGGTCGCCTAGGGTCGGGTCCGGCTTGACCGTGCCCCCGGACTGGTCGCCCCAGTAACCGACGAGCTTCTCCTTACTGCTGGAAAGCGCGGCGATCTTCGACTGGTCCTCGGTCGACTTCATGCGCGCGAGGGACTCGATCGCCATCCATCGGCCGATGACGGATTTCTCGCCGAGCGCCTGGCGGAGAGCGGTCAGGGTCTCGGCGCGGGACTGCTTGGCGATCTCCGAGACGACGGCGCCCACGAGCTCGTCCTTCATGTACGCCCCCTCGGGGAAGGCCTCGATGACGGGCAGAACGGCCTTCGCGCCGCCACAGATCAGCGCCGACTGCGCGGTCGCGTAGCGGAACTTGATGCTCGGGTGCGGCATGCCGATGAGGCCCACGAGGGCCTCCTGGCAGTCGGGCGGACCGATGCGGCGAATGAGCTCGATCGCCATGTCGGCGGGCTGACCGGCCATCTTGTCGTCGCGCGCGACATCGAGAAGCGCGCCGAGGTTGGGCTTGAGCGGTGCGTTGTCCTGCATGTCGAACAAGCCACCCGGATCGACGTACGCCTGGCGAAGGGCATCCAGCGCGCGGCGCGACAGCGTCGGGTCCGCGAGATCGAGGTGAGCGACCTCGAGCAGGCGCTTCACGCCGTCTGGATCACCAGAGGCCGCGATGCCGAGCATCAGCTCGTCGCCGATGCGGTTCTTCTTGGTCTCGGTCTGGCCGGGGGCCGTGACGACGCCGTTGAGAACAGTGACGAGTTTCTTGCCACCGGCGGGGCCGATCGCGCGCATCGCGGTCGAGCCGAGGACGGCGCCCGTCTTGGCGCGGGCCTCGTAGGAGACGACGCCGTACCAATCGAGGAGATAGCCGTCGATCTGAGCCTTGAGCGGCGCATCGGCGTACTTGCGCAGCGCGAACAGCTGGTCCTTCGCGACGATCTGCGGGCCGACGGGGAGCGCGTCCTCGCGCTGGACGCGGGCGGAGTCCCACAGGCGCGGCGCGAGCTTTTGCAGGACGAGGATGCGGCGCTCGGCCGCCATCTCGTCGAACTCGGTGCGGACAGGACCGTCCTGCCCCATATCGATCATGACGGCAGCAGCGTGCGCGCTGAGCGCCGGATCGATGCTGGAGTTGTGGAGAGTGGCCTTGAGCTTGCCCGGTCCCTTCTCGGTCCGGCGCCACTTCTCGATGCTCTCGTCGTTCGTCTTCTCGCAGCCCGCAGCCACTCCCAGCAACCCGAGAGCGAGCGATGCGCTCAGCAACACGCGCGTATTCATGGCGCCAGCTTATCGTGGTGATACGTTCCGCGCGATGGGCGCCCGGCGCATCCTCACGCTGGTCGTATGCACGCAGATCGCGAGCGTCGCGTATGCGTCTCCGCGTTCAGATCCCACGACGGGCCGCGCCGTGTTCACCGGTGCGACGGAGCAGAGTGCGACGTCCGTGACGATGTCGCCGGCCGCGATGGGCCTGGTGAAGCAGCTGCAGTTCTACTTCGGCGCCGTCGCGACACTCACGCAGACGTCGATCGACCTCAAGGAAAACGATATCGACACCGGCGCCAGCAAGGACGCAGGGAGCGCGAACGCGACGATGTTCGCGCCCGGCGCCGACGTCGCGCTCGTGTGGCCGACGAGCGATCGCCTCCGCGTTGGCGTCGAGCTGCACATTCCGCCACCCGAGAAACAGATCGAGGACGAGAGCGCGCTGCGCTACCACACGCTCGGCGGTGGCCAGACGACGTTCGGGGCGACGGTGGGCGTGTCTTTCAAGGTCACCGGCTCGCTCTACCTCGGCTTCGGTGTCTCCCACGAGACGTCGTTCCTCCGGCTGAAGTACGACCGCGACACGGCGCTCGCGAACGGGCGCGGAGACGGCGGCGTGGACAGCGATTGCGGCGGCTCGCCCTGCGGCGTCGGCAATCCGCTCGCAGCCGAGCACTACAATATTCACGCCCGCACGGCGTTCGTCTCCGGCAGCAACATCAAGGTCACCGTCGGCTTCATGGTGAAGATCGCGAGCGATGTGTTTCTCGCCCTCGCCTATCACACGCCCCCCGGCCTCGGCATTCAGAGCGAGTTAAACGGCACGGCGTCGATCGCGCTTCCACCGCGCGACGGTGGCGGCCAGATCGACACCGGCTCGACGGTGGTCGTCTCGTATCCGGCGAGCGTCGACGGCGAGTTCCGCGCGCGGTTGGTGCACCAGCTCGAGCTGCACATCGGCGGTCGGTGGGAGGACCTCTCGCGCTTCTCGGCATACGACGTGCGCGTCTACGGCAGCAACGTCATCCCGAACGGCATCCCCGAGTGGCAGCTGCGTGCGCGTGGCCTGCACGACTCCTTCGCGTTCTGGGGCGGCCTCGAGCAGATCGATACCGGCGACCTCATTCGCTTCGGCGCGCGCCTCGGCGTCGAGACCAGCTCGCTCACCGCGAACCGGACGTCACCGATGAACGTCTACCCGCTCGCGTTGACGGCTGATGTCGGCGTGCAGTTCCGGTTCACCCCCGGCTCGGAGCGGCGCTTCCAGATCTCGTACGGACTCTCGTACTTCCCCGAGGTCAGCGTCGGCAATAGCGCGTATGACGCGCGCGACCGCCTCGCCTGCCTCGACAACGGGACCGATTACAGTTCGGCCGCATGCCAGGCGACCCGCGCGGGCTACGCGATCGGATCTGCGGCCGGCACATACGACAAGCTCGAGCACGCGCTGCGCATCGGTTTCGTTTATGACTGGCGCTGATTTGTGAGCGCACGAGCTGAAGCAGCGATCGTTGTCTTTGGTGCGGCCGGCCTGATCGGGCGCCGCATCTGTACTGCGCTCGCGCGCGCGAACGTGCCGTTCGAGATCGCAGGCCGCAGCGAGGTCGCGCTGAAGAAGATCGCGGACGAGGTGCCCGTCGCGCACCTCCACCTTGCCGATGCGTCGGATGCGCTGTCGCTCGGGCGCGCGTTCGCAGGGGCTCGCGTGATCATCAATGCAGCGGCGCCGCTCGGTGAGACCGCGCCTGCCGTGCTCGAAGCGGCGATGATGGCCGGCGCGCACTATGTCGATGTGGGCGGTGAGCAAGGCGTGCTGCACGCGTTGTACGAACAGCACGAGTCGACAGCGCGCCGTGCGGGCCTCGTCGCACTCCCTGGCGCCGGTGTCGATGCAGTCCTCGGCGATCTGGCGGCGGCGTGGGCTACGGAGCATCTGCTCGGCGAAGCGATCGTTGAACGTGACGCGGTTCGCAGCATCCCGGCAGAACGGCTCGCGAGCGACAAACCGATCGACGAAGTGATCACGTCGTACGTGTTCGACGATCTCGTGCTGTCGGCGGGAAGCCAGCGCGCGCTGTTCGCGGGCTCGACGCACCGCCCCCTCGTGTGGCGACGCGATCGCTGGGAAGCGGGACGCGCGGGTGACCGGCGGCGCGTGAATGCGGGCCCTGCGTTTGGCGGCGAGCGCGACTCCATCGGGTACGCAGGGAATGACGTGCTCGCCGTTCCGCGCCACATCGCAGCTGATCTCGTCGCGAGCTACGTCTCGACGACGCGCAGCGCCGGTGCAGCACGTGCGCTCGGGCTGCTCGCGCGCGCGTTACCGCTCGTGCCCAAGGCAGTCTCCGACGTGCTCGCGCCCTACGCGGATCCAAACGCGGACTACTCGCGCACGAAGTTCGCGGTGGTGTCGCAAGTGCGCCGCGGATTCTCTGCCGCACAGGTCGTCGTGCGCGGTCAGGATCTCTACGCAACGACAGCCGCGATCGTCACGTGGTGTGCGCGCGCGCTCGCGACGCGTACATCAGGACCGAGCGGGATGCGCGCTCCTGGCGAATTGTTTCACGCCGCGCCTGCGCTGAGAGCAATTTCTTCCGAGGCCGGACTCGTGATCGAACCGAGCTTTGGCTGAGTCGCGGGCGTGGTACCAATGATCGATGTCGTCCGCGACCTGGCAGCTAGAAGCTGAAGCGCCCGCTGGTCGCGGCTCGGTAGCCAAGCGCTTTCGGCTCGCGAACAACGGCTTGTCGCTGATCGCTGTCGTCGACAAACGCGCTCCGATCGTCGCGCTGCAGACGTGGTTCCGCGTCGGGTCGCGCCACGAACGTCCCGGTGCGACCGGCATGGCGCATTTGTTCGAGCACTTGATGTTCGGGCAGACGGAGAGCTTGCCGCCGGGCGAGTTCGATCGCCTCGTCGAGCGTACGGGCGGCGAGTCCAACGCGGCGACGTGGGTCGACTGGACCTACTACCGTCTGTCTCTCCCCGCGCGCGATCTGCCGCTAGGCGTGAAGCTCGAAGCGGAGCGCATGCAGCACCTCGTGCTCGAGACGGGTCCCGTCGAGAGCGAGCGCGATGTCGTGACGAACGAGCGCCGCGAGCGCGTCGAGGATGACGTCGACGGTTGGCTCGACGAGCAGCTGATGGCGCACGCGTTCACGGAGCATCCGTATCGCTGGCCCACGATCGGCTGGATGGAGGATATCCGGGCGCTCGCGCTGCCGGACATGCGCACGTTCTATCGGACGTGGTACGCGCCGAACAACGCGACGATCATCTGCGTCGGTGACTTCGAGGAAAACGCGCTGCTCGATCTGGTCGCGAGCCACTACGCGAACATTCCTGCCGCCGAGCTGCCCGAGGTCGCGAGGACGGTCGAGCCGGAACAGACGCACGAGCGCGTGCTGCGCGCTCCCAAGCCGATCGCGACCGACCGCTTGCTCGTCGGTTACAAAGCCCCGGGCCAGGACGACGCGGATTGGGCCGTGCTCGAGATCGTGGCAACGCTGCTCGCCGGGTGCCCGTCCGCGCGCCTGTACCGCCGACTCGTGATCGAGCACGAGGCAGCGAGCAGCGTGGACGCGCAGCTCACGCCGTTCGCGGATCCGTCGTTGCTGCGGCTCTCCGTCACGGCTGCGCGCGGTCACACGGCCGACGAGATCCTCGCGATCATCGACAAGGAGCTCGCGTCCATGGCGGAGACACCGCCATCGCGCGCGGAGGTCGAAAAGGCCAAGGCGATCGCGGAGACGGACTTCTGGACCTCGCTCGTGGATATCGACGGCAAAGCGGAAGCGCTCGGCCACTACGAGGTCGCGCTCGGTGACTTCCGCAAGGTCAACGCGCTCGCGGACCGGTTGGCAGAGATCAGCGCGGAGGATGTCGCGCGCGTCGTGCGAACGTATCTGCGGCCAGAGAAGCGCACCATCGTCATCGCCGAGCCCGACGCGTCCGAGGTCTCCGACGAGGAAGACGACGAGGGCGAGGAGTGACCAAGCAGTTGCCCGGCCCGATCGTGATCCACGAGGCGTCGCACGACACGCCGCTCGTCTGGTTCGACGTGGCCATTCGCGGTGGCTCGGCGGCGGATCCCAAGGGCGTCGAAGGTCTGCACCGTCACACGGCGTTGCTCGCACGGCGTGGAGCGGGTCGGCGCGATCGCACCGAGCTCGACGACACCCTCGATGGTCTCGGCGCCGCGCTCGATGTCAGCGTGTCTCGCGACGCGGTCAGCGTGTCGGGCCTCGCCCTCGCGCGCCACCTGGACAGCGTCATCGATCTCGCGGCCGACGTGCTCTCCGAGCCGCGCTTTACCGAGGACGAGCACGCGCGCCTCACGCGCGAAGCACCGCAGGTCCTCGACGAGATCCGCGACGACGACAGCGCACTCGCGACGCGATGGTTCGACTGGGTGTGCTGCCCGGGCCACTCGTACGGGCGCAGCTCGCTCGGCACGGAAGCATCGCTCGCCCGCATCGATCGTGCGAACGCGGCGGACGTGTGGAAGCGCGAGGTCGTGCCCGACAACATGGTCATCGGTCTCGCCGGCGACATCGACGAGTCCGCCGCGCAGCGCATCGTCACCCGCCTGACCGAGCGCCTGCCCAACGTCGCGCGACCGACGTCCGTGTTCACGGTCCCCGATGCGCCGGCCCGCGGCCGCCGCACCATCATCGTCGACAAGCCCGACCGCACGCAGGCGCAGATCCGCATCGGCCACCTGAGCGTGCGCTACGGCGACCCCGACACCGCATCGCTCGCGATCGCGGAGGCCGTGTTCGGCGGAATGTTCAGCTCGCGCCTCATGCAAGAGATCCGCGTCAAGCGCGGCTGGTCGTACGGCGCCGGCTGCGCGCTGCGTCGCTCTCGCCTGCCCCACTGGTTCGAGATCTGGATGGCGGCCGGCATCGATGTCGCCGGGCCTGCGGTGGAACTCTCGCTCGAGCTGTTCGCCGAGTATGCGGCGAACGGCCCGACCGACGACGAAGTCGACTTCGCGCGCAGCTATCTCATCGGCGCGATGCCGTTCCACGTCGCGACGGCACGCCAGCGCATGCAGCTCGCCGTGCGCGACGCTGTCTACGATCTCCCGAGCGGCTACACGTCGCGCCTGCCGGACGCGTTCGCGAGCGTCTCCGCGAATGACGTGCGCGATGCCTGCCGCCGTCAGCTGCGCCCCGATTCCGCTGTCACCGTTGCCGTGACCACCGCGTCGGCGGCGCAGGACGCACTCGCTGCCGCGACCACCGGCAAGCTAACCGTCGTCGCTCACGACGAGTACTAACCACCCCAGGAGACGCATGACGACTAGGCCCATCCCGAAGATCGATAGCCCGGAAGCGAGCGCAGCTGCTCTCGAGCTCTCCATCAAGCCGTTCATCGATCGCTTCGTCGCAAAGGAGCGCCACGACAAGGCGATCGCCGCGTTCCTGCCCAAGCAGCCGCGTGCGCACTGGGGCGACCTCGCGCACATGATCGACAGCGGACGCGCCACTCCTCTCGAGAAGTCTGCCGTCGCGCCGTGGAACGCCGTACGCGGTGTGTTCCTCATCGAGGATCGCTCGTACTCCATGGCGCTCGAGACCGCGCTCGCGCTCTACGCGCCCGGCGACTCGCTGTTCATCTCGTACGAAGCGACGTTCGCGGTGATTCGCGCCGCGACCGGCCAGCCGCTGCTCCTGACGTAGTGCGCAGGTCGATCACAGAGGTCGTCCTCGGGCTGTTCGCGGCCGTGGGTGGCTTCCTCGTCATCCTGCAGCTCGTTTGGTTCGCGGGCTTCGAAGCGACGTGGCTGCCGTACGCCGCGCAGCCTGTCGGTGTCCTGTTCGGCGCGATCGCGCTCGCGAGAATGTCGCCATCGTACAAGGCCACGACCGCATTCGTCGTCGGTGCCGCGAGCGTTGGCTGTCTCGCGGCGATCTCGCACTACGCGCCAAACGTTTTCAACTTCACCGCCGCCGCGTCCGGATCGGCAGTGTACGGCGTGCCGCTGCTCTCGCTCGTCTGCGGGCTCAGCGCATTTCTCGGCGCGTGGCTCGGTGTCACCGACGGCAGCCGCTCGTCATTGGCGTGGGCGGCGGTCGCTGCTGCTCTCGCGGTCTCCGCCGCGATCCAGATCGGCGGGCGCGCCCAACAGGTTCTCGATCCGAGTGCGACCGAGATGGAGTTGCTGGCCGGCAACAGCATCTTCGCGTTCCTCGTCGGCGCGGCCGTGCAGACGGTCGCCCCGCGTCGCGCGATCGAGTCCTCCGCGCTCGGGGTCGCGGGCTGGATGGCCATCGCCGTCGGAGCACTGCTGAAGCGCGACGTCCACATCATTCCGAGCAGCATCGTGCGCACGGCCGTGCCCGTGATCGTGGCGGCTGTCGCGGGTAGCGCGCTGATCTGGTGGCGCTCACCGCACCGTGACTAACGGCGGCCGAGGACGGCGGCGATGGCGGGCCGGTTGCGCTCGAGCTCGTCGGGATCCTTGGCCGGCAAGAAGCGGCTCTCCGCGCCGACACGAGACACCTGGATGAAGCGCGACGGCACGTACGCCGTGAGCTCGCCAACGAGATGTTCGAACTGGATCGCGGGCGCACCGTGGACCTGCTTCTCGACGCGGTAGTAGGGCAGCTCGAACGCGCGATCGAGCGTCGCCGCGTCGAGAGTGAACGTGTTCGTGTTGAACACGTCGATCGAATCCTGGTCGAACGACGCGGGAAACCGGAAGCCTTCGATGATCTGCGGGCGGCCGTCGTAGAGCGCAGGCGCCCCGCCTTTGTCGCCCGGATCCTTCTTCACGACCTCGGCGGTCAGGGCGCCACCGAGCTGGACATGCAGCGCGATGACCGCGGGATCGAGCGTCGCCGCGAGGTTGTCGACGTTGGACATCAACAGCGTCGTGCCGCCGCGCTTGCGGAACCGGTCGAGCGCACCACTCGCGCGCAGCGCGGCCGGCAGATCGCCATGACCCGTCGCGTACGGAGAGAGCTCGCCATCCTTGTCGGTGAACAGCTCGCCCGTCGGCGTCAGGCGCAGGTCCACGGCCTGGGGAAAGATGTCGACGTGGCCGAGGGCCTTCGCCGCGACGTGCTGCTCGATCACCGCGTGCGTCGCGAAGCTCGACATCACGAGCACCGGCACGTGACCACCCGCCTCGTCGGCGATCGCGCGTGCATCCGCGACCTTCCACTCGAGGAAGCTCCTGTCGTCGAGCGCCGGCACGACGGCCTTCACGACGCCGCCAAACCGCGTCGCCATGCCGCCTGCGAGCACGACGATTCCGACCTGGCCCGCACGGATCAGCGCGAGTCCTTCGACGCGCAGCTTCTCGCGCTCGAGCGAGCCGAGCGGCGGCATCACCTCGATCGTGCCGGGCCGCAACGGTGACAGCTCGCTCGTGACGGCGTTGGACGCCGTTGCCTGCGCCGCGCGCTCGCGGAACACGGCGTGCTGCGCGGAATCGAACCCGAACCTACCGAGCTGAGCCTGAGCCTCCGCGAGCGTCTTCATGCCAGCCACTCTACACAACCCGCGCGTTGCGAATCGCGCGTTGGAAACGGCAACGCATGCCGCACGTGCCGACGTAAGTCGTTGGAGTTGCGCGAGATCTGCGCTTCAGAGAGAGGCACGATGCCTGCTTGGAACCGCGCACATGCGCGCTCCCCTCATCCTCGTTGCACTCGCCGCGTGCGGCAACGCCGCGACGGCCGGTGGCGATGATGCCAATGGCAACGATCCAGCGCGCACGTGCCTCTCACCGGAGGCGGATCGCACGGGCACGCAGACGCTGACCGACGCACTCGGGACGGCGACGGTCGAGGCGGCCGATGCCACGCCCTGCCTCCGCCACTACACGCTCAGCTCGACCGCTCCCCGCCGCGACAACAGCCCGCCCAACGGTGAGGGTGTCGACGAAGTCGACGGGTGGCCGACGCTACGGACCGGCAACGACATGTTCGACGCGATGTACGCGCTCGCGCTCTCGGAGACGCGGCAGGCATCGGTCAGCTACATCCACGACGCCGCCTTCTCGAACAACGAGGAGCGGGCCTGCGGCGCCGACACCGGATGCTTCGAGACCGGCAAGAGCTGGACGTACGTGTGGACACGCGACACGTCGTACGCGGCGGACCTCGGTCTCGCGGCGCTGGATCCTGATCGCGCGCGCGGTTCGCTCGAGTTCAAGTTGTCGACCATGCGCGGCGGCGACACCGAGGAGATCGTCCAGGATACGGGGACCGGCGGGAGCTACCCGGTCTCGACGGATCGCGTCGTGTGGGCGCTCGGAGCGGACGCCGTGCTCGCGCAGATGCCCGAGGGCGCTGCACGCGATGCATTCATGGCGCGTGCGTACGCGGCGATCAGCGCGACGCTCGATCGCGACCGCGAGGTCGTGTTCGACACGAGCGATGGCCTCTACCGCGGCGAGCAATCGTTCCTCGACTGGCGCGAGCAGACCTACCCTGCGTTCGTGGCCACCGACGTGACGCCGATCGCGTCGAGCAAGGCGTTGTCGACGAACATCCTGCATCTGCGCGCGCTGCAGGTTGCCGCGACCCTCGGCGACAAGCTCGGCAAGAGCAATACGTATGCAGCGTGGGCGACGCAGCTGCAGAGCGCGATCCGCGGCGCGTTCTGGATCGAGGACGCGGGGATGTTCGCGACGTTCGTCGCGAGCCCACTCGACTCGGCACCAGCGCGACAGTTCGATCTGCTCGGCAACTCGCTCGCGGTCCTCAGTGGCGTCGCGACCGATGCACAGGCCACGAAGGTGCTCGCGCACTACCCGCACATGGGCCCCGGCGCGGCTCCCGTGATCTTCCCGGAGCAGCAGCTGACGCGCGTGTATCACAACCGAGCGGAGTGGCCGTTCGTGACCGCGTACTGGCTGCGCGCGGCAGCCCAGGGCAAGAACGCGGCGGTCGCAGCGCGCGCCGTGAAGTCGCTGATGCGAGCCGCGGCGCTCAACATGTCGAACATGGAGAACCTCGAGATCGCATCGGGAGCACCGTGGGTCGACGATGGAGCGTACTCGGGACCCGTCGTGGACTCACAGCGCCAGCTGTGGTCGATCGGCGGGTACCTGTCGATGGTGCAACACACGCTGTTCGGCGTGCACGCGACGAGCGACGGTCTCGCGATCGAGCCGTTCGTCCCGCGCGAATTGCGCGCCTCGCTGTTCGCGACGACGGATTCATTGATCCTGAATGACCTGCCCTGGCGCGGCACCAAGACCAGCGTGGTGCTCCACCTCCCGGCGAGCGAGAGCGCGGCCACCGGGGCGTATGTCGTGAAGAGCATGAAGCTCAACGGCGCCGCCGTGACCGGCATGATCACGCGTGCCCAGCTGGACGACAGCAACCGGATCGACGTCGAGCTCGGGGATCCCGACGATGCGACGGAAGGTGTCATCGAGACGCGCGACGTCGCGCAGTGGCACCAGGTGTTCGCTCCACGCGTGCCGACGGTGGGCAACGTGGCGCGCAGTGGTACGCAGCTCGTGCTTCCGCTCGCAGCCGGCGGCGATGATCTCGCGACGGTGACGTACTCGATCTATCGCGACGGAACGCGGATCGCGAATGCCGTCCCTGGCGCGACGACCTCCTGGACCGACACCACTGCGAACGTCGCCGCCGCCGCCTGCTACGCGGTCGAGACGTGCTTCACGGATAGCGGCAACTGTTCGCAGCGCAGCAAAGCGAGCTGCTGGTGGGACGACAATTACGCTCGCATCACGTCGTACGACGCGAGCACGCTGACCGCGATCGGCGGCACCGCATCGACCGACCACGGACGTTTTCACTACGACGCATGGGGCGACGCCGGCAATTCGCTCTCGACGCCGACGATTAGCGCCACGCGCACGGGTCCCTATCTGATCCAGGCGGTGTACGGCAATGGTGCGGGCGGCGTCGACACGGGCGTCGCATGCGGCCTCAAGCGTGTCGACGTGATCGACACCGCGAACAACGCGACCGTGGCGACAGGGTTCCTCGTCATGCCGCAGACGGGCTCGTGGGACACGTGGGCCGAGAGCACGTTCGTGACGGCGAACCTCGAGGCTGGCAAGACGTACCGCGTCGTCGTCGCGCAGGATGGAACGAGCCGCAACATGTCCGCGCTGTCGTCGTTCGCGACCTACGGCGGAACCGGCGGCGCGGGCGGCGAGTTCTCGCGGGTGAACATCTCCGAGCTCAAGCTCTTGGCCCGTTGATGCGCGCGCTCGCAACGATGATCGCGCTTGTCGCAGCGGCGTGTACGACGGAGCCCGCGAAGCCCGAGGTCGCGATCCTGCTCTCCCACGCGGCCTCCGACCTTCCGCCGCTCGCGCTCGCGGCCGAGCACGCGACGGTGATTCGCGTCGCAGTCACAGCGGAGGAACAACGCTCGCAACTCGCCGCTGCCCTCGCGTCGGGCGTACGCATCGTCGTGCTCGACCCCGTCGACAACGCCGCAGGAATGACCGCGTCCGCGCACGATGCCGGCGCGCGTGTGATCGCGTACGGTCGCGCCGTCGAGGACGCCGATGCGGTCGTCATGTTCGACGGCTATCGGGCCGGCGTACTGCAAGCGCAAGCGACGCTCGCCTCTCTCGCGGGGAGGCGAGGTATCGCGCTCGTCACGGATAACGACCCGCTCGCGATCGAGATCAGCCGCGGCGTCGAAAACACGCTCGCCCCTTACTTCTCGAGCGGCGCGGTCACTCGCGCGGAGCCAGAGGCCGCGAGCGCGCTGATCTGTTCCAGCGAGGTAGCGCACACGATCACGTCGGGGTTTCCCGCTCGGCGCGAGCTCGCGACCGCCACGCAACGACTGATCGAGCGCATCTTGGCTGGCGAGGATCTCGACCGCGATCCCACGCTTCCCCGCCTCCCAGGCCATCGGATGGCCGTCGAGCTCGCCGATGTGAGGCCGTTCACGCCGAAAGACTGCCAATCCCCGCCCGTCGTGGCGTTATGATCGGAGCGTGCGTGGGTGGTGTGTTCTCGCGATAGCGCTGGCGGGTTGTTTCCAGCCGTCGCCGCCGCGTGGGCTGGCCTGCGAGACGGAGTGCCCGAACGGCGAGACCTGCGTCGACGGGCTGTGCCACCCCGAGGGCTACACCGCGCCTGACGCTGATCCGGTCGATGCCCCTGTCGACGGCGTGCTCGCGCCCGACGCGAACCTCGATCCCGACAACGACGGCATCCTGACTCCCGACGACAACTGCCCGTCGGTGACGAACCAGAACCAACACGACGAGGACGGCGACAAGTTCGGTGACGCTTGCGATCCGTGCCCGATGTTGTTTGGCGGTGACGAGGACACGGACTCCGACGGCGTTGGCGATGCGTGCGATCCGCAGCCCGCTGTCGCGAAGCAGCACTGGGTCGTGTTCGAGCCGTTCACGAGCGCGTCGACGATGTGGAACTACCCGACCACCGGTGTCGTCGCGAATGATGTGATGACGCTCACCGGCCAGACGGCGCAGCTCAAGATCGGCGCCAAGTCCGCGCGCATCTTCGTCGGCGGCACGATCACCAACGTCTCCTCGAGCGCGACCAGCCACCAGTTCGGGATCTGGCCGGACTCCACCACATCAACGAATCAGTACTACTTCGAAGCGTTCGACAAGACAGAGGGTCCCGAGAACGGCTTCCGCTTGATGGCGTTCGACAGCGTTGCCTCCAACTACATCAAGCTCGACGAGGTCCTGTACGTGCCACCGCTTCCCAACGGCGCGTTTGCCGTTCAGTACGACTACAGCTCCGTGCAGCAGAACGTGAGCGCCACCGGCAAGTTCGGCTCGCAGACGTTCACCATCTCGTCAGGCGCAGCGATGGACCTCGCGATTCCCGAGGCCACGTCCATCTCGTTCGGCGCGTACAGCGCGAAGGCGACGATCCAGTACGTCGCCGTCCTCGAGTCGGTCCCGTAGCTACTCGGCCACGTCCGCGTCGGCCGGCGCGACTTCGTCCGTGTTCGGGCGCGCGACGATCTCGACGGCCTTCATGTGGGCAGGCGCGTTCGCTTTCTCTTCGGCGGACATCAGCGCGACCTCGAGCTGACCGAGGCGCTCGACTTCCGAGAGGGCATTGAAGCCACCGATGAACACGCCCCGCAGATAGACGTACGGCACGGTGTTCTGCTTGGTCTCGAGCGCGAGCGGCATCGCCTTCGCCTCGTTCTCCGGCTCCTCGAGATCCACGAAGTCGAAGTCGACCTTGTGCCGCTCGAGCAGCGTGATCGCGCGACCGGACCAGGGGCAGCTCTTCTTGCCGAACAGCTGCGCCTTGATCGCCGGATCGCCGAAGCCAATCGTCGTGACCTTGGTCGTACCGACCGCCGCCGCCTGCGCGACCTTCTGCTTGTGGGCCTGCGCCTTCGCGTCGGTCTCCGCCTTGGAGACGAACTGCTTGCCCATGAGGCCCGCGAGCTTCTTGCGCGCCGCGACGTAGCGCGGATCCGTGGCGACTCGCTCCTGGAGGAAGTCGCGCAGCTCGCCACCCAGCTCGTCAGCGCGATTGAGCGCCGAGAACAGCTTCTCGGTCGCCTGCGTGGTCAGCTTCTTGGCAGCGGATTCGGACTTCTCCATACGACGGTCAATACCACGAGCAACTCCGTTAGGATGAGGATGAAAATGCGTGCTCTGGTCGCCAGCGTCGTCCTGATTACCGCTTGCGAATCAGCCACTTCCAGCACGCTCGCGACGACGCCGCCCGCCGTGCCGATCGCCCCGCCGGGACTGGCCTCCGCTGTGGGGCCAGACTACGCACCGAAGACCTTCTTCTTCAGCTCGCCCGTCGAGATCAGGTTCGAGAGCTCCGCGCGTCCACCGATCGCATCACCGGCGATGAACACGAGCGGCAAGCGATAGCCCTTGCTGTCGCGGCGCACGGCCATCTGTGCCGCCGGATCCTCTTGGATGTTCGAGAGCTGATACGGAATCTTCTCCTCATCGAGCATGTCCGTCAGCTTCGTTGCATCGCGGCGCGTCTTGTCCATGTGATAGACGATCACCGGCGCGATGTCCTTCTTGGTGTTCGACTTGGCAACGGCGCTCGCCGGTGCACGTGTCTCGAACGAGCGCCGATCCGCGAGCTCGTCGGGGTCGGCGAGTGGACGACCGAGGGCTTCGTTCGCACGACGAGCAAGCTCGCCGGCTTTTCCAGGGAGACGCTCGATCGCCGCATGCGCGCGCGCACGAATCTTGTCGGAGAAGCTCACGACGGCCTCAATACCATGGAGCGCGCTCGTTCGCTGGCAAGCCTTCCTCGATCAGATCCGGGACGCGGAATCAGGTGCTCGTCGCGCGTACGTAGATCGCGCGGATCGCGGCGCCCATGCCGCTCGCGTACGCGTCCCACGGGAACGTCGCGCCGTAGGCCAGCACGCGGCGAACGCCGTGCTCGAACACGCCCTTGGGGTGAGCGATGAGCGCCTTGTCGCGCGGCGCGTCTGCATCGACGACGGCGAGCAGTGGATCGGGCATCGCGAGCAGGCCACTCGCGGTGAGCGTCGGAGCGGGCCCTGATCCGCGGTGATGCAGCCACACCCCCTTGGTGCGATAGCCAGCGCCCTCATCGTAGACGTCCCACGTGCCCGGCTCGACGGTGAGCCGAACGACCTTGGAGCTGTTCGCGCGAAACGCGAAGCGAATCTCCGAGAGTGCGAGCCGATCGCTGGTCGTGAACGATCCGACGTAGCTGAGCCCGTCGCGCTTCTCGCCATCGTCGGGCACGGTCTTCTCGATCGTCGGCAACACGTCCTGCGCGAGCGTCACGCCGAGCATGGCGAGCACCGCACCGAGCTCGGCGAGCAAGGGAGCGACGCGCTGATCATCGCGCGCGACGTCCTGCGCGGCAGCGAGGAACTCGAGCTGCGTGCGGCGTGTGAGCTGCCCGACGGTGCGAACTTGCAGCTGCGCGAGCGCGTTGCGGATGATCGACGAGACCTCGAGCTCCGAGATTGGCTTGTCTTCGACGCTCATGGGTCAGATTCCCCAGCCCAACGCGAAGCCAGTGAACGTGTGTCCGCGCTCGCGGTCGAGCACGAATTCGAGATTGGTCGGTAGGAGGAACAACAGGTCGATGATGCCCGGGTCTCCACGCACGACGCGCAGGAGACTGCCCATCCAGTTTCCGCCGATCGCGCCGCGGACCGCGAACGCGTTGTTGCTGCCCTGCTTGGAGTAGAGGGGGGATGCGCTCAGGTAGAGCCGGTTCTGATGGCTACGCAGGCCGCTCGCGTCGGGCTGCGGGAACAGCTCGAGCCCGAGCTGCACCTCGGGGCCGACTTGCGACCACGTGGTCCAGCTCGACGAGGTCACCATGCCCGGATCGATCTTGCCGCCCGCGAACAAGGCACCGACCGTGATGGAAGGACGCACGCTACCGCTGCCGGTGTACGTGCCGCCCGCGATGCGCCCACTCGCGCCCTCTCGCATCGCATCGCTGCCGAGTGGCGACGTGACCACGGCACTCACGTTGAACACGCACACGACGCGCGGTGCTCCCTTCCAGCAGCTCTCGTTGCCGGGTGTGGATGTGTCGTCGGAAGGCTCGGCGAACGCGGGCGCTGCACTGGCAACGATCAGCGCGAGCAGGAGCCGCATGGGTGGAGCGTTACCCGAAAATGCAAAACGCGCGACCCTTGCGAGCCGCGCGTTCGACAGTGCTAGCGCGAGTTAGTTAACAACGCGGAGCGACTTGCGGCCGGCCGGAACCGGCGGAGCCTTCACGTCCTCGGGGTCGACCTCGGGGGCGACCGTGACGACAGCGCTCTTCTTGCGCATCATCTTCGCCGCCGCCTTCTTGGCGATCTGGAGGAGGCGCTCGTGCGCGACCGCGTGCTCCTTGGCATCGCGGTTCGTCACCATGTTGATGACGCGGTTCTTGAGGTACTGGACCTTGCTGCGCTTCGCGCCGACTTCGTAGACGAGGTCAGCGGCCGTGCAGCCCGCCATGTGCGGAGCGCGGTGGAACGCCGAGTTCATCTCGGGGTGCTTGTCGAGGTAGGCGCGGACCTCCTCGATCGTCATGCCGACATCGGCGCACGCCTTGTCGAGCTCCTTCTGCGCGAGCTGCTTGGCCTTGAACAGCTGCATCTGCACGCGGCTGTACACGTTGACCGCGCCATCGCCGTTGGTCTCGATCGGCAGGAAGATGCCCTGCGGATAGAGCTCGGTGATGAACGACTGGATGCCGTCGGAGACGGAGCTGGACGGCATGCAGCCGAACGGCTTCACCGAGAGCGTCATGTTCACCTTGGAGTAGGCGACGTTCTGGATGAGCTTGCCGACTTCCATGTGGCCTTCGCCGCCACGGAGGTTGTTGTCGTAGAACGCGTGCGAGATTTCCGCGATCTGGTCCATGTTCGGCAGGTGGTAGTCGTTGAGACCCATCGCCTTGGCGAACGAGAGGAATAGGCCGCGGAGGACCTTCTCGCCGGCCCACAGGGACGCCTTGCGCTTACGCACATCGACGCCCTTGAGGCTGAACTTGGAGCCGCCCTCGCCCTTGTCGGCGTCGGTGCCGCGGAGCTTGGCGCGCTGCTCGGTGTCGAAGCGACCCTGCCAGATCATGTACAGGAGCCACGACGTGACGATCTGGATGTCCGGCTCGGCGCCTTCCTGCTCGAGGAAGCGCTGCAGGCCGTAGTTGCCGTCGCCTTCCGTCGTCATCGCCCAGAACTCGCCGATGATGCCGACGCGGGGCTTGGGACGGGTGCGGTCGACCTTCACGGCGCCCATGAGCTTACGGACGGAGTAGAGGGCCTTGATGACCGAGGTGTTGGTCTCGAGCGCCTGCGAGACGAGGTGCTTGGACGCCTCGATCGCGCGGTCGGTCGCGCCAGCTTCCACCTCGTACGGGCGGATGCGGTAGCCGAGCGCGTTGAGCGCGTCGCCAATGAGGATGCCGCGGACGACGCCCCAGAAGAACGTCGGGTTCATCTCGAGGCCAACGCCCTCGCCCGTCGCCTGCTTGAGGCCGCCGGTCTGCTGGAACAGGAGGACGCGGAAGCCGTCGAAGCCAGAGTCGCGGAGCGCCTTGCGGTACTCGGTGACGTAGGTGCCGAAGCGGCACGGGCCGCATGCGCCGGCCGTGATGAACACGTGGTTCTTCACGATCTCGTCCTTCGACATGCCGCGCGCGCGCAGGCCGTCGAGGTACTTCACGAGATTGCCGACGGTGAAGTACGTCGGGTTGCACTGGCCGCGGTTGCCGTACTCGCGACCGAACTGGAGCGCGTCGTTATCCGGCACGTCGAGCGCCATCACCTTGTAGCCGATGCCGCGGAGGGCCGACTGGATGAAGAGGTCGTGCGCCATCGTGAGGCCCGACACGAGGATCGTCGTGTGCGCGCGCTGCTCTTGCGTGAACTCGCGCGGGACCGCGTCGAACCACTGCTTGGCCGACTCCGTCGGGAGGCCGAGGCGCTTGCGCTCTTCCATCTCGAAGTCTTTGAGCTGTTGTTCGATGGCCTCGAGGGACATCGGGTCGAGGTTCGCGCCGTTCTTATCGTTGGTAGTGCTCATGAGTATTTCCTTCGTTCCTTAGGTACGAACCACGTTGAGAGATTGGGTGCGCTTGACCTTGGTGGGGGCCTTCGCTTCGTCGGCCGCGCGCCACTCGGCGACGACTGCATCTAGAGAGCGGATCTCGCTGTCGAGCTTGTCCTCGGTACGACCGAGGTTCGCGAGCTTGGTCTGCAGGGTCCGCATCAGCTCGAGCTTTTTCTCCGTGACGGAGCGGTCGAGCTCGACCTTCTTGGTGCCCTGATCCTCGAGCTTCTCGCGGAGGAGCATGAGGGTGTGAGCATACGTCTTCACGCGGATCTTGATCGAGCCGCTGGGCTTGTTTGCATCGATATCGTGCAGCGCGCTGTACGCCTTGCCGGCGGACGCGATGATCGAGTCGATGAGGCCGTACGTCGGGGCATCGTGACCGCACTTGAAGCTCGAGAGGTCGAGGCAAGCGAGGTTGTTGTGGCGCGAGGCGTACTTCGCCGCGAACACCTTGTGCACCGAGTTGGTCGAGTAGTTCTCGGGCCACACGTCGGAGATGTCGAGGCCGTCCTCGATCACGCCCTTCGCGATGTCCTCTGCGAACATGCGATCGATGCGCGGCTTGTCACGCGGCAGCGAACGCTGCGAGAGGATCGGATAGCCGAGAGCCTGGAACTCCTCGAGGACCGAGTGGTTCATGCCCGGATCGTTGTGGTACGGGCGGCCGAGCATGACGAGAGCGACGCGGTTCTCGCGCTCCACCTCGTCGAGGATCTCGGTTCCCTTGCGCTGCATCTCGGCGTCGAACGCCTCGACCGCCTTGAACGCCTGGTCGATAGCGAAGTCGTTCTCGTCGGTGGTGAGACCGAGGAGCGGACCCCACTCCGCCATCATCTGCTGCTTGCACATCAGGCGCTCGTTCAGCGTCACCGCCGTGTCGAGGTAGCTGATGCCGCGCTCGCCGAAGAAGTCGGTCTCCTTGGTGAACGCCGCGCGGATGACCTTGGGCGTACCGGAGACGACCGGGCAGCTCGCCGTGTCCATCTGGTTAACGATGAACGTCGGGATGTGCGTGATCGCCGGGAAGAAGATGTAGTTGAGCGCCTTCTTCTCGTGGTGCTTGAACAGGAGGTTGTGGATGTGCGCCTGGCAGACCTTGCTCGGATAGCAGGGATCGACCGAGCCGTACTTGCAGCCGGCCTGCCACATCTCCTCGTTGGTCTCGTCGGAGAACACGACGTTGCGGCTGTCGATGCCGAGCGTCTCGAAGTACGCGCGCCAGAACGGGCCCGTGTTGTAGAGGTTGAGAACGCGCGGGATGCCGATGCGGACATCCTTACGCTTCGCGTACACATCCGACGACGCGCGCTGGAACTCGCGCTTGATCGCCTTGTGGCGAACGGCGCCGAGCAGCGTGCGCTTCACGACGATGTCGTCGACGGGCATGCCGTGCTCCGGCATCGGCTGGGTCTCATAGAACGACTTGAACGCGAGCTTCGCTTCGTAGTCGACGAGATTCGGGTACTTCTTCATGCGCGACTGACGCTCTTTGTTGAGCTTCTTCAGCGCGTCCATGTTCTCGACGGTGCCCTTCTCGCAGGAGAAGCCGCTGATGTAGCGCGCCGTCTTGCCGTCGAGGGTCTTGGTGTCGATGAACGTGCGCGAACAGTTGTTCGGGCAGAAGTTGCAGCGCGTCTCTTCGTTGTTGATGGACTCGTAGTGGATGTCGACGGCCTGATCGAGGCCGACGAACGTCGTCGTGCCGCGGCGGCGCGTGACGCGGAGGGCTTCGAATGCCGCACCGATCGCGCCGGCTTCACCGGTGTGCGGGTGCAGGTAGACCTCGGCGTTCGGGACGCGCTTCTCGATGTAGTCGACCTGCGCCTTGAGGGCGGCGAGGTTCTTCTGCGTGCCGCCCTGGAGGACGAACACGCGACCG
>DASYDE010000124.1:0-26770 GCA_036499725.1 Kofleriaceae bacterium
TTCTATCGCGTGACCAAAGAGTTCCACTGCTGCGAGAAGCTGTGCACCAAGTTCGAGCCCGACGTGTTCGTGCAGCTCGGCTACAACGGCAACGCGCAGGCGATCCTGTTCGTGCCGGAGCTGACCAAGAACGGGATCCAGATCCCGCAGCGCGGCACCGTCGTCGACGACAAGAATCTAAAGCACCTGACCCTCGTGCGCGTTGGCCAGCGCGAGGAGACCGGTGAGCCCGCGCAGGGCGGTGGCGGCTCGGGCGGTGGCCCCGAGATCCGCTTCCCGCGCGGCGGGTTCACGCTTCACTGAACGTATTCGTCAGCGCCGATATCGACGTTGTCGCCCTGCGGCCGCGTGTCGCCATCGAAGTCGAGCGACGGCGCGTCGGTGTCGGTCCCCACATCGATGCACGGCGAGCCATTTAACAGGTGGTACGTCGAGTCGAGCTTCGGATCTCCCGCGAGGTTGTTCTGGGCGGCGGTCGGCGCATTGAGCTGCATCGTGAAGATGCTCCCGTAGTTGGTCACGCCGATCACGTCCTGCACCGCGTGATAGAGGTTATCGACGTGGCTCCCCTGTGAGGTGAACGTGAAGTCGTTCGAGTCCACCGCGATCGCGTGGATGCGTTGGCTCTCGGCCGGATCTTCGTAGATGCCGAAGCGATCGCTGTTGAGGCCGCCCTCGAAGATGTTGTTCCGGAACGTGCCGACGTCTTGCGTGAAGTTGGCGCCTTTGCGCACGAGCGCCACGGCCGTGCTCGCGCTGCGCGGAGCGGTCGATCCCATCGACGGGCCGGAGCCGCCCGCGCCGAGGTAGTTATTCGCGATGACGACCGCGCCGGAGTCCAGGGTGACCTCCGCGATCAACACGGCCGCCGTCTTGAAGCCACGCGGTCCCAGAACGACGTTGTTCGTCACTGTCGCGTCAGAGCCCTCGATGCCGATGCCCGCGCACCACGTCGTGGGAGTCGTGCACACGCCGGTCATGGCTCGATCGAGGTTGATCCGGTTGGAGTCGACCTCGAGATCGGAGCTGATCTGCACGCCGAGGCTGATGCCGCCCGTCGACGTTCCGCTCGTGATGTCGTTGTTGACGAGCTCGCTCCCGTTCGCCGACTGCATCGCGAGCACGGCGATCGAGCGCCGCGCCGCAGAGCTGCGGATCACGTTGCCGCGCACGTGGACGAGTGCCGTGTCGACGGCATTGGTCGATTGGATCGAGATGCCGAACGAGTTGAGGCCCTGCCCGCCGGTGATCTCGTTGTTCTCGATGATCGCGCCGGACGCGCTCGTCGTGAAGTGCACCGAGATGCCGCTGGAGATGTTCTTGGCATCGGCGGTGATGCCGACGTTGCCGCCCGTGATCTTGTTGCCGCGCAGCGTCGGAGAGCCACCGGCGAGCGTGATCGCAGCGCCGCCGTCGTCCGTCGTCGGATTGCCGCCAAAGCCGAGGAGCGTGAGGCCCGAGAGCAGCGTCGCTTGCGTGATCGTCGGTCCCGCGAGCACACCCTCGAAGTCGGTGTTCGCGATCACCGTCGGGTGCGCGGCGATATCGCGCGTGAACGTGCACGACTGTGCGTCGCACTGGTGGCCACCGAGAAGATCGATTCCCTCGATCAGGCGAACCTTCTCGGTGTACGTGCCCTCTGCGATCACGACCGTGCGCGATCCACCGAGCAGCGACGCATTCGCGATGCCCTTGGCGATCGTCTTGACGGGTTGCTGCAGCGTCCCGGGGTTGGAGTCGTTGCCAGCGATCGCGGACACGAACGTGCCGACGCCGGCCTCGCAGCCCTCTTCCGACTGCATGTTGCAGTTGTTATCGATACCGTCGCCGCACAGCTCGTCCATGCCCGGCGCGACGAGCGCGTTGTTGTCGTCGCAATCGCCGTCGCACGTCGTGACGCCATCGCCGTCGTTGTCCGCGCACTGCGGGCCAGCATCGCCAGCGTCCGCGCCCGGTGGTGCGCTATTGCTCCCACCACACCCCACGACCAACACGGTTAGGACAACGAACGCTGTACGCATCCCCTCTAATCTCTCACCGACCGGCCGCGTTGACCACGGCAAGCTCGTCGGTATCGAGGGTAAACCCGTGAATCGCGAGGTCTTCGCGCATGTGCACCGGATCACGCGTCCCCGTAAGCGGCAGCATTCCAAGCTGCTGCGCGAACCGGAACACGACCTGCGCCGGCGTGACGGAGTACCGCACAGCGATGGCGGCGACCTTCGCGTTCGCGAGCACCTGCCGGTTAGCCGTCAGTAAGGAAAAACCTTGATAGACGATGTCGTTCGAGGAGCAGAGCTCGCGCACTCGCGAATCCCAGCTGCGCTCCGCATACGTCCTGTTCTGCACGAACGCCGGTTGAATCGCCGCGAACGCGATCAGCTCTTCGACCTGCCGCGCTGTGGCGTTGGAGATACCGAGTAGCTTCACGCGTCCGGAGCTCGCGATCGCTTCCATCGCGCGCCACGCCTCGTGATCCGCCTTGCCGAGTCCATCGCGCTGCGACGGGCCGTGCAGCACGAGGCTGTCGATCTGCTCGACGCCCAGGTGAGTCAGCGAGCTCGCGAACGATTGCTGGACCTGATCGGCGATCGGCGCGCGCTCGTCGTACGGCAACCGATCATCTTGCCCATCTCGAAATGTGAACTTTGTTTGCAGGAACAGATCGCGGCGCGCGATGAACCCCTCTCGGAACTTCGCGTCGAGCGCCCGGCCGACACCCTCTTCGAAGTAGTGCTTGCGCTGGTTTGCGGTATCGATCCCGCGAAAGCCGGCATCCAGTGCGTCGATGACACACTGCTCGGTCGCGTCTTCTTTCCACGCCGTACCGTACAGATATGCAGGTACCCGCACGCCTCGGACGGTCATCGTCATGACGCCATCCTACGGTGGGTGTACCGTCAGCACGTGGCGTTGCAGGAAAAGTTCGACCGGCTCGCAGCGATCCGTGGAGACACCAACAAGGGCCTTCCGGAATCCGCGTGGAAGACCAACCTGGACGATCAGGATCGCGATCAGCTCCTGCGTGCCGCGATCGATGCGACGCGAAAGCTCGTGCTCCCCGAATGGGAGAGCAAGCGCGTCGATGATCGCCGTCCGCAGGATGCGCTCGCCGCCGCCGAAGCGTGGCTCGCTAACAAGACCAGCGCGGACGTTCTGAGCGTCGCCAAAGAAGCGGCCAAGGCGTGCACCGCCGCGCGCAACGAGACGTTCGGTGGAGATCACCGCATCCCCGAGGCCGCACGTGCCTGTGCGTGGAGCTGCGGCGCCAAGGACAACGAGCACATCTGGGAAGCATTCAGCGCGATCGAGGGTGACCTCCTCGCGCGCGTCCACCTCACCGCCGACTATCAAAAGATTCCGGAGCAGCGCCGCAATCTGCTCGCCGCGATTCGCCGCGTCCTCGAGCCGCCGCCCGCCGAGGCGCCCAAGCCGACCGGCCCGCAAGCGTACAGCGCGAGCGGCTCCTTCGCCGTCGGCGACAAGCTCACGCACGTGAAGTTCGGCAACCTCGAGGTCGTCACCGTCGTGGGCACCGCGATCGAAGTGAAGCTCGACGACGGTTCGATCAAGAAGCTCGTCCACAAGCCGAAGTGAAGTGACGGGGGTATGGTTGGCGTATGAGCGCCGACCGAGTTGCCGACCTCGATGATCCGCAGCTCCGGGCGTTCGCGCCGCTGCTCTACGTCGCATGGAGCGACTTCGATCTCGATGCGAGCGAGCGCGCCGCGGTGATGGCAAAGATGGCCGCGCAGCCCTGGTTGCGACCGGCAGCGAAGCTGGTGATCCAAGCGTGGCTCGACACAGCGCATCCACCGTCCGCCGAGGAGCTGGGTCGGTTGCGCACGCTCATCGATCGCGTGGGTTCGACGGCGAGCACGCGCGCGAAGTCATCGATCGCACAGGCCATCGACGGGATCGCTGCTGACGAGAACGCAAAGGCCGCAGCGGCTGTGATCGCGAGCGACCTCGGCATCGTCGCCGACGGCTCTGGTACTGCATCACCGCGACCTGCGGGCGGAGCGACGGCGCGACCGGGCGAGCCGCCGCCGACAGATCACGTACTGAATGTCGATGCGCACGAGCGCGCGGCTCACATCGCGGCGCTGACGGCGATCCTCGACGGTGCTCACGCCGACGAGCGCAGTCGCGTGCGGCAATTTCTCTCGACGCCGCGGCGCGCGTACGGCTTGCCGGTCACCGAGCTCCGCGATCACGTTCGCGGCTGGTTGCACGAGCTCGCCGCGACGGGATTGCCGGCGTCGGCATTTCCCGGCGCGACCTCGGAGGGCGACCTCGCGTCATTCACGGCCGTCTTCGAGGATCTCGGTCACGGTGATCTCTCGCTACTCGTGAAGGCGGGCGTGCATTGGGGTCTCTACGGCGGTGCGGTGTGGGCTCTCGGAACCGCTCGCCACCACGCGCGACTGCCCGCGATCGCGTCGGGCGCAGAGCTCGGGTGCTTCGCGATGAGCGAGGTCGGTCACGGCTCCAACGTCGCCGGCGTGGAGACGACCGCCACCTACGATCACGCGACGAGAGAGATCGTCGTGCACACGCCGGGCGAGTCCGCGCGCAAGGAGTGGATCGGCGGTGCTGCCCACGATGCGCGCTGGGCCGTCGTGTTCGCACAGCTCGATGTCGGCGGTGCGCGCCAAGGTGTTCACGCGGTCCTCGTCCCGATCCGCACGGCCGCCGGCGGTCCCATCCCTGGCGTTCGCACCGGCGACAGCGGGCACAAGATGGGGCTCAACGGCGTCGACAACGGGCGCCTGTGGTTCGAGAACGTGCGCGTTCCCGTCGCCAACATGCTCGATCGCTTCGCGACGATCGACGCGGACGGTACCTACGCATCGCCGATCGCGTCGCCCGACCGCCGCTTCTTCACGATGCTCGGCACGTTGATCGGTGGGCGCGTTTCCGTCGGCGCAGCCTCTGTCTCCGCCGCCCGCACTGCCCTCGCGATCGCCTTGCGCTACGCCCACGCGCGCCGCCAGTTTGGCTCCGCTAGCGAGCGCCGCTTGATCGATTACCCGACGCACCAGCGCCGTCTGCTCCCTCACCTCGCCGACACCGTCGTGCTCCGCATCGCATTCCAGACGCTGCGCGCGCGCCACGCCGACCTCATTCCCAAGAAGGACGCGGACCTCCGCGAGCTCGAAGCAGAAGCCGCGGCGATGAAGATCCTCGGCAGTCGCCACGCGATCAACGCCGTCCAGGCCGCGCGCGAAGCCTGCGGTGGTCAGGGTTATCTCAGCGTCAACCGCATCCCCGAGCTGCGCACCGACGTCGACATCTTCACGACGTTCGAAGGCGACAACACCGTTCTCGCGCAGCTCGTCGGCAAGGCGCTTCTCGGCGCACAGCGCAAACAGCTCGCAGCTGGAGGGACGTTCGCCGTGCTCCGCGCCGTCGGTCGCCGGATCGCGACTGCCGTCACCGAGAAGAATCCCGTCACCTCGCGCCGCGGGGGTCAGGCTCACCTGCGCGATCGCGCGATGCACCTCGCCGCGTTCCGCTACCGCGAGGATCACCTCGTCGAGACTGCCCTGCTTCGCATCAAGAAGCGCATCGACTCCGGCCTCGACGGTGAAGCGGCCGTGCTCGCCATCCAGGAGCACGTCGTCGCGCTCGCCGACGCGTTCGCCGAGCACCGCGCTGCGCAGTGGTTCGCCACCACCGAAGCCGCGCTCCCTGCATCGCCCGCCCGCGATCTCATCGCTCGCCTCGGCGATCTATCGCTGCTCGCCCGCCTCGATGCCCACGCCGCGTGGTTCCTCGAAGCGGAGTATTTTGAAGTCCCGAAAACGCGCGCGATCCGCAAAGAGGTTGAATCCCTCCTTGCGGACCTTGCACCGCACGCTCGAGACATCGTGGACGCATTTGCGATCCCCGATGCCTGCCTGGCAGCGCCGATCGCATTCTTCGACCCGGCGCACCCGACGTACGGCTGACCGCTCTCAACGGTCGATCATGAAGTACCGGTAACGAAAAACTTACTGACCCTTGGACTCGAGCGTCGAGAACGAGAGCGCGTGCTCGATCTCGCTGCCCGCGTCGGCCGCCGGGAACGTCCACTTGGCGGCGCGCTCCGAGAGGCACTTCTCGACGCTCGCGGGAACCGAACCGTCGACCCAGGCGCCGGCAACCGCGCCGCTCGCTTCGATCGCGATGTGGAGCGACGCCGAGGTGTTCGCGCGCTTCGCAGCGGGGAGCTTCATCCAGCAGTACTCGAGCTCGTCCGACTTGCTCTTCACGAGAGCGATGGCGGCCTTGTTCGAGACGCCCTTCGCTTCGAACGTCTCCTCGTCCACGTCGGGGCGCTCGGTCTCGCGCTGCGCCGACTCGTGCTTCATGACGAAGCCCTCGCCGAAGTCGAGGTCGACCTTCTCGGTCTTCGCCTTCACCAGGTCGGAGTCGTCCGACGCGGCGATGGCGGCGAGGCCATGCTTGGCGAGGGGCGCCTTCTTGGGGGCAGGAGCCGGCTTGTGCTTACCGGCGAGCGCCGGCGTCGCGAGGACGGCGATGGTGGAGAGCGCGGCGAGGATGCTGGTCTTCATGATGACTGTCTCTAGAGCACCCGCCGTGCCACTGCTGCCTACATGCGGAATCCGGCGGAATTCAGGTACTTTGGCCGCCTGGACACCGCGGTTTCCATCGGTCTGCCGTTCCCTCCTACAGCTGCACGAAGTGTGAGCCGGCAGACGATCACCCACACCATCTGCTCGCACCCCAAGCGCATTTCGTTCGACGCACGCACAGCTGGAGCACGCTGACTCCATCGATGCAGCTGAGGTCAACCGACGCTAGGCGTTCGGCGTGAACGGCTGTCCTCGCTCGTATCCGCGACGCAACGCGTTTGCTAGCAACCGCGGGCCACAGGTGCCGATAGCCCGCTCGTGGCTGAGTACGAGACGGCATCGCGAGCGCACGCCGGCGGTGGAGGAGCGTCGGTGCAGCTGCAGGCTGCTCAGCCGAGCCCGGAGACCAAAGCAGAGTGGGCTGCGCGAGTGGCAGACAACCTCTACGCCGCGTCAGCCCACGCGCACGAGGCGCTCACCTCCGTAGCCCGAGCAGCCACCGCGAACGACGCAGCCAGCTACCAGACGGCGCGCGTGGATGCTGAGACTGCCCTTGCCCGTCTGCGACAACTCGGTCGCGCTGCCAAGGAGCATGCGGTCGACGCGATCGACCCGGTGGTCCGTGCACGGCTGGAGGTGGCGGATGTTCTGGTCCAAGGCGCAGAACAGAAACTTGTCGAATCGCCACCGGCTCCCGTTCCAGCGGCGCCGGAGCTTCGCGTTCGCGGCGCGCTCCTCGCGGCGCTTCCACCGACCACGAAAGGCCCAGAGTCGACGAAGCTGGTCTTCGACCGTGCGCGGCACGAGGTGAAGCAAGTCCTCAGCGGGATGCCGTTTTCCGACATCACGTCGCTCGAGCTCATCCTTCGCGAGTTTCCCACGAACGAGATCGCCGTTCGGTTCAATCGGTTCAGCCGGCAAGTCCGAGACGAGCTGTCTGCGATGCTTCGCGATGGAAAGGTTCGCGCACGAGCGCGAGCCATCGAGGCCGCGATGCCTGCGCCTACGCCCGAGGCTCAGGCAGATCTGCCGCTCCCCGAGATCCGAACGTCGACCTCCGTCGCAGTGGGCGAGACGACGGTCTCGATTCTCGAGCCAGTAGCACCGGCCGTCGACGCAGCGTTTGCTCCGGCGTTCAAGCCACACGATCAGAAGCACGCCGATTCGATCAAGTGGATGCACGATTCTCTCGAGCTTGCCGACAGCGATGCGCAACTGATCGCTCAGCTCGCGCGCTCGTATGTCGCTGCTCGCGACAACGTCGATGCACCAGCCACAGCGGAGCTCGGGGGCACGCTCCTCGGTGCGTTCGTGCGAATGCGGGGAGCGACGAGCGCACTGGCCGAGTTGCACGCTCAGCTCACCACCCAGAGCATCGCTGGCACTCGTCCCGAGCAAGACCTCGAGAACGCTCAACTGCAACAGGACGTTGAAGCCCGAATGGCTGGCGTCGAACAAGCCGTCACCTCGGCGACCACTCTCGCGGTGCTCACGCTGACGCCTCGAGAATTTCGCGGTCGTCGCGTCACGGAGCAGCCCCTCGGAATAGCTCTCGATGCTCCTCCCGAGGGCATTCGTGCCGAGCTCCAGCTCGAGCTCGGTCATACGCTTCGCGTTCTCGATGTCGCTCGCCGAGTGCCGGCTGCTCTCGCCACCAAGCACCTCGTTTCGCAGCTTTCATTTGACGCAGGCATCTACGGGGAGATTTGTGCCCTGGCTTCGCGACCGATCGATCTCGCGTTCTTCAAAGCGATCGCCGGTCCGCAGTGGAATCAGCTCGAAGCCACCGCTCCGCCTCAGGCGAAGCCGAGCGTCGCGCTCGACCAAGCGACCAAGCAAGCAACGCACACCGGCTGGTTAGCTGACACGGGCAAGTTCGACATCGACGACGCGGCGGCGTTCATCAACTCGGGCGACGCAATGACTGCTCTACGGTCGCTGTACACGACGGACGATCAATCGCGCGGCGTACTACTTCTCCAATTGAAGCAACGAAAGCTGCTGGCCCCGTTCTGCCAGCAACTCGGCTGGTCGTATGTCAAGAAGCTACACGACAGCCTGTCGATCGGTCATGCCGAGATCAAGACCGACCTCCAAGCCTACTTCGTCGGCGGTACGGACAAGTTCGGCCCCTCGCTCGACTCCGAGTGGAACTCTCACGAGAGCTCGCTCCACTCGCTGATCGGAAAGCTCGGCCCTTACGGGAAGCTGGAGAACTGGGCTCTCGACATCGCCACATTTGGATTCCACTCGCAGTACGCGCAAGCGCGCGATGCCAACACCTCAGGAATGATCTCCGACGGCGATTTCCATAACGCGGCGATCAATGTCGCGAATCGCACAGCTCTCACCGCCGTCGTCGCCATGATCACCGGAGGCACCGCTGACAAGTTCGTCCGCGGTGGCGCGGCGACCATCTCAACCGCACGCGCGATCGCGGCTGGAGCAACCGGCGGAGTCGTCGGTGGCCTGAGCGGTCAGCTCACGAACGACGCGTACATGGTCTATCTCAGCGAGGAGAAGGAGAAGTTCTCGTCGCCAGAGGACTACGTGAAGACGGCACTGATGGCCGGTGCGTTCGGGGCCGCTGCGGGCGGGTTCACTCATCTCAGTGAGACTTCGCGCGCATATCTCCCTAGCGAAATGGAACGCACGCCTCCGTCGCTTACAGACGAAGTCCGTTCGACACGTTCCGAGCTCGTTCAAGCCGACGCTCTCGTGTCACTTCTTCCCGAACAACGAATTGGCACGGGTACCGCCGAAACAAAGTCTGGCCAGGAGTCGACGACGTCAAAAGCAACGGCTGCAGAGCCCGCGATAGCGACGGGTTCCCCGTCGCCCGTTGGTCTGGTGATGACGGAAGTGCCTGGAGTGTTCAAAGACACTGCTCCAACGCAGCCACAGCCACCCGGATGGAAGCTCGAGATCAAGCCCGGATCCATGGGATCCAAGCAGCTAGAAATCACCGCGCCGAACGGAGCTCGCGGAATAGTCAGGCGCACTTTCGATCGCGCGACCGGACAGTGGACAATGCACGAAGCATTTTTCGACGAAGGTATGCCCCGATGGATCGAGCATGGCGCTCCACTAGTTCCCGGGAAAGGAACTCCCACTATTGCATTTGCGGACATGCGTTTGATGAACGCCTTCGCGATCGATGCCGGATCGATCAAGACCGTCAAGATGAGCACCATCGAGAATGTTCAAGCCATCTGCGAACTGGAAGCAAATCTGCGGAAGGGGATGTCGCTTGACGATGCCGTCGTCGGGACGCATTCGGTTCGCTACGCCCGGACAGAAATCATTCAATCCGGCCACACGATCGACCGTGTGCGGGTTGAAGGCGGTAGCCGCACGTCATTCATGGCGTTGCTCGAGCATGTGGTGAATACAGACATCCTTCCTGCGAAAGAGGTTCAGCGGTTACTTGATAAGTACGCGATCTCACCGACGGATGATGTCTGGCAGGACTACGACATTTACCTCGAGCTATCTCCCACGACGAAGGTGACGAAATGACCATCAAGCTCATCGCGCTTGTTCCCGAGACGCCTTCTTCCGGCGTTGATTTCAGCGAAGTGGAACGACTAGTGGCCGAGTTACGCGAGCAGGGAACGAGCGCCGAGATCCGCCCTGACATCGCATCGAGCGACGACGCCGAAGCGTTCTTGGTCGTGTTCGCGCACGAGCCGACGCAGTGGATGCAGGAGCTCGATCTGCTTCACAAACAGCAGACACTCGAGCGCGTAGTGCTGTTTGGTTGCGAACGAGCACCGCTATGTCTCGAGGTGGTCGAACGGTTCACATTAGCCGCCGCGGTTGACTCCGTCACGGAACGCAAGTGGCGACACCAATCCGAGAAGGAGAATGGCTATGGCATCGCGGGCCGTCGAGACGTCGTCGAGAGCATCGGTGGGAAGATGGCCTCGGGCCAGTTCGTCACCGACCGGTACTGCATCTACGGTAGCGCTGCCGCAACGAAGATGGTCCCGGCGCTAGTGGAGTATCTCCAAGCGTTCCGCTTGCTCCGGCGAAGTTGAGCCTTGGCGTTACGTCGTCTTGCAGTCGGTCCTGACCATGAACCTGATCGCGCTAGTCCCCGAATCACGTTTGCATGACCCCGAATTCAGGGGAGTGGGGCGGCTTGTCGACGAGTTGCGCGTTCACGGCGCGGAAGCAGAGATCCGCGCGAACGTAAAATCGAGTGACGATGGTGAATCGTTTCTCGTCCTGTTCGATGAACCGACTCGGTGGATGAGCGAGATCGATACTCATCGCAAAAATCAAGCGCTCGAACGCGTGGTGCTGTTCGGCTGCAGTCGCGCACCGCTCTGCCTCGCTATCCTAGAGCAGTTCTCCCTGGCCGCGGCGGTGGATTCCATCGCCGCGCGCCATTGGCGGCACACGCCCGAAAAGGGAATCGGTTACGGCATCGCAGGACCTCGAGATGTCGTCGAGCGTATTGGCGGGAAGATGGCTTCTGGACAGTTCGTGACGGAGCGTTACTGCGCGTACACCAGCGCTACAGACACCAGGGTTGTTCCTGCGCTCCTTGAATACCTGCAGGCACTCAGCGATGGCCGTAGCCTTCCCTCAATCTAGCTGCAGAGCGAAAGGTAAGTCGTGGCGATCCGGACCGCAATCCTTCTTCCCCCGAACCAACTCTCGAATCCCCGGTTCGAGATGTTCGGAAGACTTCTGGAGGAGCTCACTGCTGCTGGTGCAACGGCGTTCGCTCGCGCAGACACGGCGGAAAGCAACGCGAGCGACGTGTTCTATCTCTCGTTCGATCCATCTCCCTCGGATTGGATGCTCGCGCTCGGTGAGGTTCACCGCGCTAGTACACTCGCTCGAACGGTCTTTATCGGCACCGACCGGCCACCGTCGATGTTCAAGAGTCTTGAAGACCACCGCGTCGCAGCGGGTATTGACACGCTCACGCAGACCGCGTGGCAAAACACGGTCGATACCGGATATGGCATCGCCGGGCGTCATGACGTCGTTGACGCAATCAAGGGGCAACGTGCTGGGCGGCCGTTTGAGAGCGACCACTACTGCATCTACAAAAGCGCCACGCAGACCAAATTGGTTCCTGCGCTCGTCGAGTACCTCGAGGCGCTGCAACCAATGCTGAAACCTCGCGGCTAGTTCTGGTCAGCGATGAGCGCCTGCACGGCTGCTACTGCCCACGCACGGTCCACGCGCCGCTCGTCACCCTTGGGCGCCGACGCCTCTCGGCTCGCGAGCCGGTCGTACGCTGCTTTCGCGCTCACCGCCGCCTCTGGTCGCGCGCCGTCGAACAGCACCCAGTGGATCTTGTCGTCCTCGACACGATTGAATAGCAGCACGCGATCCAGGTCGCTCGCATCGACCGACGCCAGCAGCAGCACCTTCGCCATCTCGACAGCCCAGTCGGCGAGACCCGCGTCCACGATCTTCACCTTCTCGATCAACGCGTTCGGCGATGGCACCAAGCGCAGCGTTCCCACCGCGCCCGACGCGCGCATCAGGCTCGCCGCCTTCTGCATCTCCTCTTCGCCGCCCGTCACGACCTGGCAATAGAAGCTCTTCGCGGGATCGTGATAGAGGAGCGTCGCCGCGAGCAGCGTCTTGCGCCCGCACTCGCACGCGAGCACGTTCAGCTCTCCAGCCAGCAGCTTCGCCTTCGCCTTGGGATGCATCTCCGCGTTGATGCTCTGCACCAGCTCGCACTTCGTCGTGCGGCCACACACGGGACACTCGACATCGATGGTGCCGGCGACGCTCACAGCGCTGCCATACCACGCGCAGCTTCGGCGTCGAACAACGCCGCGAGCGCGCTCGCCTCTGGCCCTGCATCGCGGATCGTTGCCACTACGCGCGACGCCCACTCGATGTACTCGCGGCGACGATCCACGGACCAGTCTGCCGGCGGGCTGTTCACGACGTCGCGCACGTTGCACAGCTTGTCGCCGAGCTTCACGAGCTTTGCCGCGCGCGTCAGGTGCGGGCCGTGCTCGACCTGCAGCTCCTTGCGGCGCGCCTTGGGCAGCGTCTTGTCGTCGGTAACTTCCATCACCACACTCGCGACGTCCTCGCCGAACGCAGCCGCCAGCTCCTCGCGGGTCGTCGCCGTGTCCTCGACCGTGTCGTGCAGCACCGCCGCCAAGAGCGCGCTCTCATCGCGCACTCCCGCCTCCCACAGCGCCGTGGCCACCGCGATCGGATGGTTGATGTACGGCGAGCTCGCCTCGTCCTTGCGCCGCTGATCGCGATGCTTGCCCGCCGCCAGATCTAACGCTCGTAACAGTCGTCCCGAGTCCATGCCGCAGCCTACCAGCCCGCGCTACCCTCTCGGCATGTGCATCATCTGCATCGATCTCGCGAAGAAGGCGATCACTCCGGCGGAAGGCCGACGCAACCTGCGCGAGATGACGGAGAAGCTCGACAAGGAGCACCTCCGCGAAGTCGAAGCGAAGCTCACCGAGGCCGAGCAGGAACAAAAGCAAACGCCATGAGAATCATCAGCGCGACCATTTTCCTTCTCGCGGTACTCGTCCCCTCGTCAGCATTCGCCGACGACACGAAGATGCGCGTCACGGAAGTTCAACTCGGCGGCACTGTTCACGCGGACTCGCAGTTCGTGGAGATGGACGACCCGGGCGAAGAGTTCTCGCAGATCTACAACTTCGTCGTCTACGACTCGAACGGATCGTCGATCGCAGCGCAATCGCTTCCGCTCAGCGCGGGTACGACGCGCGTCGTGATGGTCAATGCCTCGGCGCAGGACGAGTACAAGCTCAAGCCGGGCACGGAGGACTCGGTGTCGTTCGTGAATCTCCAGAGCATCCTCCCGTCGGCCGGGTCGGTGTGCTTCCGTCGCCAGGACGGCGGAACGCCGCCGAGCAATGCCACGGACGACGCGGGCACGCGGATCCACTGCATGGGCTGGGGCAACGCATCGAAGTTCCCTGTTTCTCTCGGTGGCACGGAGCACGCTGCTGCACCACCGGCCGGTCTGTCGCTGCACAAGCTCGCGGGCTGTCTGCAGGTAGATCCTCCGTCGCCCAACGTGCTCTCGAAGCAACCGTGCCAGCTGCGGACCGACAGTCCGATCCTTCCTGTCGACGCCGCACCGGATGTCGCTGCAGCGCCCGTGGCCGATCCGGCAGCTCCGATCGACGCGGCACCAGCAGCGCGAGCAAAGGACGCAGCGCCCATCGATGCATCGACCTACCATGCGCCCGAGGCTCCCGAGAACGGCCTCAACACCAAGAGCAAAGGCTCGTGCAGCGCGGGCGGCGACGCGGGCTGGCTCGGCGTCGTCGGTCTCGCGGGTCTCGCGATCGTGACCCGCAGGCGAGCCCGACGCTCGCGCGTCTGACCGACCTGGGATTGCTTCCCCGACGAGCGGGCGCCCGTGTTACTCACGAAGTGATGAAGCTCCTCAGCGCGACCATCTTCGGCGCCGTCGTTCTCGCGGCCGCTCCGGCCTTTGCGTTCGATCACCAGATGCGCGTGTCCGAGGTCCTGCTCTCGGGAACGGCGAACGCCGACTCGCAGTTCGTCGAGATGTTGGATCCTGGCGGCGAGGCATTCTCTGGGAATGGCTACAACTTCGTCATCTTCGATGCGAGCGGCGTGGTGATGACCTCACAGCCAATCATCCCCACCGCGCAGACGGCGCGGTTCGTGCTCGCAAACACGTCGGCGCAGAGCGAGTTCAGCCTGACGACGGGCGAAGACATCAATAATCACGTGATCATCGTGAACCTCGCGAACACGCTGCCTGCCGTCGGTGCCGCCTGCTTCCGTCGGCAAGACGGCGGGAATGGCGGCGCGGGGACGCTCATCCACTGCTTGGGCTGGGGCAACGCGACCAGCTTCCCCATCGGCGTCAGCGGCACGGACCACGGTGATGCGCCGCCCGCGGGCATGTCACTGCAGCGCTACCTGCAGTGCACGCTCGTAGGACCGCCGTCCCCGAACGCGACGAACACGGGCACGTGCCCGGTCGCCGGCGACAACACGGTCCCACCGCCTGACGCGTCGGATCCGATTCCGGACGGCGGCACTGACGCTGGCGACGACAACCCCGACAATGGCAAGGGCGGCGGTGGCTGCACTGTCGATACGAGCGCGGGCTGGCTCGGCTGCGTCGGTCTCGCGGGTCTCGTGATCGCGGGCGGCGCTCTCCGCCGTCGCAAGCGCTAACCGGGGAGGCCGTTGACCTCGGCGTCGAACGACGTCGAGAGGTAGCGCGCGATCCAGACGCCCGCGAAGAACACGACCCACGCGTAGCGCAGGTAGTTCGCGATCGCGACGGCACCGACGTGACGCGCGATGATCGATGCGAGCGTCGCGATCACCATCCACGCGCAGATGACCGCGTAGTCCTCGAGGTCGATCGTGCGGCGCATCCACAGGCCGAGGCGCCACAGATGCGTCGCGACGGGCTCGGTGCGGCCCTTGATGGCGAGCCACATCGAGAGCGCTTCGCGATGGTACGAGTCGCGCCCGAGGACGACGCGCAGGTGCTTGCGGGCGCCGTCGATGTTGTCGTGCGCGGCGAGAGCGATACGCGCCGCGGCGAGGTTCACCTCGGGGTCGAGCGGCGCGAGCGTGAGAGCGCGTTGAATGGAGGCATCCGCGACCGCGACGTCGATGCGGCTCTGAAACACCGCATGGACAGCGAGCGCGTGCGGGTCGTCGGGGTGGAGCGCGAGAGCACCGCGTGCGAGCTCGAGGGCGGCGGTCGCGTCGCCGACCTGATCCTTGACGTACGCACCGAGGATGCGCGCGTCGACATGCATCGCGCTCGTCGCAAGAGCGCGTTCGCAGTGAGCCCACGCGGCGATCGGGCGGCGCTGTGCGGCGTGGACAGCGCCGAGCGCGTAGTGCGCGTGCGCAGTGGCAGATGCATCGTCGCCGGCGGTGGCGTATCCGAGCGCGAGCGTGCCTTCGCGTTCGGCGGCGCGTAGACGGCGAGCCTCGACGAGCGAGAGGGCGAGCTCGGCATGCGCGCGCGCGTGGGTGGAGTCGAGCGCGAGCGCTTCGCGAAGGAGCTCGATGGACTCGAGCCAGTTGAAGCTCCCACGCGCCAGCGCGGCTTGCGTGACGAGCGCGTCGACCTGCCCGTTCATACGCGGACTCCCTCGAGAACGACGCGGATCAGCGGATCGCTGAACGTCGTGAGCACGAGCATCGCGATCGCGTTGCCGACGTGAAAGACCGGCAAGTGGAACTCGATGGCCGCGCCGTCGTAGATGTGGACCTGGACCGCGTCGCGCTGGAGAGAGGCGATCTGGCAGGCGAGAACGATCTTGAACGTGGCGACGCCGAGGCGAGCGAGCAGGAGCTGCGTGCCTGGATGGATCACGCCGATCGCGACGAGCTCGAACATGCCCCACGCGAGCGCGATGGAGCCGAGGATGGAGATCGCGAGGAGCGTGAGCTCGCGACGCTTGGTAGCGGAGCCGAGCGCGAACGAGTTGAACGCGAACCACGGCCAGGCGAGCCACGAGCCCGCAACGATGAGCGCGTAGATCGCGACCATGGGGCGCGAGGCGTAGCGGCGGAGCGAGGTCTCGACGGGGTCGTCGGCGATCGCGTAGGACATCGCGGAGAGCGTACGTCGACCTGATGCGGCTCGTCGACCAGCGGAGACAGATCGTCACCCGCGGTGCGCGACATCTGCGTGCGGGGACCGCTCAAGTCCGCGTCTGCGCACGCCTGTCCCATCGGCATCGTGGCTGCACACCGCAACGAGCATGAGCAACGACATCCAATCCATCGATATCGAGCAGCTGGCGTCCGTGCAGGGTGGCTTTGGCGCGCAATTGAATTCCGCGATCCATCGCGCGCAAGAGCTGGGTCTCCACGTGACCGCGACGACGAACGGGCGCCACGCGACGCACTCGTATCACTACCTGGGTCGCGCGGCCGATGTAGCGGGACCGGCCCCCGCGATGCGCACGTTCTATCGGGAGATGTCGCGCACGAACCCCACGGAGCTGTTCTACGACCCGATGGGCGGCATCAAGAACGGTCGCCAGATCGGGGCCATCGGCGGTCACGGCACTCACGTGCACGTAGCGTACTGACGTCACACTGCCGGGGAATAGATCCAGGCGGTTGGTCGTGCGTTTGCTACGATCACCCACATGTCTCGTCGAGCACTCGCGCTGCTGGTGCTGCTGGCCCTCGGCCAGGGCGCGGCGTTCGCGCAGAGCGAGGCTCCCGATTGGGTCCCGCACCGGCGGCGCACGGTCGTGACGACCACGTCGATCACGATCCTCGACAACCTGCGGTTCCTGCCCGGTTCGCCTCTCATCGATCCGGCGACAACGCCGATCCTCGACGCGATCTCGCAGACGCTTGCGGGCAACACGGACATCAAGCTCGTCGAGATCCGTGCATACGCGGCGGATGCGATGCCGGGACTCCAGTGGGTCACGGCGCAGCTGCGTGCGCGCAACATCGTCGGCTATCTCGTGGAGCACGGCGTGGAGAGCGAGCGCTTGGTCCCGCGCGGCGTTCCGCTGCCGCCCGCCGGGTCGCACGCGCGCTTCGAGCTCGAGATCGTGACGCGCGCGCCCTGACAGCCCTGGGATTCGCCTAGACTCGGTGGATGCCCGACGACGGCAGGACTCGACGGTGGCAACGCTCCTCGACGTACCAGACCGGCGGGTTTCCGGTCTCGGACATCATCAGCGTGGTTCGCCAGGCGATCGCGGCTGTTCGCGCGGCACCGCGTGACCTAGAAGTTCGACGCCAGCTGCGTGCAGTCGCGGCAGCGCAGGGCATGGTCGAGCAAGTCGCGCTGCTGCTCCTCGACGAGGCCCGCGCCAATTCGCATCGCCCCGAGATCGCGCTCGCGTTCTGGGAAGAGATCGCAGACGTGAACGAGAACCTCGATCAGCCGCTCGAGGTGATCGCGGCGATGGAGCACGTGATCGCGCTCGTCCCCGAGGATATAGATCAGCTCGATCGCCTCGCGTGGCTGTATCGCAAGGCTGGCGCGTGGCAGAAGGCCGCCGAGACGTTCGAGCGCGTCGGCACGATCGCGCAGGATGAACGAGCGCGCGCGTCGATGCGAGCGGCGGGCACGCTGTATCGCGAGAACGGTCGCAACGAGAAAGCGGCGGCCGTGTACCGCAGGCTCGTCGAGAAACGGCCAAACGACGCGGAAGCGTGGCGTCATCTCGACGAGCTCCTCGGCGAGCTAGGTCAGTGGGAAGAGCTCGCTCGCGTGCGTTCGCAGCGCGCGCAACGAGCGACGTCGGGTGTCGAGAAGGCGGCGCTGTTGCGTGCGCAGGCGCGTGCGCTCGAGCAAGCCGGCGATCTGCACAGCGCGGCGCAGGTCGTGAAGACGGCCGCGAATCACGCGCCGGATGACGTCAGTGGTCTCGTCGATTACGCGGATGTCCTCGCGCGCAGCGGGCAGTTGCGCGAAGCCGCGGAGATCTTGCGTCAGCGCGTCGACGAAGCGATCGAGCGCGGTGCGGCAACCAATGACGTGGCCGCGTTGCGGTTGCGTCTTGGCGGGATCCTCGAGGAGAGCGGCGATGCCCCGGCTGCGCGCGCCGTGCTCGACGAGTTGCTCGCATCCGCGCCGGAGTACGTGCCCGCACTCGAGCGAGCGACGGCACTGGCCGCGAGCGATCCAGATCCACGCGTTCACGCGCAGGCGTTGTTGCGCTACGCGGCCGCGCTCCCCGACGAAGCGGATCGCACCATCTATATCGTGATGGCAGGTCGGCGCTACGCGGAAGCGGGCGAGCACGCGGCAGCGGTGCGCCAGTTCGAGCAAGCGACGCAGTGGGCGCCGCACGACGAGGAAGTGCGCGCAGAGCTGCTCGAAGCGCGGACCGCAGGTGTCGTCGAGAGCGCGGCCGCAAACGCGCAGGACGAGAGCGGAGCGTCGGAGCGCCGGCTGCGCGAGATCCTCCAGAGCCAACCGCATCACGTCGGCGCGAACCTCGCGTTCGCCGACATCCTCGTCGCATCGCGGCGTCAGGAAGCGGCAGCTGTTCACCTGCGCGAGACGCTCTCGGCTTCGCCCGAGGACATGGAGCCGTCGGATGTCGCGCGGCTCGTACTGCGGCTCGCGCACGTGATGGAGGAGCTCGGCGATTCCGACGAGGCGCATCAGCTGCTGCACGACGCGCATCGCCTGGATCGGCGCTCGCTGCCGATCACGCTCGCGCTCGGTGAGAGTTGCTTCTCCAGGAAGCTGTGGCGCCAGGCCGCGCTGCACCTGAGCGCTGCGTCGGATCATCCGGATGCGCCGCGCTATCCGCGCCAGGTCGCCGTCGGTCTCGTTCATGCCGCGCAGGCAGAGACGCGTGCGCTGCGCCCCGGCAACGCGATGAAGCACTTCGAGGCAGCGGTGCGCTTGGATCCGAGCTGCGGAGCGGCGTGGCACGCGCTTGCCGAGGATGCGATCGCAAAAGGCGAGCTCGTGCAGGCCGCCGATTATCTGGAGCACGAAGCGAGCTCGACGACGTCGGCGAAAGATCGCCTGCGCTTGTTCGATGCGCTCGGTGACATGGCGATGGACGTTCTCGGTGATCGCGAGCGCGCCGAGCGATGCTGGCTCACCATCGCGGCCGAGCCGGGCGCATCGGCGGAGATGCTCCAGAAGCTGCGCGCGACGCTACGCGAGCGTGGTGCAACGACGGAGCTCGGCGAGACGGACGTTCGCCTCGCAGCGCTGCAGCAGGAGTCGATCCAGAAGAAGCCGCTGCACGAGGAAGCGGCCATCGCGTTTGCCAAGGGCGGCGACTTCGCGCGCGCGATGCAGCTCGCCGAGGAGCTCATCCAGCGCTATCCGCGAGATCCGCGGGCGGTCGATGCAGCGACGACAGCAGCGGCGGCAGCCGGCGATGCCAAGCGCGTCGTGGCGTGGCTGCGTGCCGCTCTCGCAGCGTGGGACAACGCGGCCGCCAAGGGCGATCCGGTGCACAAGATCGATCTCGCGGTGCGCGCGGGGTTGTTCCGCAAGCTCGGCGATGCGATGCGCGATCTCGACGACGAAGCGGGAGCGCTCACCGCGTATCAGCGCGCGGTCGACGCATCACCGCAATCCGAGGCGGCAATGGCGGCGCGACGCGGTCTCGTGGAGCTCGCGTCGTCGACAGGGCGCAATCAGCACTCGTCGATCATCGCGCTCGTCGAAGCGGCGCACGATCCGTTCGACGTGATCGCGTGGGCACGCTCCGCCGTGCGCAGTGGCGATGTCGATGAAGCACGCGCCGCGTACGAGCTGGCCCGCGCGATCGGCGCTCGCCTGACTCCAGACGACGAGAAGTTCATCGCGACCCACCCGCCGCACGCGATGGCGTCCGATGAGGGCTACTCGCAAGCGCTCTCCACCGACGATCGCGTCGCGCTGATCGACGGGCATGGCGATCCACAGGATGCAGCAGCGGCAGAGCTCGGCGGGGTGTTCGCGCTGCTCGCGGAGGCGCTGCCGTTGCTCGTTCCGTCCGCGCAGAACGCGCTCGTCGATGCGAACATCCTCGACGCGAAACGCATCCCCGCGCAGAGCGATGCGGCGGTGATCGCGATGTACCCGCAGATCGTCAAAGCGTTGCACGGTCCACCGACGCTGCTCTTCCACTCGCCCCGCGCGCAGAAGGACGTGCAGCTGCTGCTCGCCCAACCACCCGTCGTGGTCATCGGCCCTCGCCTGCTCTCCACGCGCGCTGGTTCGCGCAGCGACATCGACTTCGCGGGTGATGGCCGCCTCCGCTACGAGCTCGGTCGCATCGTCGAGCTATCGCGCCCGACTCGCATCTTCGCCGGAGGTCAGGACGCTGACGCGTTCGAGAACTTCGTCGCCGAGCTGCGCACCGACAAGTTCCGCACCAAGCTGCCCGTCGCGCTGCGCCCCAAGCTCGCCGATCGTCTCGCCAAGCTCCCGGCGGGCGCGCTCGACGCCGAGACGTATCGCAGCGCCTGTCTGCGCGCCGCGGATCGTGCGGGTCTGCTCGTCTGCGGCGACGTGAACCTCGCCATCGAGCTCGCGGGAGGCGCTGCCGCTGCGCCGCACCTGGTTCGCCTCGCCGCGAACCGCCGCTATCTCGCGGCACGCCAAAAACTAAGGGCGAGGAGTGCCGATGACACCTCGCCCTTCAGTCGGTAGCTAGCGTCGTTACTGGACCGGGAGGTCGGCGACGACGTAGCCCGCGTTGCCGGCGAGCGACGGTGCGCCGATCTGCACACCCGCGAGGGACGGCAGCGTCAGACCGGAGAGCGCGTTCGTCGCCTGGCCACCGATGAGGCCCCACGCGCCGTTCACGATGCCTTCGAACTGCTCGTCGGTCATCGGGCGGTCGACTTCCGCGTTCTGCTGGATGACCTGCGCATAGAGCTCGGGCGTACCGACGGTGAGTGCGATGGAGCCGTTGGACGGCATCGCCGCGAGCGTCGTCTTCACGCTGAGCGCGATGTTCTGGATCTCGGTGCCGTTCACGTCCTTGACCGCGAGCATCAGGTCGCCGATGGCGAGATGCAGCTGGTCCGCTTCGCCGGAGACCGTCGGGGGCAGCGACGCGCTGATGCTGAGCGAGACCGCGTCGTCGTCGAGCAGCGCGCTGAGCACCGCGAGGGGACCTTCGAGCTTCACGTCCTGGTCGATGGCTCCCGCTGCCCACAGGCCCGAGAACAGCTGGTTCACCGTGTCATCCGCGATCGCGACGCCCACGCCCGTGCCGGGCATCAAGGCCGCCGTCATCGGCTGCGGCGCGGAGATGTACATGCCGCCCTCGCCGCCCGCAACGACGACCTTGGTGTCGACCGCCGCGAACATGCCGTCGGGCGAGAGCTGGATCGTGTTCGGCGTCGTCGAGAGCGTCACCATGTGACCGAGGAGGTTCGCGTTGAACGGCTTCGCGAGGAGGCCACCGAGCTGGTCGTTCGCGAGCTTGGGAACCTGATCCTTCACGACATTGGTGAGCGCGTTCTCGACGGCGGTGCGGACCTTACCCTTGACGAGATCCTCGGCGAAGCCGGGGACGCCGCTGATGTCGTAGTCAAAGCCGTCGAGCGTGACGGAGGAGGTCGGGAGATCCGCGCTGATGGCGCCGTTCTTCACCGAGAGCGCGAGGTCACCGTTCACGTGCGCGACATTCGCCGTCATCGTGACCGTCGTCGAGCCGGTGATGCAAACGGCCTCGAACTTCACGTGCGCCTTCACGTAGACCTGCGCGATGTCGACGTTCGCCGTGAGCTTGCCAGCGCTCGGAACGAGGCCGACACCGATGGTGCCGGTGCTGACGTCCTCGATATCGATCTGCCTGACGGAGTTGCAACCGCTCCCGGTCGCGACGGGATTCATCGCGAGTGCGACGGCCTTGATGTCGACCGCAGAGAGAGTCGTGCCGAGGGCGTTGCCGATCGCCATGAAGCCCTGCGTACCGACGCGCGCGCCGAGCGGCGACGCCATCGAGCCGTCCGCGATCGCGACCGTGCCCGCCATGACCGCGCGAACGTCACGCGCCGTCTGACCGCCCTTGTCCGTCGCGATGCTCTTGATGATGGAGACGCCGTTCTCGACCGCGACCTGCGCGCTGAACGAGCCGTCCGAGCCGAGCGTGACGTCCTGATCGTTGATCTTGAGGGTCGCGCCGGGCTTGTCGTCCGTCACGATGCCCGTGACCGTCACGGTGCCCGTGTCGGAGAACGTGCCGCGTGCCGGGCTCGTCACCTGGATCGTCGGCGGCGCGCTGCCGTCCGGCCCGGTCTGCGTGCTGGACGCCGACGAACAGGCGACGATGCTCGAAAGGCACGACGCAACGAAGATGGCCCTCATCATGTGCGCAAGGATGTGCACCCGACGTGCCCTCATCGTCAGTCTCGCCTGCGCCGCTACAGCCCCGAGATCACGATCTACGCGCTGCGTTGGACTGACGACTCGATCCGCCAGTGCCCACGAAACGAGGGGACTGCAGACCCTAGGTGGCAGTGTGCGGATGTCGCGCGGTGTCGGTCTTCACGCACATCCGATCACGTGTGATATCGCGCATCTCCGAAACGGAGAACGGCCAGCGCAAGCACCATGGGGAGTGCGTGCACTGACCTTTTCCGGTGCGTCGACTACGCGTTGCGCGTCTGGATCGCGGTCGAGACGCTGAGCTGCGTCTGACGGCTGCGCGTCTCGATCTGGATATCGACGGCTTCGATATCGATCGCGACGTACTTGGCGATCACGGCCGCGAGCTCGGCGCGCATCTCCTGTAGCTTGCCGCCTTCGAGGCCGCTGCGATCGTGCGCGAGCACGAGGTGCAGGCGCCCCTTCGCGACGTCACGGCTGGACTTGCCGCCGATGAGGTTCTTGATGTTCTGCCACATGGACAAACTCCTTAGGCGGATGCCGTGAGGCCGAGAGCGCGGCCGATGCGAGCGAAGAAGCCGAGGTTCTCTGTTTCCTCGACCTCGTGACCGGCGAGCTTCTTCGCGATGCGAATGAGCTCCTTCGCGGCGAGGCACTTGTTCTCGAGCACCGCCGGAACACCCTTGTTCGTCGTCGCGATGATCTGATCGTCGAGCGGGATCGCACCGAGCAGGTCGAGCGCGAGGATCTCGATGACGTCCGCCTGCGAGAGCATGTCGCCACGCTTCACGAGCGCGGGCGAGATGCGGTTCACGATGAGGCGCGCGGGAACGTCCGCCTGCGCGAGCAGACCGACAACGCGATCGGCGTCACGGATAGAGCTGACCTCGGGCGTCGCGACAACGACGGCCTCGTCGGCGCCGGCGATCGCGTTCTTGAAGCCCTGCTCGATGCCGGCGGGGCAATCGATGATCACGTAGTCGTAGATCGACTTGAGCTCGGTGACGAGCTTGCGCATGTCAGCCGGCGTCATCGCGTCCTTGTCGTCGGTCTGCGACGCAGGGAGGAGCCACAGGTTGTCCATGCGGCGGTCCTTGATGAGCGCCTTCTGGAGGCTGCACTTGCCGCGGATGACGTCGACCGAGTGGTAGACGATGCGGTTCTCGAGACCCATCACCACGTCGAGATTGCGGAGACCGATATCGGCGTCGACGAGGACGACCGAGTGGCCGAGCGTCGCGAGAGCGGCGCCCAGGTTGGCAGTAGTGGTCGTCTTTCCGACGCCGCCCTTGCCCGATGTGATGACGATTGCGCGACCCATGACGTGACTCCTTCTTTGCTCAGATGCTCGAGGCGAGGTTCTTGGGCAGCTTGCCCTGGTAGCTTTCGACGACGATCTGGTCGTTCGTGAGGTACGCGATCTCGGCGCCTGCAGCGCCCGCGTCGTCCCCACTGCGCGCGACCTTCTTGCCCACGCGCAGCTGCTGCGGTTGCAGCTGGAGCGCGAGGATGAAACCGAGATCCTGACCGATGCCCGCGTGCGCGGTGCCGCGGAGACGACCGAGGACGACGATGTTTCCCTGCGCGCGAACTTCGGCGCCCGGGTTCACATCGCCGAACACGATCAGGTGGCCCTTGTGATCGAGGATCACACCGGAGCGCACGGGACCGACGACCACGCGGATCGGCGACGCCGGTGCTTCGAGCTCGCTCTCCGGCGTCGCGGCGAGGCGAAGCGGAGCGAGGTTCGTCTGCGTGGGCTCGTCGAACGAGTCCTCCGTCGGCGTGCGACCGACGAGCTTCACGAGATCCTGCAGATCACCGTCGTGCAGCTGCGCGGGCTCTGCGGCGAATGCAGGCATCGCGGGTGGCAGCGGCAGCGTCGCGAGATCGATCGACGAGCTCGTGATCTCGTCCTCGAACACGGCGGGAGCCGAGCCAGTGGCGAGATTGAGGTTGGGGACCGCGTTTGCCTCTGAGGCCAGCGTGGGCAGCGGCGCCATCGAGGCAGCGGCCGCGCGCGCCGGCGGAGTCACCAGCGCCGTCATCTCGACGATGCGGAGGTCAAAGCTCTGCGCGATGCCCTCGATGGTGCTGAGCGCGCCAGGCTTCAGCGGCCCGTTGTCGATGCGGAGGCGAACGTCGCTGCCCTTGAAGAACCCGGGGGCCTTGTCGAGCCACTTGACGATGTCGGAGCCGATGGCCTCGACCGGCGCGGTCGCATCCACGACTACCTCGAGACCCTTCTGCGTGCCCCGCAGGAGGGCAGCCGGCTTGGTGAGCTGCGGCTCGAGTGATTCAACCGCCATTTCTTCAGCTGCTTGCATAAGGCCCCTACAAAAGGCCTACGCGTGCCCTAGGAACCGGGCAACTTTTTGGTGTGAAACCACGAAGTGGTTCATCAAAAAGAAGCGACGCGCGACCAGCCGAAGGCTGGACCATCCGAGGGATGGGGGCGCAAAGCGGCCTGGCGCTTCGCAACGTTTCGGACGAGACTGTGTCTTCTTTGACGATGAGCGAGATCTCTCCGACGGAAAAAACCCTCGACGTGGACATCCTGGACACGAAGGGCCGGCTGTTTCGGCTCGGGCTCGCCATCTCGATCTCGCTGACGTTCACGATCGTCTGCATGACGGCGATGGTCCACGACGGCAACGGACCCGAGGGCTCACTCGGCTCTGCGTCGGCCGGCATCATCGCGATCCTGATGCTCATCCTCGTGGCCCACGTGTCGCACAAGCTGATCGTGCGCGTGCACGAGAACCGGCGCGCAGCCCGCCGCTGAGGTAGGGTGGCCGCATGCAGCGCGGCTTCGCCCTCCTGCTCCTCGCGGTGATCCTCCCGGTCACGGCCGAGGCCAAACCAAAAACGGCGAAGCGTCGGCACGCGCGTCGGCTCGTCTCGCAAAAGCACATCTCGCACCCCGACGCCGCGAACGACACGCCGGCCTACCGCTACGGCAACATGTCGGGCGACGAGTGCAAAGCGGAGCTGACCAAGCGCGAGATTCCGTTCGTCGTGGAAGAGGCGAAGGGCGTCGCGGTGCCTGTCCGGATCACCGGACCGATGCACGGCGTGACGTTCCGGACCAACCAAAACACAGCGCAGCGCGAGACGACGCCGTGGGAGATCACGGACTGCCAGCTCGCTCTCTCGCTCGATGACTTCGCCGCCCAGCTCGCGGCGCGCGACATCGTCGAGGTGCGGCACTACTCGATCTATCGGCCACCGCACGGCGCATGGCCCGACGACAAGATCGGGATCCAGCACATCGGCGGCAACGCGATCGACGCGGCGATCTTCGTCAAAGCCGACGGCACCAAGCTCAACGTTCTCGACGATTTCTACGGGCGCATCGGCGACAAGACATGCGGCGAGGGTGCAGCGCCGCGCAAGAAGACCGACGCCTCGACCGAGATTCGCTCCATCCTGTGCGACGCCGTCGATGCGCACCTGTTCAACATCGTGCTCACGCCGAACTTCAACCGGCCGCACCGCAACCACTTCCATCTCGAAGTGACGGGCGCGAGCTGGTTCATGGTGCACTGATGAAGCGCGCGCTCGTGTTGCTCCTCCTCGCCGCGTGCGGTGATGACGGAAGCGGTGGCTCGTTCACGACCTGCGGCGGCGCGTGCGCGACCACGGACGTGACGGCGACGTTCGGTGCGACGGCCAAGACGCTTGGCGAGGCCTACTACGGCATCACCGCATCCACGCAGGGCGTCTATCTCGAGGTGCTCTCCGGCGGCAACGGCGCGTGCCCCACGTCGAGCTCGCCGTCCGAGGACTACACGCTCGTGCTGTCGGACGTGGTCATCCCGACCGACACGACCGACCAATCGCCGATGGCGGCCGCGTTCGACTTCAAAGGCGACCTCCTCCCGGCCGGCGCGATCCACGCGTTCGGCACCGCCTCGACGTTCACGCCGACCAACGCGAACACTCCCGCGGACGCGGCCGGCTTCCTCGCCGCAGACGTGGACGTCGCGTTCGGATCGGACGGCACGATCGCGGGCCATCTCTACGCGACTCACTGCGCGTCGTTCGACACGGCCGACTGACGCGCGAAGTGGTCAGGCCACCGCACCGGGGTTGAGATAAGTGCGTGAAACGCGATCGAACGCGCGCTGTCCGAGATGTGTCCGACGCAGACCTGCGTCATGAACAGGCGCGAACGTGGTCAGGCCACGCACCGGGGTTGAGATAAGTGCGTGAAACCCGATCGACCGCGCGCTGTCCGAGATCTGTCCGAGACTCGCTCGGAGCAGCGTCGACGATTCGTAGTTCAGCAGCGAGTTGCGCGTGGACCATCGGCGATCAAGCCACCGCACCGGGGTTGAGATAAGTGCGTGAAACGCGATCGAACGCGCGC
>DASYDE010000125.1:0-41344 GCA_036499725.1 Kofleriaceae bacterium
CACTTCCGCCGCCGCGCATCGTCCACCGGTACGGCACGTAGCAAACCTGTTTCACGAAGAGCCGGATGCGGGAAATCTGCACGTCCGGATCTGTGGGGGCTCGGCGGGGAAACCCGCCGGGCTACCCGACGCCGCCGCGAACGCCGCGAAGATCGCGCATGGCGACGTGGGCGCCTGCCCATCAGGCTCCACAACGCCTGACGTCGTAGCGCGAGCTCCATTGGAGAGATTTCTTTGAATCGGAAGCAGACGAAGCAGCCACGGATCACTGGGCACACGTTTCAGGCGCGCGAGAAGCGCTGACAAGCGCAATCCTGGAGTAGCGATCTAGTCGGACGACTAGTGTACGAGCGCCCGGCGCACGCGTTGAAGGCGAGCGTCGTGCGGAAGCTCGCGCGGGCAGGTCGTTGAGGGACGGCGCGCCGCGCATCGCAGGAATGTGTTGGGAGCGTCGCTATCGCTTCGGAGTCCGCGGTGAAATGAAACCCGCTGCCAGGGCGTTGCTGTTCGAGCGCATCCGGATCGTCCGCGGTGGTTCAGTGGGTCGTACTCGAACGATGCTGAGGTGGCTCCCCCTGATCCTGCTGGCGGCCTGCGACAGGCACCCGATGGCGTCGCACAGCATCCGCTACGACATCGATCGGGCGTTGGTGGTGGAGGTCAATCTCGACACGAGCTCGCTCCATGCGTCGGTGCAAGGCAAGGCCTCGCGACGCACGCTCGACGCCGCCACGACGAAGTCTCTTTCGGCTCTGGCTGCGTGTGCGGCGAACGAAGAACAGCCACCCGACTTCGAGTACATGGCTGGCGGGAGCGAGCTCGTTCTGAACGACGGGGCTCGGAGGACGCGAATCGATTACACCAATCCCTGGGCTGGGGAGTGCACGTCGGCTCTACAGACCTCGCTCGCGGCGCTGGTCGGCTGGAAAGACTGAATCGTCGCTAGAACGGATCAGCGACGCCCGCGAGCGAGAGGCAGTGCGCGTAGAGATCCTCGGCTTGATCGTCGCGCTGGGCGACGGCGGGGATAGGCATCTCGCGACGGCGGTAGTCCACGTACGCGCCGGGCTTCGCGTTCTCGAGCGCCCACGCGAATGCGCGACCGGAGCGCTTGGTGGTGGATGCGCCAGGCATCGCGAGCGCGACGACGCGGAGCACCGTGCTCCACAGGAAGCGCGAGATCGGCCCGTAGTCGCGCGCGAGGCCGGTGCCGGGCATCAGGCCTGGATCGATCGCGAATGCATGAACACCGCGGGCGGCGAGCGCGCGCACGACGAGCAGGTCGCACAGCTTGGAGGTCGCGTAGCGGTTCCTGCCGTTTTGCGCCGCGCTGATGCTCTCGTCGTTTTTGCCCGCGGCGAGCGTGGGCGCGCTCGTGTAGATGCCGCCCTTGAAGCCCATGCGGCGCGCGCCGGAGTTGTCGGGATCGAGCGTGCCGCTGCCGACGAACCCGATATGCGTCTCCTTCGGCGGTGCGAGGTGAGCGAGGAACGCAACGTGCGCGAGGACGTTCACCGCGAACGTTTGCTCGAGGCCACTCGGCGTATAGAGCGGCGTGCCCGCGTCTTGAACGCCTGCGTTGCACGCGATGCCCGCGAGCGGCCCGAGCGCCTTGGCTTCGTTCGCGGCGCGCGCGATGTCGGCGAGGTCGCGCAGGTCGGCCTTGATCTCGTCCTCGGGGCGGCGACCGATGGTGACGACGCGATGCTGCGCGCGCAGTGCGGTGGCGGTGGCGCGGCCGAGGCCCGTGCTGGCGCCGATTACGAGGTACGTGCTGGTGCTGGTCATGGACGTTGGTTTCCGTCACCCTGGGTGGGTGTCATCGCAACCTAGGGCGCCCGCGGGTGTGTCGGAATTCGCATTCGCGGATGGCGTCGTATCTCCGCGGAAACAGCCAGCTCAGGGGCGATCCAAGCACACCGTTGCGGCCATTCTCGAGGCCACGTTTCGGGTTCTAGATGACGCGGGTCCGGACGCCCTGACGACCACGCGCGTCGCCGAGATCGCGGGAGTGTCGGTGGGGACGCTCTATCAATACTTCCCCAATCGTGACTCGATGATCAACGCGCTGCTCGCGGATCATCTCGAGGCGTCGATCAGCGCTGTCGAGCGTGCGTGCGAAGAGGGCCAGGGCCTGCCGCGCGCCGTCGCCGTGGAGCGTGTCGTGCGGGCGTTTCTCGGCGTGAAGGCGGAGCGCGCGAACAACACGCGCATCATGAACAAGGCGTTCGGCGTCGGCATGCTCGACGAGCGACCGATCGTGCGTGCCGGAGCGCTGCGTGCGCATGCGGCGGTCGCGAAGTTGCTCGCGCAGTTCGAGCCGATCGAATCGGCAGAGAAGCGCGCGCAGCTCGGGTGCGATGCGCTGGAGGGCATTGTACGCGGCGCGACCGATACGCCCGCGACGCTTGAGGATCCTCTGTGGATCGAGCAGGTCGTACGCATCGCTGTGGCCGCGCTGTGATCCTCTTCCCAGGCTGGTGACGCCGACGCACCCGACAAGCGGGCGGCCGATGCCAGCTCCGTGCTGGAGTCTTCGCCCGCGCCGTGATCGATCCCTCACTGGCGCACCGGGTGACTTCTGACACTGCAGCGTTTCGACGATACTCCTTGGTATGGGAGCTCCCATCACGCTCGTGGTCGCCATGTCGTTCGTGCTGGCGACCGCGTGTGACGGCGGAGGAAGCGACGGTCCGGGATTCGGACAGATCACCGACTGTACGTCGGGCTCGGCATGCGGAGCCTCCGGCGAGACTTGCGTCGCCAACGGGATGCGTTGTGGGTGCGCCGAGCACGGGAGTTTCCTCGTGTGCGAATCGGTCGCGTGTCCGCCAGACCCAGTGGCGCCCGGTGACCCCTGCACCATGCCGGGCATTGTCTGCGATCCCGACTTCGAGTTTTCAGGCTACCGCTGCACGGCACCAGAGCGCGTCTTCGCCGAGTGCCTCGGAGGAACCGTCGACTCGCGGTGCCCGTTCGTCGCGCCACAGGAGGGTGGGCCGTGCTGCTGGAACATCCCCGGGCTCGACCCGTGTGTGTATGGCGCCGACCCCGCCAGGTGGTCGTGCGATAGCGACCATTGGGTCCGCACGCCCTGAGCACTCCACGAGCTGCTCAGAGCGCGCGACGAAGAATCTGCGCGAAGAACCCGTCGGTGCCGTGCATGTCGGGGCGCGACATGAACGCATCGCCCTCCGCGAATTCCTTCGCGCGAGCCTCACCGAGGACGGAGGCGAGCGGGACGACCTCGAGGTCCTTGCGCGTCTCGCGGACCGCGTTGACGACGTCCCGGTTCTCGGCTGCGAGCAGTGTGCACGTCGCGTAGACGAGCCGGCCGCCCGGGGCGAGCAGGGCGTACGCACCGTCGAGGATCTCCTGCTGCCGCGCGGCGAACATCGCGATGTCCGCTTCGCGCAGACGCCAGCGCGCTTCGGGATTGCGACGCAGGGCCCCGATGCCGGAGCAGGGCGCGTCGACGAACACGACGTCGGCTTTGCCGCGAACATTCTCGAGCGTGTCGGGCCAGCGGCCGTCGTCGAGATGAAGTGCTTGCGCCGTGGTGACGCCCGCTCGACGAGCTCGCTTCTTGAGCTCCTCGAGCTTCTTCTCGTCGATGTCGGAGCCGAGCACGCGCCCCTTGTTCTTCAGGCGTGCGGCGATCGCGAGGGTCTTGCCACCGGCGCCCGCGCACAGATCGACGACGAGCGGCTTGTCTGTCGTAAGCCCACCGGTCGCGAGCTCGGCCAGCAGCTGACTCCCCTCGTCCTGCGATTCGAACCAACCCTTCTTGAACGAGGCGAGCGCGAAGAGGTTCGTGCGCGTCTCGAGGTGGAGCGCGGTGTCGGACCATTTGCCGGGCGACGTCTTGAGCTCGTGGTCCTCGGCGTCGAGCGTGCGCGCTACTTCGTCGCGGGTCGTCGCGAGCGTGTTCACGCGCAGGGTCATGGGCGCTCTCTCGTTCAGCGAGAGCGCGAGCCGCTCGGCCTGGTCACCCCAGTCCGCGACAAAGCGTTGCGCGAGCCAGTCGGGGAACGAAGCGGCGAGGGCGATGCGCTTGGTGAGGTTGCGCTCGGCCGCGATCACGTCGTCGATCCCCAGGACAGCGTTCCAGTCGATATCGCGCTCGACACGCGCCGCTTGGACGGGCTCGAGCTGTTTCTCGAGAACGAGCAGCGCGAGGAGCCGCTCGAGATCTTTGGGCGGCTTCTTTACCTTCCGGCCCCGCTCGAGAGCGGCGTCGACGCGGCGGAGGTGCCGGACCATGCCGAACACGGTCTCCGAGATGAAGCGGCGCTCGCTGCCACCGATCCACTTCTCGGCGCGGAACGTCTGCGCGAGGCGATCGGTGACGAACCCCCAGTCCATGCGCGTGCGTTGCCACAGCTCGAGCACGATGGCGCGCATGCGCCCGCCCTCCGCGATGGTCGCGGCGGCTTTCTTGTCGCGATCGATACTCACGTGAGCGCGCGGTATTCTTCGAGGATCAGCGAGAGCGGAATGAGGCCGTGGCCGCCGAGCTGGCGCACCATGGTCAGTCCGTCACCGATCTTGTCGATGCGCTCGCGGTTCTTCTCGATGAAATCGGGACTGTCGATGAGACGCGCGACCGCCTTTTGACGGACCGATGCCGCCTCGCGCTCGAGCGTGGCGTGGAAGCGGCGCTCCCAGACGTTTGCCGGTACCTGCGTCGAGAGGATGTCCTCGAACGCGTCGACGAACAGGTCCCTGCCGACCTTGTGAAACGCGGGCGCCGCGTGCTCGGGCGTCGCCTTGGTGTCGCGCGACGTGGCGAGGACAGCGAACGCTTCACGGAGCATCGGAGCTTTGGCGAGCGTCGACGCAATCTCCGTCGAGAAGCCCTTCTGCACGAGCTCCTGCATCCGGTGTTCGTACGTGACGCGCGCCGATGGCTCGAGGCCCTTGAGCAGTGCGTCGGCGGCCTGATCGAACTTGGGCTTGAGCTTGCTGACGTCATCCGACGCGAGCTTCCAGGAGCTCTCGTTCCACGCCCACCAGCGGAGCAGGGAGCGATGGATCTCCTCGAACGCCATCAGCGCCGCGTACTGATCGGCGGCCGGGATCCGGTAGTCGGAGCCGTGCACCGATGCGCGGAACCCCTGTCCGCCGAGCAGCTCGTCGATGATGAAGTAGCGCGTCACGAGCTCGTCGAGCGGCGCACTCGTCTCTTTGGCGAGCGCGACGAGCAGCGTCGTGCCGGCTTGGTTGATGATCGCGTTGGTCACGACCGTCGCGATGATCTCGCGGCGGAGCTGATGCTTGGCGACCTGCTCCTTGTACCTGGAGGCCGCGGACGGCGGGAAGTACGCGGCGAGGAACGGCTGGAACAGCGAGCTGTCGGGGATCTTGGACGCGAGCACGCGCTCGTACAGATCGTTCTTGGTGTGAGCGACGAGCACCGCGAGCAGGTTGCGCGGGATGCCCTTGCCGGTCGTGATCCAACCGCGCAGCTCGTCGTCGGCCGGCATGTGCTCGGCGACGCGCGACAGGCCATGCTTCTCGAGGTAACCGAGGAGATCGAGGAAGATCTCGCCACCGATCTTGCTGCGGCTCGCTTCCATCGAGAGCAGCGCGCTCTGCAGGTAGTTGTCCTGCACGCACGCGGCGCCGACATCGGGCTCGAGCTCGCGGAGCAGGACGTCGCGCTGTTCACGCGGCAGGCTGCCCATCGCCATCAGGGGCGCGAGGAGGATCTTGAGGTTGACCTCGTGATCGCTGCAGTCGACGCCGGCCGAGTTATCGATCGCGTCCGTGTTGTGGCGACCACCGGCCATGCCGTACTCGGTGCGTGCGCGCTGCGTGATCGCGAGGTTTGCACCTTCACCGATCACCTTGGCGCGAAGCTCCGTCGCGTTGATGCGTACGTTGTCGTTCACCTTGTCGCCGACTTCGCCGTTCGTCTCCGTCGAGGCTTTGACGTACGTGCCGATGCCGCCGAACCACATGAGGTCGACTTCGAGCGCGAGGATCGCGCGAACGATGTCAGGGCCCGTGACGATCTTGCCCGTGAGCCCGAGCAGCTGCTTCGCCTCCGGGTAGAGCTTGATCTCCTTCGCGGAGCGCTCGTAGATGCCGCCGCCCGACGAGAGTAGCTTGGCGTTGTAGTCGCTCCACTGCGTCCCGGGCGTCTGGAACAGGCGCTTGCGCTCGGCGAACGACGTCAGCGGATCAGGCGTCGGATCGATGAATACGTGCTTGTGGTTGAACGCGGCCACGACGCGCATCTGATCGTTCAGCAGCATGCCGTTGCCGAACACGTCGCCAGCCATATCGCCGACGCCGGCGACCTTGATCGACGTCTTGCGGATGTCGACGCCCATCTCGCGGAAGTGGCGCTCGACGTTGGTCCAGCCGCCGCGCGAGGTGATGCCCATGACCTTGTGGTCGTAACCAGCGGAGCCGCCCGAGGCGAACGCGTCGTCGAGCCAGAACTTGTAGCGCTGGCTGATCATGTTCGCGGTGTCGGAGAGGTGCGCCGTGCCCTTGTCGGCGGCGACGACCAGGTACGGATCGTCGTCGTCGTAGCGGATGACGCCCGGCGGCGGAACGATCTTGTGACCGACGTAGTTGTCCGTCACGTCGAGGAGGCCCGCGATGAACACCTCGTACTGCGCGCGCGCTTCTTCACGCGTCGGCGAAACCTTGCGCGTCACGAAGCCGCCCTTCGCACCCTGCGGCACGATGATGACGTTCTTCAGCGCCTGGGTGCGCTGCAAGCCCAACACCTCCGTACGGAAGTCGTCGGCGCGATCCGAGTGGCGCAGACCGCCGCGCGCGACCTTGCCGCCGCGGAGGTGGATGCCCTCGACGCCGGGAGCGTGCACGTAGATCTCGAACATCGGGCATGGCCGCGGCATGTGCTCGACGAGGCCGGACTCGATCTTGATCGAGATGGTGTCGCCGCGTCCCGGACGGTAGTAGTTCGTGCGGCGGGTCGCCTCGAGCAGATCGAGGAAGTACCGGAGGATCAGGTCCTCCTGGATCACGGTGACCTTCTGCAGGCCTTCCTCGTACTTGTACATGAGGACAGGCAGCAGCTTGTTGGCGCGCTCCTCGGCCGTCTCCTTCTTGTCCGTCGAGAACTTGGTCTCGAAGTAGTCCACGAGCAACGTGGCGAACGCCGGGTGCTTCAGCAACGTGTCATCGACGCTCTGTGCGCCGAACGCCTGGAACACCTGCAGGAAGTAATTGCGATACGTGATGAGCAGATCGATCTGCTTCCAGTCGAGGCCAGCGAGGTAGCCGAGGCCGAGCAATCGATCGTCGAGCATCTGACCGACGAGGACGCGCTGCAGGATCGCGGCGAGGCGCTCGAGCGTCGACTGATCCTCGATCTTGCGTCCGTCCGCACCGTTCACTTCGAAGCCCGTGATGAACATCTCGGGACCGGGGCGTGCGGGATCGAGATCGAGGCGCTCCGCGAGGCGGCTCGTCGTGCGCAGCGCCATACGGTGCAGCGTCGGAACCACGTCGTTGAGCAGCAGCTCGCTCTTGGAGACGATGCGGAGCGACGTATAGCGACCACCGGCTTCGCTGATCGGAACGATGGCGACGCGGATGCCGCCCGGCGTCTCGTCGAGCTTCTCCATCAGACCGATATCGGAGAGCGCGATTTCGGGCGTGAGCGTGTTCTGGTACGTCGCGGGGAAGCGCGAGCCGTAGCGGCTCCAGATCTCCTGCGCGGTCGCCGTCGTCGCGAGATAGATCGCGGAGCGCGACTGACCCTGACCAGCCACGACGTCGCGCGCGCGGTAGCGCTTGAACACGAGGTCGCGCAGGCGATCGGACCAGCTCTCGAGCAGGTGCTCGAGCGTCTCTGTGAGCTTGCCGAGGTCGGCGTCTGTCACGTTCGGGCGGTACTTGCCGACGGTGAAGTGGAGGCGGATCGACGATTCGTCGTCGGTCTCCTGGCGATACTCGCGCACGTACGGCACCTGGAGGAACTTGCGAATCTCCTGGCTGATCTGCTCGCGCAGCGCCTCGGAGAACCGCATGCGCGGCACGAAGCACACGATCGTGATCCGGCGGCCGTTGGGGCGACGCCACACGACAGCGCCCGCTTCATCCTTGCTCTCCTGGAGGCGGATCGTCTCGGCGACGGTCTTGATCTCGTCGGCGTTCCAGTAGAACAAGTCTTCGATCGGCAGCGAGTCGAGAATCGCGACGGTCTTCGTGTACGCGTAGCTGCCGGTCGGCTCCTCGGAGCGACGCGTGACATCTTTGATGCGCTTGTTGATCACCGGAACGCGGCGATTGGCGACCTTGAGCGCCTTTGTCGACAGCTGACCGACGAACACGTGCTCGCCGATCGCTTTTCCGTCGGGTCCAATCTGCGACACACCGAAGTAACGGACCTGCGCGACCGAGCGCACTGTCGCCAGATAGTCGGTGCGGTAGAACGACCAGACCTCGACGCGGTCGCGGCGCGTCGCCACGATCTCGCTGACGACCTCTTCGAGCGTCTTGCGATCGTTCGCGGCGAACAGACCGAGGCCGTGCTCCATGTGCGCGCGGCCGTTTCCGTTGCCATTGGTCGCGGCGGCCTTGGGGAACCAGGCGTAGCCGAGCATCACGAAGTTGTCGTCCTTGAGCCAATCGATCAGCTCGACGGCTTCGCGCGCTTCGATCTCTCGCGTGTTCGCGGCGTTGACCGCTTTCTCGACAGCGTGGACGTCACGGATGACGCCCATCGATTGCGACTCGCGCGGGCTCGGGCGCTCGGGATCGAGGCCACCGACGGTGCACAGCGAGCGACGAACCTCGTCGATGTGCTGCTCCATCGCCTGGCGATCCTGGTTCACGAGGAGCGTGAGCTCGAGGCGATGTTCGAGATCTTTGGCGAGGGCTTCGCGCTTCTCGGCCGGAATCGGCGAGACCTGCATGTAGACCTGCGAGTACTTGGTCCCCTTGCTCGGGTCGATGCCGGTGATGGTTCCGTGATCCGTGATCACGCCGTGGATCGGGTGCAGCACGAACTGCAGCGCGAGGTCCTGCTGGCGCAGGAACGACTTGATCGTTCGAATGATGAACTTGCAGTCGGGGAGCCGCGTCTCGATCACGGTGGTCGGCGTCTCGACCGTCTGGAGCGTTGTCTCCGGATCGTGGATGACGACCTTCACGGTGCGCGCGAAGTCCTCCTCCAGAAACGCGAAGCGCTCCATCACGAACGAGAGAAGCTGCGGCGGCTCTACTTGCGAGAGCACCTCGGGCGGGATGGCCCGGCAGTACGCGCGGATGTAGGACTCGAGTCGGTCTCGGTGCGTCTCTTTGACCGATTGGTGCGCGAGCGACAGGACTTGCTGAACAACCTCTGCCTGCATGTGCGCGGCACGTTACTCGATCCGGATCGTTTCGGCTCGCGCCCGACCGAGCAGAATTGCCCCAGGTTTCCGCCGGATTACGCACCGCGTCGCGACGCTGGTACAGCCCGTGCTCGTACCCCATCCACATGCGCAGGATCGTCGCGTTTGCCCTCATCTGTGTCGGGATTTCCGCCTGTGGCACGGACCCGTCGCTCCCCTCTGAGGGAGATGACGACACCGGTGCGAAGACGACGTGGTTCGGCGACGTCGCGCCGATCGTCTCCACGCACTGCATGAGCTGCCATCAGGACGGCGGCATCGCGCCGATGTCCCTGACCAACTACGACACGGCCTACGAGTACTCCGATCGCATCCTCCAGCACATCGATGACGGTTCGATGCCGCCGTTCGATGCGAAAGAAGAACCGGACTGTACTCCGCGCCGCAGCTGGGTCGACGACCCGCGCCTCTCCGCGACCGAGAAGGCAACGCTCCACGCGTGGGTCGATCAGGGTTCCGCGAAGGGGACGGAGGCTCCGTTCTCGATCCCGAAACAACCGACGCTCGAGAATGTCTCGCAGACGCTGACGCCGACGCAGGGCTTCGTTGCGCAAGGCGACGCGGATCAGTTCATATGCTTCGTTCTCGATCCCGGCGTGACGCAGCTCAGCTGGCTGACCGGCCTGCAGGTGCGCCCGGGCAACCCACTCGTCGTCCACCACGCCGTCATCTCCGAAGTGAAGGCCGAGGATGCGGGCGCGCTCGTCGCCGCGCACGGTATCGGTCAGCCGTACGCCTGCACGCAGGGTGCGGCCGATCTGATCATGCACATCTGGACGCCTGGCAATCAGCCGATGCAGACCGGCGACGACCTCGCGGTGCCCGTGCTTCCCGGCGCGAAGATCGTGATGCAGATCCACTACCACCCGGCGGGCGTGGTGAACGACATCGACACGACGGCGATCGATCTGCGCTGGTCGACGACGGTGCCGCGCAAGATGTACTTCGTCTCCGCGTTCGGCAACGCCGCCGCCGCTCCGAACCTCGAGCCCGGTCCCGACGACAACGGTGCGCCGCGCTTCTTCATCCCCGCGAACGTCGCAAATCACACCGAGAGCATGAGCGCGACGATTCCGAGCCTTGGCGGCCTTTCGAACGTGCGCGTGTTCTCGGTGAACCCGCACATGCACCTCGTCGGTACGCACATCTCCGGTACGATCGAGCGCCCGACACGCTCCAACACGGCGCAGGACTTCGGCGAACCGCGCCAGGAGTGCCTCGCGAACGGCGCGTGGAACTTCGATTGGCAGCGCACCTACGCGTACGCCGACGATCTCGATGCGCTGCCGTCGGTCATGGCCGGTGACACCATTCGCGTGCAGTGCGCGTGGAACAACACGCTCGACAATCCGTTCGTGCTCCGCATGCTGACCGACTCACATCAGGGAGCGCGGCCCGTCGACATCACGCTCGGCGAACAAACGACAAACGAGATGTGCCTCGAGATCTTCGGTCTCACCGCCGACGTGCCGACGGGCGCCGCGCTCCAAGCGAGCAACCTGGGCGCGATCATGAGCTCGATGGCGAACCTCTCGGCGCGCTAGCACGCGTCGCTTTCGCTGATACTGAAAATCGTTTTCAACTTGACCCGTCGGGATGACGGGGTGTACCAAGTTGGAAGTGAAAAGCGTTTTCAAGTTCACTTTAGCCGTGGCGGTCATGTCGACCGGCTGCAGCGGGGACGATGCGAGCGCTCCACTACCGGACGCTCCGAGCACCATCATCAACGCGGTCGACGTACCGCTCGATGGACTGTCGTCGGACGATGTCGCGAAGTTCAATGATGGCGACGAGCAGTTCGGCCTTCCGTTCCGACCGGCCGACGGGCAGGGGCCGCTGTTCATTCGCTCGTCATGCGCCGCGTGTCACGCGGAAGCGAAGCGCGGTCCTGGCCTCGTCCAGAAGATGGTTGTCGTCGATACCGATGGCCAGACACCGCTGCTCGATCAGTCGGCGCTGACGTTTGGCCACACGATCCGCAAGGGCCTCGCGGCAGGAGCGATGACGCCGATCGACGCGCCGATGGGGGTGAACGTGAAGACGTCGATCCGCATCGGTCCGCCTGTCCCCGGGCGCGGCTACATCGAAGCGATCGCGGACAGCGAGATCGAGCGCGTCGCCGCCGAGCAAGCGCAGCGCACGGATGGCATTCACGGCGTCATCAATCGCGTCGTGTTCCAGTCGGTTCCCAACCCCGATACGACGTACGGCACGCTTCACACGGGCGACACGGTCATCGGCCGGTTCGGCATGAAGGCGCGCATCGCGACGGTGGACGAGTTCACCGCGGACGCGTTTCAGGGCGACATGGGGATGACGACGCCGATGCGGCCGACGGAGCTGCCCAATCCCGACAACCTCACCGATGATCAGCGCCCGGGCGTCGATCTCCCGCAGGACAAGGTCGATCGCGTCGCGTTCTACGTTCGCCACATCGCGATCCCCAAGCGCGTCGGCCTCACCGACCGCGGCAGTGCACTGTTCGAGGCAGCGGCGTGCAGCGCGTGTCACGTCCCGGCGATGCACACGCGCGCGGACTATCCGATCACGCAGCTCGCCGATATCGACGCGCCCGTCTACAGCGACCTCTTGCTCCACGACATGGGGGCAGAGCTCGCCGACGGAATGGTCGAGACCAACGCGACGGGCAGCATGTGGAAGACGACCGCGCTGATCGGTCTGCGCTTCTACACCTCGTTCATGCATGACGGTCGTGCGCATGACGTCGCGGAAGCGATCAAGGCGCACGGCGGCGAAGCCAGCGGTTCTCTCACCGCGTTTTCAACGATGTCCCCCGACGACCAGCAGGCGCTGATCCAGTTCGTCGAAGCCCTCTAGGAGTACCCATGAAGAAGCTCGTGTTCGTCGCCTCCACTCTCTCCCTTCTCGCCGCGTGCGGCGGTGACGGCAGCAAGTCCGATGGCGAGTTCAAGACCGAGACCGTGAACGCGATGCACGACTCGATCGCGTCGGATCTCGCCGACATCGGTACCAACGCGCTCGCGCTGCAGGCAGCAGCCCCGACGCACGCGTGGACGCAGGCCGACGCCGCAGCGATCACGGCCATGAAGGATGCATGGAAGAAGACGCGCGTCTCGTACGAGCACGTCGAGGGCGCGACCGCGCCGATCTTCGCGGACTTCGACTTCACGATGGACGCGCGGTACGACAACTACCTCACCGAGCTTGGCGCGACGGGTGATCAGAATCTGTTCGACGATCAGGGCGCCACGGGCATGCACTCCATCGAGCGCATCCTCTACGCCCCGGAGATCCGCCAGGAAGTGATCGACTTCGAGAGCACGCTGCCGGGCTACAAGGCAGCGGCGTGGCCGGCGACGGACGCCGAGGCGATGGACTTCAAGACCAAGCTGTTGCAGAAGCTCGTCGACGATGCGAACGACCTCCACGATCAGTGGACGCCGGCCGCGATCGATATCGGCGCCGCGTTCCAAGGCCTCGTCGGCCTGATGAACGAGCAAAAGGAGAAGGTCAACCTGGCCGCGACGGGCGAGGAAGAATCTCGCTACGCGAACATCACGTTGTTCGACCTCCGCAACAACCTGGCCGGAACGAAGAAGATCTACGACCTGTTCGTTCCGTGGATCGAAGCGAAGAACGGTACCGATCCGAACGAGTCGATCCAGACGCACATCGGCGAGCTCGTCACGCTCTACGGGACCTCGCCCGACGCGTTGCCGGTGGTCCCTGCCGACTGGAGCTCCGACCAGCCGACACCCGCAAATCTCGCGACGCCGTTCGGGATGATGTGGAAGACGATCCACGACGAAGTCGATCCGAACTCGCCCGACTCGATCGTCTCGTCGATGAACGACTGCGCGTCGCTGCTCGGCTTCCCCGAGTTCGTGGAGCAGTGATGCGCTGGGCGTGCCTCGCAGGTTTGCTCGCCGCCTGCGGTACATCCTCCGAGCCGCCGCCCACGCCTGACGTCTTCCTGGCGTTCTCGAGCTCGTTCGCGGACTTTCGGAGCTGGAACTTCTTCCACTCCGACGGTCCGCCGGCCGGTACGCAGCCGGATCCCGTGTTGGGGCCGCGCTCGCAGTACATCAATACGATTCCGCCGACGGGCTCGACGGAGTTTCCGGTCGGCACGATCATCGTCGAGGTCCGCGAGAACGGGACCAATCAGATCCTCGCGGGCGTGAAGCGCGGCGGTGACTACAACGCGACCGGCGCGATCAACTGGGAGTGGTTCGAGCTCACGGAGAACCCGGTCACCATCGCGTGGCGGGGCGTCGGGCCACCGGCCGGTGAGACGTACGGCGGCGATCCGAACGGAGGTTGCAACTCGTGCCACGCGGCGTGTGGGGCAGACAACGACTACGTGTGCTCGGCGCACCTCCAGCTGTCGGGATTCTGATGCGCTTCACACCTGCCATCGTCGTTCTCCTCTGCGCGGCGACGGCGCACGCAAACCCTCGCGCGTTCCCGTTCACGTACACGACGGACGGCCTGCCCGCGGGTGAGGTCGAGATCGAGCAGTACGCTGATCTCGTGTCGATGCGCGGCGTCACGTCCAGCGCAGCGAAGGAAACCTATCTCCAGAGCGCGTTCCAGACCGAGATCGAAATAGGCCTGACCGATCGCCTCGAGCTCGGTCTCTACCTGACGTACGTCCCCACGTACGGCGATCAATATGGGTCGCAGACGATTCCGGCCGGCGCAGGCACGGGGCTCAAGCAGCGCTTGAAGTATCTGCTCGCGGATCCCGATGCGTGGCCGATCGACGTGGGCGTCTACGGCGAGCTCACCGAGAACGAGAGCGAGGTCGAGCTCGAAGCGAAGCTGCTGTTGGGCAAGCGTTTCGGCAGCGTCCGCGTTGCCGCAAACCTCGTCGGAGAGACCGAGCTCTATTTCTCCAAGCAGCGCGATATCGTGCTCGCGCCATCGCTCGCCGTTGGCTACGAGGTCACGCCTGCGCTCCACGTCGGCATCGAGAGCTTTCTGCGCGGCGAGTATCCGCAGAACCCCAAGCCCGCGACGCGCACGTTCGGTCTGGGGCCGCAGGCGTATCTCGGCCCGACGGTGCTCTACAACTTCGGCAAGCTCTGGTGGTGCACGGGCCTCTACACGCGCGTGACGGATACCTCTCACGACCTGCAGCCGGGCGAGCCGTATGGCCGCTTCTGGGCGCGGACCGTGATCGGCTACAGTCTCTGAGCGCATTGCAGTCGCGATCGAGCCGCGGCATAACCAACGCGTGAACCGCGTTGCCGTCCTCGCCGTCGTCCTCACTGCGTGTGGTGGCAAGCAGGCCGCGCCGCCCGCGCCACCGGTCGCGCAGAAGCCTGTCGCGCCGACGCCGCCGGTGACGCCGCAGCACGTGGCGCCGGCGACGGTTCCTGTGAGCTCCGTCGCGGTGAAGGACATCGGCTGCCCGACAGAGACGTGCGTCTACTACCCGGCGACCGCCGTCTACCTTTCGTGCATCGGCAGTGGCAGCGGCAGCTGCACGCATCCCGGTCCCGCGTGTGCGCCGACCGACGCGTGCATGTTCGATGCGGCGGACAAGACGTTCAAGACCTGCTCGAAGATCGTCGAGGGCACGTGCAAGCAGTTCGCGGCCGCGTGTCAGCCGCAGAGCACATGTCAGTTCGATCCGAGCGACGGCTACTACAAGACGTGCTCGTCGCCTGCGGCCGGTAAGTGCAAGGCGTACGGCGCGATCTGCTCGCCCTGAGCTACTTGCTCGCGGTGGTCACGCGCGTCGTCGTGCGCATCGTCGTGGTCTCGTCCTCGCCACTCGAGCTCATGCCGGCGTGAAATTCGAGCCGCGTCTCGCCCGTCGCGATCGCGTGCGCGAGGTCGAGCGTTCCGCTCCCCGTGCCCGCACCGCCGATGCCGTGCATCGCGATGACCGTGCCTCCACCCATGTCGACGGATTGATTCTCACCGCCGAGCGAGCTCGCCATCGTGTAGCTCGCGCGGTCGCCTTCGAGCGCACCGACGGACACCGTCGTGACGACGACGAGCTTCATGTTGTTCTCGGTCATCGGCTTCAACACGCGCCAGATCGCGCCCGCGCCGACCGGCGTATGCGGCAGCGGCATCGCGACTTGGGAGAAGCTGCGGCCGACCGCTTCGAGCTGCGCTTGCAGTCCGGGCGGGAGCTTCGCGGGTGAGCTCGTCTGGACATCCTTGATCACGCCATCGGGCTGCAGCGTGGCGACGACAGAGGCGCCGTGCATCAGCTGCATGTTCCTCTCCATCGCGTCTGCCGGCATCGTGGTCGCGTCCGTCGAGCTCGCCGTGATCTCGCCGATGAGAAGCCGCAGCCGCGCACTGCCATCCGCGAGCACGTCATCGATCGCGAGCGTGCCGTCGATCGTGAGCGTGGGGAGCGCGCCGCCTTCCTTGCCTTGGTTGCCGACCGAGGTCAGCTCGCTCTCGGTCACGAGCCGCAGTGGTGTGGTGTCGCCCTTGTGAGGCACGTAGCGAAGCACCTGCCGCGGACCTCCACCGACCCAGATCAACGAGACGCCATTCGCGTCGGGAGTTCCTGTACGCGCCTCACTCCCGCAGGCGGGGAGGGCGATCAGGAGCGTCAGGAACGCCTTCACTCGACGTAGGATCGAGGGGTTACGCGATCGGGGCAAGATCTCAGCGCAAGGTTCCCCTTGACGGGTTTGGATTTGAAAAGCATTATCAAACTCAAGAAGCCGTGCTGGTCTGCCTGTGTCACCCCGCCTCTGACCGTCAAATCGACGCAGTCATCGATGATGGGGCGCGCACGATCGAGGAGATCGGCCAGAAGTGTGGCGCTGGAACGGGCTGTGGGGCCTGCAAGGACGAGCTGCGCGAGCGCTTGAACTGCAAGGGCGCGAACAGCGTCTCGCGTGATTGCGCCCCCGACCTGGTATCGATACGGTCGCGTGCGTGAAGGGTAACGACGAGGTCTTGAACCTCCTGAATCAGCTCCTGACCAACGAGCTGACCGCGATCAACCAGTATTTCATCCACGCAAAGATGTGTGAGAACTGGGGCTATTCGCGGCTCGCGAAGAAGGTCCGCGACGAGTCCATCGATGAGATGAAGCACGCGGATATCGTCATCACGCGGATTCTCTTCCTCGAGGGCGTTCCGAACCTCCAGCGCTATCACAAGCTTCGCGTCGGCGAGACCGTCAAGGAACAGTTCGAGAGCGACCTCCAGGTCGAGTACTCGGCGATCGCGTTCCTCAACCAGGGCATCGAGGCCTGCCGCGCCGCGAAGGACAACGCGACCGAGGACCTGATGACGAAGATCCTCGTCTCCGAAGAGGAGCACACGGACTGGCTGGAGACGCAGCTCGAGCTGATCAAGCAGGTCGGCGAAGCGAACTACCTCTCGCAGCAGATCAAAGACTGAGCGGCACGCGCTCCTCGGCGAGCGCTGCCAGCCTGGCATTTCCACCGCGCGGATCCGGCGCTAACGCCGTGGATCCACATCCGACCCCCGTTGGTCGATTCATTGCACTGGCTCCTGGGCATGTTGGCCCCTGTCGCTAGCTCCTCGGTGCGCACGCTCCGCTCGTCGGTGTTCCGCTTCGCGCTGCTCTGTGCGGCGATGGGTATCGCCTACGCGGCGGTCTCGACGGTCGACATCGTGTGGATGGCGCGACGACACCATCACCACCACATGTTCGTCCCCATGCCTGCGCGCGCGGCGGCAACCGTGAACAGCGTGAGCATCGTGGACATCGCAGCGAACGTGACGGACGTGCTTCCCCTCATTACCCTCGCTCAGGGGGAGCACGTCCTCGCGGTCGACGATCAGCCCGTCGAGAACGACCTCGTCGCTGGCCAGCTGATCGATCGGTATCGCCGCGGGCAGTTCAGCTACGTCGACGTGACGACGAACGTGCGCCGCATCCTGGTGCTACAGCACTAGGCGCCAATGCCGCTCACTTAGTGGCGATGTCGACTCATTTCGATCGGTTGCGTCTCTCCCTCGAGCCCGAGCCCAGGCCGAAGGCCGGAGCCCGAGCCCGAGCCCGCGATCTCCCGCGGACCGAGTTCTCGTCGGACGCGGTGGGTGCAACAAGGAACATCGGTTCTCCATTGTCGCAACCCATCGTTGTGTCGTTGCATCCACAAAAACGCGGGCTCGGGCTCGGGCTCGAAACACCGGATCGTTTCGATCGGTTGCGCCTATCTGATCGAGTATGAAGTGGCCCCCCGATCAAGCGCAGATCTGTCGCCATGCGAGGAATCTGAGTTCCTTGCTGGGTGCAGGCAGAGCGTGAGCCGGCGTGACGGGCTGTCTCAATCGAGTATCCGCGCTCGAAGGCGCATAGGTTGAAGTCCGTCGGCGGGCTGCAATCGGCATTTCGAGGTCGGACAGACCTCAGTTCAGTTACCGCAGTCACCGCCTCTGGACAGCTGTTGTCACGCGTTGATGTCGCGCTGCCTTGTATCGAATAGCGGTTCGCTACAGCTCTGCGAGCTTCGCGATCTCCTCGGTCGGAAGGTCGTTGGGGACGAGCGCAGGCGGAAGATGGGAGCTCGGCTTGGAGCCCCTTCGCGGCTCGTACACGGTGTTGTCCCGCCAGAGCGCAAACAGAATACCGCGAGTTTTCGAGCAAGCGCCACCACCGCGATGCGTTTGCCGCGGCGTTTCTCGACCTCGAGCGACCAGCGCACCATCGGATCGTTGGGTCGTGTGTTTCGAGCTGTCCATGCTGCTTGGACCAAGGCCCATCGCAGTCGTGTCGAGCCGGCCTTTGTGATGGCTAGCCGCTGCTGACGGTCCGCGCTCTGAGGTTCCCCGGGAACAAGGCCCACGTACGACTCCACACTGTGTGCGGTCGGAAATCGTGCTCGATCGTCGAGTGCCGCGACGAAGCGTACCGAGGTCACCGGACCTACTCCGGGAACGCTCATCAAGCGCCTGCAGGTTGCGTCTGCCTTCGCTAGCTTGGAGAGCCGCTTGTCGGCGTCCCGGATCTGACCGCTCAGTTGCTCGATCGTTACGAGCAGATTCTCGACGTAGTCGGCAACCGGTGCTCCGCGTTGCTCGATGTGCGAATGCCGAACCCGCTCCGAGAATCCGTCGGCGCCGCACTTCACTTGAATTCCCTGCGTTCGCAGCCAACCTCGAACGCAATTGATCACCTGGGTCCGCGCGCTCACCAGCGTCTCGCGCATCCCGCAGATCGTCTTGCGCTCGCGCGACGTAGCCGACGGAATGTGAACGGACGGCAGATCGATCCGGCACGACACCTCGCTCAGGATCTGTGCATCGCGCTTGTCGGTCTTGAGCTTGCGCGCACCGACGCCGAGCGTACGCACCAGCGTCGCTGGGACCACGCGAACCTCGTGTCCTGCTGCCTTCGCGATGTCCGCGATCCGGAAGCTCTCCGCGCACGTCTCGAGGATCACCCGACTTGGAGGCCGGCCCGCTAGATACGATCCAAGCGCGAGCGTCGCGAGCTTTCGCTCGTCCAGCACGCTCCCGTCGCTGGCCCGCACACATACCTGGGACTTCTTCGAACCCAAATCGATGGCAAGATGCTCCACGGCGGTCCTCTCTCGCTTGCGCCTTGAGCGCGTTAATCGTTGAGGGACGGTAAAACGTCACCTCGTTGCGATCGAGGGCAGCCACTTCATCGAATCTGCAGTGGCACTAGGCGCTACTTGCAGACGTTGCTGAGCTTCGTCGCGAGCTTCAAGTTGTTGTTCGAGTCGAGCCACGCCTGATCGGCGCCGCCCTTCTCCATGTCGCCCTGCTTGCAGTACAGGCGACCGCGCATGAAGTGAGCGCGAGCGCGCTGCATCTCCGTGACGCCCGGATCGCCGATGACCGCCGTCGCACGCCTGATCGCGAGCTTGGTATCGCCCGCGACCTCGGCCTCGTGCGCGCTCGCCAACGGACCAGTCTTCCAGGCGTCTTCGACCTCGGGCTCGTCATTCTTCGTCGGAGGCGGCGGCTTCACCGTCGTCTTGGTGGTCGGCTTCTCCGCCGGCGGCTTGGTGGCCTTACCCGACGCGCCCGGCTTGTCATCGGGCTTCGCGGGATCCGGCTTCGCACCATCTCCTTTGGAGTCGGGCGCGATGAGGCGCTTGGGTTGTTCCACAGTCACCGGTTCGGTGGTCTGGGCCGGCGGTAACGTGGGAGTCGCGTTGCCACTGCCGGCAGCGATGACTCCGGTGCGAACGGACTGTGCGGACGACGTATCGTAGGCGTTCTGGCCTTTCTTGCCCGTGAACATCACGAGCGCGATCACCGCAACGGCAGCGACGGGTGCAGCGAGCAGGATCTTGGTCCAGATGCTTCGCGAGTCCGTCGCGACCTTGTTCGCGCGCGCTTCGGCGGCGACGCCCTGCAGTGACTGCTGCGCGTTGGGGACGATGGTCGAGACAGTAGGCACGTTGATACCGACGGGCGGCTGGACGGCGGGCCGGGGCACAGCGACGCCGAGCGCCGTCGACGCCATGCCGGCACCGCCCGATGCCTGGGTCGACGAGAGTGCCTTCGCGATGCTGTCGCCGTGATCGCCCGACGCGAGCGTGCTCGCATGACCGGCGCCCGCGTTGTTGTACGTGTGCTTGCTGCCCGCTGCGAACGCCGACGGCGGGGTGGGCGGAACGATGTCGCGCGGCGACGCGAGCGGCATGCCTGTCAGTGCCTCGATGAACGAGCTCATGCTCGGGAAGCGCTCGGGCTGCGCCTTGGACATCGCCTTCTTCACGGCGCCGGAGATCTCGGGCGGAATCGTCTCGGGCAGCGCCGCCGCCGGCTCGTAGACGACCTTGAACACGACCTCGGGGATCGACGCGCCCGTAAACGCGGGGGACCCACAGAGCATTTCGTGGACGATCGCGCCCATCGCGAACACATCGGTGCGCTCGTCGACGGCGTTGTGATGACCGGTCGCTTGCTCCGGCGACATGTACTGCGGCGTTCCGAGCAGCGCCGTCTCCTGCGTCTTCACCGTCTGCGAGCCGCGGATCTTGGAGATACCGAAGTCGAGCACCTTGGCGACCTCGACGGACTTGCCCGCCACCTCGGTCTGCACGAGGAAGATATTTTGCGGCTTGAGATCGCGATGAACGATGCCCTCGCGGTGCGCAGCGGCGAGAGCGGACCCGACCTGGCGCAGGATCGACATCGTCTGCTCGACCGGCATCGGTCCCGCCGCGATCCGGTCCGCGAGCGTCATGCCCTTGAGGTACTCGAGCACGAGGTACGACATGCCGTCGGCCGTGACGTTAAAGTCCTCGACGTTGACGATGTTGGGGTGCCCGAGGCGCGACGCGATCTCTGCTTCTCGGCGGAAGCGCGCGATCACGTCCGCGTCGTCGATGCCCGTGTGCAGGACCTTGATGGCGACCTGCTTGCCCGGCAGGCGCGCGTGGCTGGCGAGGAAGACCGAGCCCATTCCGCCGCGCCCGATCAGGGCTTCGATGCGGTAGGTGTCCGCAATCACTGAGCCGATATCGATCGCGGATTGCGACGATGAATTCGGCTTCGGCACGCCCGTATAATGACACACCCTATGCGCGCCATCGCCCCGATCGTCCTGGCCCTCGCGGTGGTCTCCGTACCGGCCATGGCCGACACTTCCAAGGATCCCGTCCCGACGAAGGTCGAGCTGAATCCCGGGAAGAATGATGTCGTGGTCCTCAAGGATGCCGAGGGAGGCATCTACGTTGTCGTCGGCGCCACGCAGGGCGACAGCGGTTCCCGCCAGGTGTTCTACGGCAAGGGCAAGCAGCTCTACCGGCAGCGCACGTTGCACGCCTCGCAGGACGGCACGACCGGGTACTGGAGCATCGGCGTGTGGACTCCGCGCCTCTCGAACTTTCACGATGGAGAGATCGACCACAAGCAGGACGGCACCTTCGAGCGCAACTGCGGAGGCGAGGACGACGCGGCATTGACCGAGGTGACCGGGGAAAAGGCGCAGCAGATCCTGAGCAAGTCCCAGTTCCTGTCGCCGCTCTTCGTTCGACGCGTGCGCTTGATCGGCCGCGACGACACGGGCGTCTACTACCTCGTCGACGAGCTCAACGGAGAGAACAAGGGACGCGGATTCCGCTTGTTCGTTGGACGCAAGGGAGCGCTCAAGCAACAGCCGCTGTCGGACATCGCGACCGACGACGCAGGGGAGTCGTACACCACCAAGACGGGTACGTTCACGGTCACGTTCAAGCACACGACGTCGACAAACGTCGAGACCGACGGCGAAGTAGCAACCACCGCGACGGGAACGTGGGTGAAGGGCGAACGCCGCTCGCCCATCTCGATGCTCGACACCCGCAACCAGAAGAACGACGTGCTCGTCTACAAGGAGCTCGGTCTCTACGACTCGCTCGGCACGATCTGCGACAACGTCGAGTAGCTAACCCCTGAGAGCGTTTGAGTTGATACGAGCCCGAGCCAAGAGCGCGGAGCGCTCGGAGCCCGAGCCCGAGCCCGATCGCCGATTCGTGACGACACGTACTCGTCCGGGGTGAGCGTTCATCCCTCGCAAGGCACGTCGTCGGAGGGGCACCCGCCACCGACGCATCCAAACCCACGACTCTTCGTCGAGTGTGCAGCGCTCGGAGCCCACCGGAAATCGGGCTCGGGCTCGGGCTCGGGCTCGGGCTCGGATCAATCGAGCTGAGCCCTGGGATTACGTCTTCGGCAGCAGGTCTTTAGGAATCAGCAGCGGCATGACGGGAACGTTGCCGCTGTAGAGCCAGTTGTACGTGAAGTACGTGCCGAGGACGCGCTTGGAATAATTGCGCGCCTGATCGTCGACGATCGCCTCGATGAACTCGTCCGCGTCCCACGTGCCGCGCACCTTGAGCATGCGCTTTACCGCACCGGGGCCCGCGTTGTAGCTGGGCGGCACGAGCAGGGCGAAGTCCTTCCACTGCTTGAACAGCGAGCCGAGGAAGCGGCTACCGACGGTGACGTTCATCTCCGGGTCGAACATGTTCTCGCGCGTCGGTGCGATGCCGGTGCCTTCGGCGAACTGCTTGGCCGTCGGCGGAATCATCTGCGTGAGACCCCACGCATTCGCGTACGACTCGGTCGTCGGCTCGAAGCCAGATTCCTCGCGCACGATCGCGACCTGCATCTCGACGGGCAGATTGTTCTTCGCGGCGTGGCGCGTGAGGATCTCCCAGTAGCCCTTGGGGTACGCGATCTGCCAGCGAGCCTTGTTCGCGCCCGTCGGCCACGTCTTGCGGTAGTCGAGGATCGCCCAGCGCGTCGGCCACAGGCTCGACTGATAGCGGCCCGCGCGATCGTAGAGGTACGCGATGGCCCAGAGCTTCTCGATCTGATCCGGATCGTCGACGCGCTTCTTGTCCGTCGGCGGAGCGAGCTTTGCTTTCTTCAGCTCCGCCGTCGCGACATCACCGAGGCCGAGGCGAACGAATTCCATCGCGCGCAGAAAGCCGGGCGAGCCCCACTCGACGCGCGGCTTGAACACGAACGCGGGCGCGGCGGGATCGAAGCCGGCCGGCGTGACAGAGATCGCCGCGAGGACCTTCTGGTAGCGCTGGGCGTCGGTCTCGCGAATGCGGTTGAGGCCCTGCAGCGCGTAGTACGCGGCGGGATACTGCACGATGCCCGCTTCCCAGTTGTCGAGCGCGGCGGCCTTGTTGCCTTTGGCGGCGTACGCGCGGCCGAGCCAGTACTGCGCCTGACCTTCGGCGAAGTAGTTGTCGTCGTGCGGGACGAGCTCGATCTGCTTCTTCCACCAGCCGATCGCTTCGTCGAGCTTCTTGTCGCGCCACGCACGCCAACCGAGGCGCCACATCGCTTCGGCGACGTTGTCTCCGGTCGGATACTTCGTCGGCAGCGAACCGAGGGTCTCTTTGACCTTCGCGTCGTTGTTGAGGTCCGCCCACTCCTCGGCCTCGCGCAGCAGCGCGTCGTCGGCATAGCTGTGTTTCGGATCCACCTTCTCCGCCGCCTCGTAGCGCGCGACCGCTGTCGTGTGATCACCGTTGAACGCGTACGAGCGTCCCGCCTGATACACGCTCTTGATCTCGAGATCGGTGTTTGCAGCGACGTGACACGCGGTCGTCGCGACGTCGAACATGGGAGCCGCGCCCTTGCGATCGCGCGCTTTGAACCGGCTCTGCGCTGCGTGATACGCCGCGACGCACTTATCAGCGGGCGTGATGGCCGGATCCGCGAGCGCCGCCGTGAACTCGGCTTCGCCCTCGGGATTGCGCATCGAATCGAACAGCACCTTGCCCTTGGTGATGTGCTCGGCGGCGGTCAGCGCATCCTTCGGCGCGAGCTTTGCCAAGCGCTCGTTCGCACGCGTCGTCCATGCGCTCAGCGGATCTTCGACGGTGATCACGTGATACAGGGCCACGATCTGCGCGGCGTCGCCCTTGCTCTGCTCCATCGCCTCGGCGATCCGATAGCGCGCCTCGCTCTTGCGCGGACCGTCGGGACGGCGAGAGAGGTAGCCCTGGTAGAACGCGATCGTCTTGGCCGGATCGCCCGCCGTGCGCGTCAGGTCACCCGTGAGGAGCTCGGCATCCGCACCGACGATCGAGTCGGCAGGAATCGTCGTCGCGAGCGCGAGCGCCTTCGCATTGTCGTGCGCGAAGTAGAGGCTGCGTGCGGCGTGATAGTTGATGTAGTCGGCGAGCAGCGGCAGGCCCTTACCGGCGGCCACGAGCTTGCCGCCCGCGATGTCCCACTTGCTCTGGTTCTCGAGCGCGAGGCCGATCATCAGATCGATCCGAGCGGCGTCGTCCCCCTTTGCCTTCACGCGCGCCTTGGTGAACGAGAGCACCGCGTCGGCCCACTTCTCCTTGGCGAACGCCGTTGCCCCCGCGGCTGCGTCGCCGGTCTGGAAGTGTGGCTTGGCCATGTCCTCCGACAGCGGTGCGGGCGTTCCGGGGGCCGGTGGCACGGGCGCCTTGACCGGAACCGGCGCAGGCGGCGGAGGAGTCGCCCCCGGCGCTGCCACGGCAGATTCGGCGCAACCAGCTAACGCGACGGTGAGCACGAGCCAGTGGCGACGCATCCCTAGACCCTAGCAACGCGGATCTATGGGGACAAATTCACGACATTCCGCTCTTTGAACCTCGAATTTCTGCCGGGGCGACCGTGGAACTACCCGCTTTGCTTACGCCGTTGGGTGGCACCGCCGCTGCACTTCGCCGCGGTCATGCGATTTGCCTCGCTTTTTATCGCCTCCCTCTCCCTCGCCGCCGTGGCCTGCACGGACTCTGGCTCGGCAACCCCGGAACAGCACCAGCTGGATTCGGCGCTGCAGACCTACGAGTCCCACGCGCCGGAGGCGTATTCGTTCATCTACAACCGGTCGTGCGGTGAGTGCGATCCGGCCTCGGTGCAGCCGATCCGCATCTACGTCACCAATGACACCATCACGTCGGCGAGCTACGTCGAGACAGGCGCAGCGGTGCCGACGCAGATCGCCGCGAATCTCCGCACGCTCCGCGGGTTGTTCGACACGGTGCAGGGCCTGATCGATCAGGGCGCAGCGTCGGTCGTCGTCACATATGACACCGAGCTCGGCTATCCGAAGCAGGCCTCGTTCGATCCGATCGCCGAGGCCGTCGACGACGAGTGGGGCTTCACCGTCTCGCAGCTCACGCTCGGCGCCGCGAATAACTAGTCAGCGCAGCGTCGGGCGCGCGACGCGATTGCGGCCGTGCTCTTTGGCTTTGTAGAGCGCCTTGTCGGCGGCCTCGATCAGCGCGTCGGTGGTCTCGCACCGCGTCGCCGGATAGCCGGCGGCTCCGATGGAAGCGGTCGCGCGGAGCTCCAGATCGCCGTGCATGGTGATCGTCTCTTCGACGAGCTTGCGCAGGCGATCCGCGAGCTGAACGGCGAGCTCGAGTGGAATCGCGCGCAGGATGATCGCCATCTCCTCGCCGCCGAAGCGCGCGACGACGTCCTCGTTGCGCACCGCCTTTTGGAGGACGTTGGCCAGGTTCACGAGGACGGCATCGCCCGCGAGGTGACCATGCGTGTCGTTCACCTTCTTGAAGTGATCGAGGTCGACCATCAGGAGCGAGACGGCGGTGTCGTGGCGCAGCGCGAACTTGAGCTCGCTGTCGAGGCGCTCCAGGAAGTAGCGCTTGTTGAACAGGCGCGTGAGCGGATCGCGGAGCGCGGAGCTGATGAGGTTCTCGTGGAACGACTCGTCGAGATCATCGTGATACGCGAAGCGCAGCACGGCCGCGCTACCGACCTGGAGCTTGTCGCCGTCGCCGAGCTCGCGCTTGCCGACGAGCCGCTCGCCGTGCACGAACGTGCCGTTGCGGCTGTCCAGGTCCTCGACCCACGCGCGCTGGCTATCGGCGTCGTAGTGGATCCGGGCGTGGAGGCGCGAGACGCCGTCATCGGTGAGCCGGATCTCGGCTTCGGCGGCGCGGCCGATCGTCGTGACGCCCGGCGTGAGTCGGAACAGGCCGCCCGCGAGCGAGCCGGTCAGCACCGTCATGCACGCGCGATTGCGCGCGGTGACCGCTCGAATCTCACCGGAATCCACCGGTGTGATCGGTGTTTCCTCATCCCAGTCGTCCACCACGCCCCTACAGTAGTCGATTTTCGGAAACCGATCAGTCGGTGTCAGGCGCGTGAGGCAAACCACGTTGCGATCGCGGATAGCTGAGCGCCACGCGGTCCAAAGCCGCCGGCGATCTGTCGCGCTTCATCCGACAGCTCGCGCATCCGCGCAGCAGCTGCTTCCTTGAGATGGACGAGCTCGTTGTCGTCGCGGTCGTCGGCGTGCTGGAACGCGATGCCGATCGCCATGCCATAGCGGCCGAGGAGCGCGCACGTGTTTGCCGTCGCGCCTGCCGCGATCGCGCCGAGCTCGGCGGCTGCGGCGAACAGCGCACCCGTCTTTGCGGCATGTAGTCGTTCGACGGACGCCAGCGTGACGTCGGTACCCCGCGTCTCCGTCAGATCGATCGCCTGGCCACCGAGGAGCTCGGCCGCGCCCGACCGGCGCGCGAGCACGGCGACCGCCGCACCCGCGTGAGGTCCCAGCTCGGCGAGCGTACCGAAGGCGGCCGTGAGGAGACCATCGCCAGCGAGGATCGCGATCGCTTCGCCGAACGCGATGTGCACTGTCGGGCGACCGCGTCGCTCGTCGTCATCGTCCATCGCCGGAAGATCGTCGTGCACGAGCGTGTACGCGTGCAGCATCTCGAGAGCGCTCGCCGCGGGCAGTGCTTGCGCGCGCGTACCGCCGCAGGCCTCGCACGCCGCGATCACGACGGCCGGTCGCAGTCGCTTTCCCGGGCCCGTCGCCGCGTAGTGCATTGCTTCGATCAGTCGCCCGGGATCGTCCACGGGCGGAGCGAGGCGATGCGCGAGATCGGCGTCGACGGAGACGCGCACGTCCTCGAGGAACGCGAGTAGCAGCGGTGGCGCGCTCGAAGGAGCGAGGGTGGCGCTCATGATTCGGTCGTGGTCGTGAACGGCGCGACGTCGACGCCCGACGCGCTGGTCACGAGGATCTCGACGCGCTTCTCCGCCGTCGTGAGCAAGTGCTGGCCTTTGCGCGCGAGCTGCACGCCCTCTTCGTAGACCGCGAGCGATTGCTCTAGCGACAGGTCGCCGGACTCGAGGCGCGTGACCACTTCCCGCAGCCGCGACAGGATCTGATCGAAGCCGGGTTCCGCAGCGTCCGCCATCGCGGCCGGACCATAACGCCGGCAAACTGAAAAGTCACTCGCGCTCCGACGCTTGACGTGACGCCCACTTGCAGGAATAGTGAAAAGCGATGAAGGGGACCGAGCGCTCGGATTTCCGACCCGATGACCCGAGCGCCCTCAAAGAACGGTGGCGGACGTACGTCGCGGAGCAGCGGTTGAATGTCACCGCGCAGCGCGAGGCGATCGTCGAACAGTTCCTTCGCACGCGCGACCACGTGTCCATCGACGAGCTGTTGTCCAAGGTCCGCAAGCGCAATCCCAAGGTCGGCTACGCGACGGTCTATCGCACGCTCAAGCTCCTCGTCGAATCGGGCCTCGCGGTCGAGCGCCAGTTCGGCGATGGACAGGCCCGCTACGAGGTCGTCGGCGACCACCACGACCACCTGATCTGCATCAAGTGCGGCCTCATTCTCGAGTTCGAGGATGACGAGATCGAGCGTCTGCAGGACAAGATCGCTTCGCGCTTGGGCGGGTTTACCGTGCTGCGCCACCGCCACGAGCTCTACGGCGTGTGCCCAAAGCAGGCGGGCGAAGCGGGTGGGACGTGCCCGAACGAAGCGCGCCGATCACCTTCCAAGGGCTAACGATCACACCCGTCCCGGGACGGGTGACCGCGTGTTGCACGCGCTGAAATGCCTTTGAGGCGTCCTCGGCCACGGGCATAGTCCGGCCGCCCATGACGCTGCGCACCTCGATCCTCGCTGCGATCCTTCTCGTCGGTGCCTGTAACTCCGGCGGGAGCTCCAGCGACGATCAGGCAGGTGACGACACGCCGAGCGATGGCGGCAGCAGCGATCCGGGGATGTGCAGCCCGCTGACGCCGCGCACGGTCGCGCCGGAGACGTTCATCGGGCCGACGGGCCTGCAGGATCGCATCGGCGCATTCTTCGATGGGGCGCAGACCTCGCTCGATGTCCAGATGTACCTGTGGACGGTCAAGCCGCTCGCTCAGAAGCTGATCGACGCCAAGAACCGCGGCGTCGCGGTGCGCGTCATCCTAGATCCAGACGAGGCCGGTAACACCTCCGTCGAGCCGATGCTGACCAGCGCGAACATTCCGTGGCGGAACGCATCGGCGATCTACACGTACTCGCACGCCAAGTACATCGTGCGCGATGGCACCGCCGGCGCGATCATGTCGATGAACTTCAACGCCGATGCGATGGCCTCCGGATCGAGTGGCGAGCGCAACTACGGTCTCATCGATAAGGATCCGGACGACGTCAAAGACCTCGGCGCGATCTTCACGCAGGACTGGGCGCTCGCGGGCCAAGAGCCCGCGCAGCCTGCGGACCTCTCGTGCACGCGTCTCGTCGTCTCGCCGACGAACTCCAAGACGCGACTCCTCGCTCACATCAACAGCGCGCAGCAGACGTTGGAGCTCGAGGTCATGTACCTGAGCGAGACCGACGTTCGCGCGGCCGTGATCGCGGCCAAAGATCGTGGCGTCGACGTTCGCGTCATCATCGGCGACGACACCGACACCTCGATCCCCATGCTCAAGGCGAAGAGCATCCCCGTGAAGACCGCGACGTCGTTCTTCTTGCACGCCAAGTTGATCATCGCGGATGCGGTCGCGTTCGTTGGCTCCGAGAACATGTCGTACACGTCGCTGATCAAGAACCGCGAAGTGGGTGCGCTCGTGTTCGAGCCGTCGGCGATGCCCGTGATCACGCAGCAGTTCGAAGCGGACTGGACCGGCGCGAAGACGCTCTAGTTACTGCCAGGGCCACACGACCACGCTGTCGCGCTCGATCGCATTGGTGGTCGCGTTCACGTCGTCGTGGAACGCGCCCGAGCGCGGGAGGTCCCAGATTCGAAGGCCGCCAGCGTCGAGCGACAGCAAGCGCCGCCCATCGCTCGTGACGAGCTGGCGGTTGGATTCCATGTGGCGGGCGCCCGCGGGCATGCGGAGGCGAATGCGGGACGGTAGCTGTACGAGCTCCAAGACGTCGCCCTTGTCGACGAGCACGGACTCCGTCGAGATCGCGAGCACGCGGCCCAGCGGATACGCTTTCGGGGCGGTCTCGTCGAGCGCGAGGAACGAACCTTGCTCGTCGGCCGCGACGAGGAGGGCGCCGTGCCGCGTGGCGTAGACGGTGGGGTTGTCGACCTCGGTGGTCGCGACGGTCACGCCCGGTGCATCGAGCCACTCGAACGTTCGCCCGCGCCCGACGAGCAGACGATGGTTGTACGGCGTCAGCGAACCATTGACGGGCCACGAGAACGCGATCCGCTCGCTCGCCATCGTGGCGAACGCGATGCGCGTCAGCTCGTGCTCGGTACCGATGATGACCTCGTTGTCATCGCTCGCGATCCCGACGACCTTGCCGGCGATCGTCGCCACGTGCGTACGCGTGCCACGGCGTTCGAACGAGACCTCTCGTCCGTCGACGATAACGATCGTGTCGCCTTCGCCGACGATGGTGACATCCGTCCCTTCGACGGACTCGAGCTTTCGGTCGTTGCGGCGCAGAACCCACGCGCGAGGTTTGACGTCGCCCTCGAGCGGGTAGAACACGATCGCGCTTCCTTGTGCCGCGGGCGCCTGTCGCATCGAGCAGCACTTTCCGTCGCTTGCGCGGAGAGGGTCGATCGAGCCCGTGTCGAGATCCAGCAAATGATAGGAGCCGTCGTCGTGGACGAACAGCGTTGTCGCCGCGTCGACATCCATGAATCCCATCATGAACTGCCCCGTCAGGCGACGCGGTTCGACGTCCGAGAGATCGACGACGAGATTGATCGCCGTGCCCGCCACGATCAGGTACGGCGACCCACGCCGACCGGCGACGACGCCATGCCCGAGGGCCGTCGGAAGCGTGAGCTGGTGAGATTGCGATCCGTCGACGACGATGACCTGCTCGGTCGAGGTGACCGTCGCAAACTGCGCGGGACCGACCGGCGTGCTGGTCGCCATGAAGCCGGTGATGGGGACGGTCAGGTACGCACCCGTCGGCGTCACTGACACGAATCCTTGCATCGTCACGGAGAGGAGGCGGTCGTCATCGAACGTCGGGATGAAGCCGTTGGTCACGCCGTTCGACGGGATCGCATTCATCTCGACGAAGGTGGGTGCGGCCGCTGATGCGTCGATCTCGAATGCGCGTCCCTCGGATGTGAAATAAGCGAGCTTGCTCGTGCGGCCTGCAGCGACGTCCACTCCGAGGACGGGGCCCGTCGCGATCTGGTGCGTTCCATCGAACACGAAGACGGGGCGTGGAGCGGAGTGGACGCCATCGGCAATGATCACGTAGCGGCCATTGCGCGTGATAGCGAACGCGCCGTCCCCGCGCTCGAGCGTGTAGAGCGGCGTGAACGACTGCGCCGCGAGGTCGATCCATCCGATCCGTCCGGCATCGTCGCGCGCCGCGATGCGATCGTCATCGGAGACCTTGATGTCCGTGAGCACCGGTAGTGTCGTCGGGATCAACGTATCGGTCGTCAGATCCCAGAACGACGGTGGTTGCTTGCCGTACACGAGGAGTCGCTTGCCGTGGTCCACCCAGACCGCGTAGTCATCCGCTCCGAACCTGCGAGTCACCACCTTCGTCGGGTGAGGAACATCGAAGACCTCGTACAGACCTGCGCCGCGGTAGACGAACGCGCGCTCACCGGATGGCGAGAGGGAAGCCCCGAGAGCGGTGCTGGGAGCTGCGGGAGCCGCAAACATCTGCGCTCCATGCATGCGTGCCGTGAGCAGCACCCCGCGCGCTTCTTCGACGTGCTTGCTCGTCGCCGGGAGCTGTTTGAGCGCAGCAACGGCGGCCACCGGATCCGTGATCATCGTTCCGCGCGCGCGAGCGATCAGCTCGATGTCGACTCGCTCTTGCACGATCTCGCGCTGATGATTTGCGTCCTGACGCTCGGCGTTCGCGATGTCGCGCTCGCGGAGGATGCGGCCGATGAGGGAGAACGAGACGATCGTGAGGACGACGATCGCGAGGAGGCCGACGACAACCGCGGCCAGGTTCTGACGTACCCAGCGCACGAACCGCTCGCGGACCGTGTACGCGTGCGCCGCGACGAGTTGCCCTGCGAGAAAGCGGCGGAGCTCCTCGGCGAGCGTGGCCGCATCGCGATAGCGCTCCGCGGTCTCGAACGCGAGTGCCTTGTCGACGATCGCGGCGAGCTCGACGGGGACGCCACGCGCGAGCTGAGCGAGAGGGATCACCGGTAGCGTCGCGGCGAGGTCGATCAGGTCGTCGCCCGTACGACCCTCGCTGTGATGGGGAGGCTGACGCGCGAGCAAGAAGTACAGGCACGCACCGAGTGCCCACACGTCCGTCGGGGGACCGAGCTCTTCGCCGCGGGCCTGCTCCGGCGACATGAAGCCCGGCGTGCCTGCGACGGTGCCGATGCGCGTGCGTAGCGAGTCCTGCGGCAACGGAGCGATCGTCGCGGCCGGGTCGTCGGTCTCGCCCATGACCTTCGCGAGCCCCCAATCGATCACGACGGTCTCTCCGAGCTCGCCGACGAGGATGTTGGATGGCTTGAGGTCGCGGTGAATCACGCCGCGCTGGTGGGCATGCGCGATGGCCTGCGTCGCTGCAAGCACGGTGGGGAGCAGCGCGAGACGATCGTCCAGCGTTGGAGCAGTCGCGATCACCTCCTCGAGCGGCCGACCCGACACGCGGCGCATCACGTAGAACGGAGGCTCGCCGTCGCGAGCGGGTCCCGCGTCGTACAGCGGAACGATCGACGGATGCTCGAGGCGTGCCGTGATCCGCATCTCGCGTGCGAAGCGCTTCAGACTCTCGGCGTCCTCGGTGAGGACCTCCTTGATCGCGACGACGCGGCCGAGCATGTTGTCGGTGGCTTCGACGACGCGGCCCATCCCACCGCGCGCGATCTCCGCGCCGGTCGTGTAGCGCTTCTCGTCGGCCGGTCGCGCCGCCTCGGCGGTGCGCTCCTGGCCTGGTCCCGATGGGCGCTCGACCTTGGTCTTGCGCTCCGAGTCGTCTACTGCCATGGCCACACCACCACGCCGTCGCGCTCCTTCGCGTTCGTCGTCGCGCGCACCTCCGCAGCGAGGTCGCCGTCGAAGGTCGGCAGCGTCCATAGCCACGGTCGCAGGTCGCTGGACTCGAGCAGCCGATCCTCGCTCGGTGAGAGACTGAGCGGAAAGGAATTGCCGTGCCGCCTCATCGGGAGCAACGAGCGCGTCTGCGATGGGAGATCGACGAGATCGATGCCAACTCCGGTGTCGACGATCAGATGGTGGGGGGCGAGGGAGAGCACCTTCTGCCCCAGCGGATACGCATGCGGTTCAGCACCGAGCGACACGTAGGCGCCGCTCTGATCATCGAAGATCGCGACGACTCCGCCGTTCACGGCAGTCACGCTCGCGACATTCTGCGGGAGCGCGACGAGCGGCTTCTCGGGATGGTCGAAGGAGCAGATCGCCTTGTCGCGTGACAGCAGAAGGCGGTCGCCGAGAGCGAAGAGAATGCCCTTCTGACTCGGTGCGATCGCGCGGTCATCGAACACGGCGGCTGTCGAGATTCGGACTCGCACGAGGCGCGTCGCACTCGCGATCAGCAGCTCGTCGTCGTGACCGCGCCATTGCTGGATGTCGTCGGCAAACGTGATGACGTCGATGGGCGGCTTGCCGAGATCTACGATCCGCACCGTGCGCAACTCCACGATCGCAGTGCGGGCACCGAACGAGATCCCGGCGATGTCATCACCAGTGAAGCGATACCCCGGCGCCTTTGCCGCTGGGAACGCGTACAGCTCCTTGTGGGGCTTCTGCATCGATTGGGCGTAGAGAATCAGCGACGAGCTCAACCCCTCGATGAAGGTCGACGGGCCACAGCAGCTCTCCATGCCATTCACCTCGAGCGGAAAGCGCTTCCTCGTGGCGAGGTCGAGCCAATGCATCTCCTCGCCGCTTCCCGCTAACGCCGTTTGCTCGTCGACGAACATCGCGAATCCGCTGCCATCCTCGTCGACGCGGCGGGGCGTCTGGTACCGCAGGTCGAGCACGTAGGTACCTCCGCGCACCGCGACGATGCCGTACGGGACGCCACGTCGTCCCCCCATCACCGCGCCTTCCAGCGCTCCTGGAAGCGAGAAGGACTGCCTGTGATCGCTATCGAACAGGACCAGGTGCTGCTCGCGGTCGAGCAGCATCGTTTGTGCTGGCCCGACCAACACGAAGTTGGAGCTCGGGCTATCGATGATCTTCATGCGGTGCGTGGGCGTGACTGCGTAGATCGCCATCGCGCCGCGCACGCGCAGCGCGTCGCCGTCGAAGAAGGGGACACCGAGCATCGCGATCCCTTGCGCGTCCTCGATGGCCATCGGCGTCCATGCCGGCTTGTCTGCCGAGGCATCGATGAGATAGATGTCCGTACCGCTCACGACAGCGAACTTGGACGTCGCGGACGCGGCGAGCGTCAGGGCCGTCCTTGTGGGCACCTGCCACTTCGAAACCTGCCGTCCATCGCGCGCGAAGATCCGGATCTGCGCTCCATCGGTGATCGCGACGAACTGTCCGTTCTCCGTCACTTCGAGGCTGACCTCGGTACTCGTGACCGTCGCGAACGACGTGAGCGTTCCCGCCTTGGTGTCGATCCAGCCGATCCGATTGTCGTGCGTCACCGCGACGACAGTCGTGCCTGTCGCATCCGTCCGCACGTCCTCTAACTGCCCCACATCGAGCGGCGTCGTCGCGCCACGCGCTGGATCCAGCAAGCCAGTACCGGTCGGCCCCCACACGAGAATGTGATCGCCACCGTCGACCCAGTGAGCGCGCCACGGCTCGGCGAGGACCGTGGACGTCACGGCCCCCGTCGCAGGAAGCGTGAACGTCTCGAGGAGCTCGCCGCGGCGCAGGACAAAGGCGCGATCTCCTCGCGGTGAAACTTCCACGACGATCGGTGGCGCGGAGTCACCTTGAAGACCGATCGCGTTCGCACCATGCATGCGCGCGCTGCGCAGCACTCCACGCGCTTCGTCCACGCGGCTGCTCGTCGGCGGCAGCATCCCGATGACGGCGGCAGCTCGCACCGGATCCGTCGTGACCGCCGCGCGGGCACGCGCGATCAGCTCGGAGTCTGCGCGCTCCTGCGCATACTTCTTTTCTCGCTCGGCCATCTTCTGCGCATCCAGGGCCGCGGCGCGCTCGGTTTTCGCGATGTCGCGCTCGTGGACCACGCGGACGATCGCGTACGTGGACACCACGGCCAGAACCACGAGGGCGAGCAGGCCGACAGCAACGGCCGTCCGGTTGCGCTTGATCAGGCGCACCACGCGCTCGCGCAGGGTGTACTCGTGTGCGGCGACGAGCTGCCCGGCGAGAAAGCGGCGGAGCTCCTCGGCGAGCGCGGCCGCGTCGGGATAGCGCTGCGCGATATCGAACGCGAGCGCCTTGTCGACAATCGCGGCGAGCTCCGTGGGGATGCCCCGCACGAGGCGACCGATCGGGACGACGGGTCTCGCCGCGACGTACTCGATGAGGTCATCTCCCGTCGAGCCGGCGCGGTGATGCGGCGGCTGGCGGGCGAGCATGAAGTACAGGCACGCGCCGAGCGCCCAGACATCCGACGGTGGGCCGTGCTCTTCACCACGTGCCTGCTCGGGTGACATGAAGCCCGGCGTCCCCGCGATGGTGCCGATGCGCGTGCGCAACGAATCGCCCGCGAGCGACGTCATCCCTCCCTCGTCGTCCGTCTCGCCGATCACTTTCGCGAGACCCCAATCGATCACGACGGTCTCGCCGAGCTCTCCGACGAGGATGTTCGACGGCTTGAGGTCGCGGTGGATCACGCCGCGCTTGTGGGCGTGCGCGATCGCCTGCGTCGCTGCGAGCACGTTCGGGAGGAGGGCCAGCCGGGCATCGAGCGTGCTCGCTTCACCGATCAACTCCTCGAGCGGCTGCCCCGACACGCGGCGCATCACGTAGAACGGCGGCTCGCCGTCACCGCCACCCGCGTCGTACAGCGGAACGATCGATGGATGCTCGAGGCGAGCGGTGATCCGCGTCTCTCTCGCGAACCGCTTCAGGAGCTCGGGCTCGTCGGTGAGCGCCTCTTTGATCGCGACGACCCGCTGGAGCACGGTGTCCGTCGCTTCGATCACGCGCCCCATGCCGCCGCGCGCGATCTCTTCACCGCTCGCGTACCTCGGTCCAACGGTCGCCGTGCTCGTCGATCCGGCCCGGCGAGGCTCGCTCGCCTGGTGCTCGGGGTTCGATGGCCGCTCGAGTCGAGTCGGCTTGGAGTCATCCACGGGCACGTACGCCAAGTATATGTGCGAGAATCGGGGGGAGGGCTGCGCCATGTCGGGCGTGAAAATGACCGTTTCCGCCATGTCGGATGTGGGCCGCATCCGCGACCACAACGAGGATGCGTTCGCGATCATGGATCTCGCGAGCGGATCGCAGATCGATGCGCTCCGCGCCGACCGCACGGTCGACGTCCACGAGAAGGGCGTCCTCCTCGCACTCTCCGACGGAATGGGCGGCGCCGAGGCAGGCGAGGTGGCGTCCGCACTCGTTCTCGACTCGCTCCAGAAGGCGCTCGAGAAAGAGGTCAAAGGCGCGATCCACGAGCAGCTCGAGTCCGCCGTGCAGCGCGCGAACCGCAACGTGTTCTTCGAAGCCAAGCTCGAGAACCGCCAGGGCATGGGCGCGACGCTCGTCGCTCTCTTTATCCGTGGCGACGAGGCCTACATCGCCGAGGTCGGCGACTCGCGCGGTTACCTGCTTCGCAAAGGACGTCTGCGCCAGATTACGCGCGACCAGTCGCTCGTCCAGCTCCTCGTCGACCAGGGCGTCATGACCGAGGACGAGGCCCGCCACTCGCCGAGCAAGAACGTCATCCTCCAGGCGATGGGCCTCGCGAAAGACGTTCGCGTCGCCATCGCGCGCCTTCGCCTCCGCCGCGGCGATCGCTTCATGCTGTGCAGCGACGGCATCACCAACCCGCTCTCCGATACCGAGCTCCAGCAGATCCTCACCGGCAGCGAGCCGCGCGCTGCGTGCGACACGATGATCGCTCTCGCGAACGAGCGCGGCGGCGACGACAACCAGACCGCGATCGTCGCGGACGTCGTCGGCGATGCGCTTCCTCTCCCCGACGAGTTCGAGACCGTCACCGAAACCTACGAGGTCCTCAAGCGGTACGACGCGACCTACAAGGGCAAGCCGGTCACGCAAGGCGTCGCGCAACAAGCGGCCGATCGCATCCGCGCCAAGTCTGCGTCCCGGCCTCCGTTTCCGGCGCCTGTCATCGTCGCGCCTCCGAAAGAGGAACCCAAGGCGGCCGCGGTCGTCGAGGATGCGGCGCCCGAGCCCGTCGCCGATCCGCCGTCCGACGAGAAGCGGATCGACATCACGCCGATCGCATCGCGCTCAACGCCCTCTGCTCGCGCGCGTTCCCACTCGACGGCGCCCGCGCTGCCGCTGCCGTGGATCGTTGGAGGGGCCGCGATCCTCGTCGCGATCCTCATCTTGATCGCGGCGCTGCGCTAGACCTCGAGGTTCTGCTCATCCTCGCTCGGCGATAGGAGGCAGAGAACCGCGAAGACGCGAAGACGCAAAGGAGACTTTTCCTCGCAGCGCAAGGCAGTCCACCGCGCCCCTCGCCCGGCGAGGTCATCGTCTTTTTTTGCGTCTCCGCGTCTTCGCGGTTGTCTGCTGCTGCGCTCAGTCACTCGGGGCGCTGGGCGTGCGATTCAAAGCTGCTTGATGCGATCGATCTCGGAGTTCTCCGAGAGCGGCAGCAGGTGCACGACGCAGCGCGCGGGCTCGCTCGGCATCAGCGCGGCGGCCCAGAGATACTTGGTCTTCCAGTACTCGCGCGTCGACTTGGTCTCGATGGGCGGACCGAGCGCGGTGCGCATCCACTGATCCAGCTCGGTCTCGTCGCAGCCGCGTACCTTGAGAAGGATCTCGATCAGCGACGCCTCGGGATCCGTGCCGAGGAAGTAGAGGTCCATCTCGGCGATCGAGGACTTGCCGACCTTGAAGCCCGGCAGCTGGAAGCACCACGTGCCCTTGCGACCGTCGTCGAGCTCGGTCGCTTGGCACTGACCTTCGTGCACGTTCTTCAGCTTCGTCGTCGTGAACTTGTACTTGCCGATGCCGCTGACCTCGGGCTCCTTGTGCGACGACGAGCACGCGGTGAGGAGCAGCGCGGCGATGAGCGCGGCGCGGGTCACGCGGGCACCCCCGTCACGCGGACCTCGATGGAGACTTCGTCGTCCATCTTGATCATCAGGAAGCGCGGCGCGGACAGGCCGAGCTTGCGGATATCCAGCTCGAACGTGGCATTCGCCTCGACGCGCATGTCGTCCAGCGTGCCACGACCGGCGAGCGTCAGCACGACGTCTTTACCGCGCCAGGACAGGACGCCCTCGGCGATGGCCGTGAACTTCGCGCCGTCGCGGACCACATCTTTGACGGCCCGCAGCGCGAACTTCGCGGTCGGGTTCGCCTCGAGCTGGAAGTCGCTCTTTAGCTTGCGGTTCTTGATGAAGTCGCCGGCGTCGAACGCCGTCATGTCGACGGTGAATGCGGCCTGCGCGCCTTCGATCGCGGTCGCATCGGCGTCGACGTCGCCCGTGATCTTGCTCCACGTCGTCTGCACGTCGTGCACGCGCGACCTAGCTTTGACGACGAGCGAGCCAGCCGTAACGCGGTACTTCACCGCGCGAGCCTAACTCAGGCGGCCAGACACTGCAGGAGCAGCGTCGTGACGTTGTCGGTACCGCCGTTGCGGTTCGCGGCATCGACGAGCTCGGCGACGGCGCGCTCGAGGCTCTTGGCGTTCGCGGCGATCTGGCAGATCTGATCGTCGACGACCATGCCCGACAGACCGTCGGAGCAGAGGATGTAGACGTCGCCGCTCTTGATCTGGTGGCTGCGGATGTCGACCTGAACGGTCTCGCGCATACCGAGCGCGCGCGTGATGACGTTCTTGTGGGGGAAGTTCCGCTCTTCCTCCTCGGTCATGTCCGGCTTCGCTTCCTTGTAGTCCTCGAGCAGCGAGTGATCGCGCGTGAGCTGGCTGATGCTTCCTTCGCGTACGCGATAGACCCGCGAGTCGCCGACGTGGCCGACGTAGATCTTGTCGCCCGACACGAGCGTGGAGACGATCGTCGTGCCCATGCCCTTGTAGCGAAGGTCGCGGTTGGACGTCTCGAAGATGCGGAGGTTGGCGAGCTTCACGCCGCAGACGAGGCGGTTCTCGATGTACGAGAGCGAGCGGTCCATCTTGTAGGGCCAGGTCGCGTCCTCGTCCTCGCGCGTGCGCTGATAGAACTCGCCGATCGTTTCGGCGGCCATCTTGCTCGCGACTTCACCAGAGGCGTGACCGCCCATGCCGTCAGCGACGAGGAAGAGTTGTTCGTCCTCGATCAACGAGAAGTAATCCTCGTTGTGGGTCCGCTTCATGCCCACGTCGGTCTTCGCTGCGTAGCGGATCTTCATGACTGATAATTTCGCGGAGCCCACAACTCCGCGACAGACGAAATGATAGGTGGCGTGACGACGGCGCGTCAACCGCGAGACCGCACGTTTGCGCTATGGTCTCGCGGCGATGCGCGCCGAGATCTTGACGATCGGAGACGAGCTGTGCCGTGGCGAAATCGTGAACACGAACTCGTCGTACCTGGCAGCCCGGCTCTGGGACCTGAATATCACTACCCGCTGGATGACCAGCTGCAACGACGACGAGGCCGACATGGTCGCGGCGCTCACCACGGCGGTGGGCCGCGCGGACCTGGTTTTGACCTCGGGCGGCCTGGGGCCCACCGAGGACGATTTGACCGTAGATGTGCTCTCCCGCCTCATCGGGGTCGAGCCAGTTATTGAAGAGGCCGCGAAGGCCAAGATGCTCGAGCGGTTCGGCCGGATGATCACGGGGGGCCAGATCCAGGGGCAGAACCTGGAGGAGCTGACACGCATCCAGCTCCGACAAGTGCGGATACCGCACGGCGCCCGCGTTCATATTAATAGTGGTGGGTTAGCACCGGGGTTCGAGGTCGCGTTCAAGGACGTCCCGATTGTCTGTATGCCGGGCGTCCCGCGGGAGCTGTGGAGCATCTGGGACGGCGGCCTCAAGGACCGCTGCGCCGAGCTGCGCGAGAGCCGGGGCAACGTCGAGCGCATCGCCCGCCGGATCTACCGAGCATTCGGTCGCGGGGAGTCGCAGATATCGCAGGCGTGCCGCGGCCTGGTCGACGGCGTCGCGGGGGCGTCGATCCACTACCAGGTGAAGTTTCCCGAGACGCTCGTGAAGCTCGTCGTGCGCGATGCAGATCAAGGGGCCGCCGATGCACGCCTCGCGAGCCTCGACGCCGGTGTTCGCGAGCGCCTGCCGGGCATCGTCTACGGCACCGGCGAGACCGAAACGCTCGTCGAGAAAGTGACGCGGCGCCTGATCGCGTCCGGGACCACCGTTGCCACGGCGGAGTCGTGCACCGGCGGCATGCTCGGCGAGCTCCTCACGCGCATGCCCGGATCGAGCAAGGCCTACGTCGGTGGCGCGATCACGTACTCGAACGCCGAGAAGGTCCGGCAGCTCGGCGTGCGGCAAGAGACGCTCGATACATCTGGTGCGGTCAGCGAGGAGTGCGTGCGGGAGATGGCGCTCGGCGCGCACAAGGCGTTCGGGACCAACCTCGCGGTTTCCGTCAGCGGCGTCGCCGGTCCCGATGGTGGAACGCCCGAGAAGCCCGTTGGCACCGTCTGGGTCGCACTCGCCGAGGCCGAAGGTACGATGACGACGAAGAAGCTCGCATGGCCCGGTGCGCGCGATCAGGTCCGTCTGCTGTCTTCCTGGTGGGCGCTGAAGCTGATCGATGAAGCGCTCGATCGAAATGGAGTCCCGTGAGCGACGACAAAAAGCCCACCCCGGAGGTCTCCGCAAAGCCGGAGGCTCCGTCGACGCCCGCGAATCCCGCGCTCAGTGAAATCCCCGTCGGGCCGGTGCCGCCGGAGAAGCCGCCCGTGCGCCGCTTGTTCATCGGCGCGCGGCTCTCCGTCGCGACGTCGAATGCTCTCGCCCGAGCCGCCGAGCAGCTCTCTCGACGCGCGAAGGACGCGGGCATCGATCTGCGCTTCGTGGCCCCGCCGAGCTACCACGTGACGCTCAAGTTCCTCGGCTGGGCTCGCACCGAGGTGATCGACGCGATCCGCGACAAGCTCGCCGAGGCGGGGCAGGGCATCGGGCCGATCAAGCTGCGGGTGGGCAAGCTCGGCGGCTTCCCTTCTATAGAGAAGGCGACGGTCCTGTGGGCGGGGGTGGAGGACCCGACCAACGCGTTCGCGCAGCTCGCCGCCCGCATCGAGACCGCGATGGTGGAGATCGGCTTTCCGGCCGAGCCGAGCGCTTTTCATCCGCACGTCACGCTCGCTCGTGCACGAGAAAGTAGATCGCTCCAACAGGTCGTGTTACCCATAGCTGAACAAATGTTCGGTGACTCGGTGGTGGACGCGATCACTCTCTTCGAAAGCGAAACCAAATCAACTGGTTCCGCCTACAAGGATGTGGCTCGAATTGACCTCGGGAAGCCGGAAAACCGGACCATCCGGACCGCTGAACGTCAGACCAGTCCGCTAGATCTAGGCGCACCAAACGAACCTGGGCGCGCAGCGGACGAGGACACGGACGACGGTTGGCCGCGCGGTCAGACCACTACCTGAGACGGATTAAAGGGAGCATCAAGATGACGACGAAGGATACCGGCAACTCGCTCGTGAACAGCGGATCCAACAATGTGAGCGCGCGCGACAAGGCGATCGAGCTCGCCCTCGGTGCAATCGACAAGCAGTTCGGCAAGGGCGCGATCATGCGCCTCGGCAAGGACGCTATCGAGCGCGAGGTTCACGTCATCCCGACCGGCTCGCTCGGCCTGGACATCGCGCTCGGCGTCGGCGGTCTGCCGCGCGGTCGCATCGTCGAGATCTACGGACCGGAGTCCAGCGGTAAGACGACGCTGACCCTCCACATTGTCGCCGAGGCGCAGAAGCGCGGTGGCGTGTGCGCGTTCATCGACGCGGAGCACGCGCTCGACGTGAACTACGCCAAGAAGCTCGGCGTGAAGACCGAGGAGCTCCTCGTCAGCCAGCCGGATTGCGGCGAGCAGGCGCTCGAGATCGCGGACATGCTCGTTCGCTCCAACGCGATCGACGTCATCATCATCGACTCCGTCGCGGCGCTGACGCCCAAGGCCGAGCTCGAGGGCGAGATGGGCGACGCGCACGTCGGCCTCCAGGCCCGCTTGATGAGCCAGGCGCTCCGCAAGCTGACCGGCGCGATCGCCAAGTCGCGCACGATGGTCGTCTTCATCAACCAGATCCGC
>DASYDE010000126.1:0-31210 GCA_036499725.1 Kofleriaceae bacterium
GCCGCCGCGAGCAGTGCGGGCGAGACGGCTTGGTTGCCCGTCGCGCTGAGCGTTGCGTGCAGCGTCGCCGCGTCCCAGTTCTCGATGCGGATCTTGTACTCGTGCTCTTCACCATCCGGTGCGGTCACCGCGACGATCGGGTTCTTCGTCTTCTCGCTCGAGACCGCCGCGTCCGTGTCCGCGTTGGTCACGGTGATGAGCGAGTTGCCGGACTCCGTCTGCACGAGCGAGACGGTGAAGTCGACGGTCGAGCGGACCGTGTAGTTCTTCACGCCCGGCTTGGTCGCGCTGCTGCGCTTGTTGACCGTGATCGCTTTGTTCTGGATCGCGGGCGCGTCGGACTTGCCGTCCGCGATGCCGCCGAGATCTTCCGAATCGTCCTGGGACACACAGGCGACGATGGCCATCGGAGCAGCCGCAAGCAGGACGTAAGGGAGGATCCGCATCGTGCCCCGCGCCTTCAGCAACCTCCGGGCCGTTCGCGGCCGCGACGAGACCGCTCTCTATCTGCCTGATCTCTGGATCGATCGATGTCCGGCAGGTGGACACTCCAGCCAGTCAGCGGCGGATCGAATGGCCGCCAAATGGCCGCAAGCGTCCGAAATGCGGCCGCTACTGCATGAATTATCGGGTGATCCCGAAGGCACCGGACGTGCAGTCGGCCGCGGGCATAATGCGCTTGGCTTCGTTCGCGTTCTCTTTCGCAATCCTGTCACTGGGCGCCGCCGCGTGCGTCGATGCGACGGACGACGGAACCGGTGAGGATCTCGGCGATATCGGAGATGGCAAGGCCGACTCGTTCGGCATCGTGGACCGCGCCGTCACGATCGCGCATGGTCACTCCAAGATCTTCACGTTCACGGCAGACGCGTCCTTCAAGGTCGCCGTCACGCAGCCGGACACCGCGTCCGCCGACCGGCCGAACCTGACGCTCTCGCTCAAGAAGCCGGACGCGACGACGGACAAGTCGGACGAGGCCGCCGAGCCGACGCTCGTGCTCGACGAGGTCGACGCTGGCTCGTACAAGCTCACGATCAAGAACGTCGGCAGCAAGGATGCGAAGGTCCTGCTGAACGTTCGCCCCGTCGCCGGCTTCGACGGCTTGCCGAACCCGAACGCGGCCGAGTTTCCGCCCGTCGAGTGGCAGCCGCCCGCCGTCGAGCAGTGGCCGAGCAACTACGTCATCTTCAACAACCCCGGTTGTGGCTACAAGTGCACGTCCGCGGACTCGACCGCGCAGGCATCGCGCAGCGTGATGATCAAGATGCTGGTGACCGCGATCCACAGCGTCAAAGACGGCGGCATCGTCCGCGTCTCCAACTTCAACATCTCGAGCTCCGCCTCGACCAAGCCCGTCGCGGACGCGCTCGACTGGGCCCGCACGGAGCGCCACGCGACGATCCGGATCATCGGTGACCAGGCGCAGAACATCCCGACGTCTCGCACCACGCAGTTCGCGACCGATGGCGCGGACGTCCGCTTCCTCGATGGCTTCCACTACAACGGCAGCTCGGTCGGCATCATGCACTCCAAGATGGTGATCGTCGACGACAAGATCGTGCTCACCGGTTCGAACAACTTCTCGTCGACCGGCTTCATCATCAACGAAGAGAACAGCGTGGTTCTCACCGGTGCCGCGAACGCCGACCGCATCCGTTCGTACACCTGCGACATCGATACGATGTTCGAGGCCGGCGTCGCAGCCGGTCAGCCGCAGAAGACCGACGCGGAGCGCAAGGACTCCGTCGCGAAGCTCGATGCCTGCAACAGCGACAACGTGTTCTTCCCGCCGAGCGGCGTGATCGCGACCGGCGACTCGATCACCTACAACAACGTCGTGGCCGCCATCCGCGGTGCGAAGAAGTCCATCGACATCGCGCCCGACATGCTCGCGCACCCGGGGCTCGTCACCGAGCTCACCGACCGCGCGACGAAGGCAAAGGCCGCCGGCACGCCGTTCAAGGTGCGCCTCGTGCTCGACGCGTCCGACGAAGCTCTCGGCAACCCGGCGTTCGGCGAGTGCCTCACCAAGAACGCGGCGGCGAACGACCTCGACATGGAAGTTCGTTACTGGCCGGGCACGCTCGACGCGTTCCAGCTGAACCACCACAAGTTCATGATCATCGACGCGGGCGCGACCGCCGGATCGGCGCTGTACAACGGCTCGGCGAACTACTCCGCGAAGGCGCTCAAGTGGTCGTGGGAGAACGTCGCTCGCTACCCGGGCTCGCAGTACAAGACGCTCGTCGACACGTTCGCCGCGCGCTTCGACCACATGTTCTCGATGGCGAAGGACGCCGCGAAGCTCAAGACCGAGGACAACCGCACCGCTCCCGCTTGCCCGTTCTGATCTGTCGCACTCCCGACACGACGATTCCGGTCAAACCTGACAACACGGCGTCACGCGGTGGCGCAACACTGCGGCTCATGACGACCATGGAAATCGGCAAGAAATTGGTGGAGCTCTGCAACCAGGGCAAGAACGACGTGGCGATGAAGGAGCTGTACGGCCAGGACATCGTCAGCCTCGAGGCGTTCCCCGGACCGGACCGCGAGGTGAAGGGTCTCGACAAGGTGATCGCGAAGAGCGCGGCGTGGGCCGAGGCGCACACGATCCACTCCGGCAAGTGCACGGGACCGTTCCCGCTCGACGATCGCTTCGCCGTGACGTTCGAGTACGACATCACGCGCAAGGCGAGCAACGAGCGCGTTCAAATGCACGAGGTCGCCGTCTTCACGGTCAAGAACGACAAGATCGTTCGCGAAGAGTTCTTCTACCCGACCGGTCCCTGAGCGACTCGCTTAGACTGCCTCGATGAGGCGGTTGTTCGTTCTCCTCGCGCTCGCGGGATGCGGGCGCCTCGAGTTCGGCACGGAGGGGAACGCGATTCCCGCCGGCACGCCGCATTCGACGCTGCGGCTGGACCGAGTCGCGAACGCGGAGACGCTCGCCGACTTCCCGCTGCTCGTCGTGCTCGATGACACGCGTGCCGATCGCATGCAGATGAGCCCCGACGCCAGCGATCTGCGCTTTCGCGACGAAGCAGGAACGCCGCTCGCGCACGAGATCGAACAGATCGGTCTCCCCGGTGGCGCGCCCCTCGTCGCGTGGGTCCGCGTGCCGAACGTGACCCGCGCATCGACGACGATCACCGTCGAGTATGGAAACGGGCCGCAGTCCGCTACGGGCCCGGTGTGGAGCGATACCTATCAGGGCGTGTGGCACATGGGGGGTGCCGGCGACGTCGATGACGCCAGCACGCATGACAGGCCGGGCACGAACGGCGGAACGACGACGGTCGCCGGTCGGATTGCCGAAGCGCGGCAGTTCGACGGCACGACGTTCGTCCGCGTCGACAAAGGCGGCGGCGTGATGCTGCCGACGATGACGCTGTCGGGGTGGATGAACGCGAACACGTTCGGCACCAGCGAGAGCAAGTACAGCGACATCGTGACGCGCGCGTTCGCTTCCACGGCGAAGGACGACTTCTTGCTCGGCTTCAACAGCGCCAATGCCGCCGCCATCGTGTTTCACGAGAGCTCCGTCGAGCTTCATGTCACCGACACCGCGGCGATCTCTCCCGGTGTGTGGACACATGTGGCGATGACCTGGGATACCCATGTCGGCATCCTCTACGTCGACGGCACCGAGGTGGATCGCGCGGACGAGACCGACCCGGTGCTCTCGATGAACGACGATCCGATCTTCATCGGGGCCGGCTTCAACAACAACCTGGGTGGAGACCCCACGATTCCTGACGACGACGGCACCGACGGGGACATCGACGAGGTGCGCATCGAGAGTACGGCGCGCACGGCGGGCTGGATGAAGATGGACTTCGCCTCGCAGTCGGACGCGGTGATCAGCTACGGCACGGTCGAGTACAACTAGTGAACCTCGTATGATGCGCGCGTGACCACCGCGCAGATCGCAGCGACGGGCGCGGCCTTTGGTGCGGTCGCACTGATCGCGCTGCTCGGTCGCGCGACGATCAACCACCCTGCCCTCGCGCGGTTGCGAGTGCTGCTGCCCGCGTGGCGGTTCTTCGATCGTGCGACGCGTTCGCCGCGCTTGCTGATTCGCTCCGCTGGCGGCGAGTGGCGTGGGCTGGACGAGATCGCCGGGCCGCGGCCGCCGCGGAGCGCGCTGTTCGCGCCGCACGCGAACATGTTCCTCGCGTATCAGGCGGCCGTCGATCAGCTCGTGGCCGAGCTCGGCGAGCTGGATCTCGACGACGCGAGCGAGTCGTCGGATGTCGTCGAGCGCGATCCGCGAATCACCGGGCTCGTGTCGTATCGGCTCGTTGCCCGCATCGCGGCCGAGTACGCGAACGGAAACCACGAGTGGAAGATCGTCGTGCCGGAAGGCGCAGCGTTCGTCGACTACATCGCGTCGCCCGTCGTGGAGGCAGCGACGTGATGATGCAACTGCGTTCGCTCGCCGAGCAAGCAGGCGCACCGCTCGCTGCGATCGCGGCGACGATCTGCGCGCTCGAGCTACTCGTGATGCGACGCGCGTTGAGCGAGCGCGGCGTGTTCGCGTGGTCCGTGCTGCGCGACGAGTGGGGACCGCTGCGCCCGCTCGCATCGCTGGTCTACGCGGAGAGTGGCATCCTCGTCGTGATCGCGCTGCAGCTCGCGAGTGCGCTCGCGCTACCGTTCACGGCGCACGCACCTCACGCCATCGCAGCTGCGCCAGCGTGGATCGCGACGATCGCGACGCTCCTCATCAGCGTGCGCTTTCGCGGCACGTACAACGGTGGCAGTGACTCGATGCTGCTCGTTGTCCTCGGCGCGCACGCCGTGATCCGCACGTGGCCCGGTACGTCGATCGCACAAGGCGCCGCGACCTACGTGATCGCCCAGCTCGTCCTCTCTTACTTCATCGCCGGCGTCGCGAAGCTCGGCGATCCAGCGTGGCGCACCGGCCGGGCGCTCGCGATCCTCGTGACACTGCCGCAGTACCGCGTGCCTCCCGCGATCGCGAACGCATTGTCGCGCCCCAGCATCGGTCGGATCGCGACGCTGGGCATGCTCGCGCTGGAGTGCGCGTTCCCCCTCGCGCTCCTGGATTCCCGCGCCGCGCTCGTGTTTGTAGCGGCCGGCGGTTTATTCCACGCGATGAACGCGGAGGTATTCGGCCTGAATCGCTTCTGGTGGGCGTGGCTCGCCGCATATCCGTTCCTGCTCGCGCGTTAAGATGGATATATGCGCGTGGTCACGACGTCGGTGGTTATCGGGTTGCTCGGTCTCGCTGGCGGCGAGGCCGTGGCGGGAAAGCGAGCGGTGCTCGGAGATGGCTATGTCCTGTCCACCGACGGGACGACGATGTACGTCACGAAGGGCACGGTGAAGGCTCGGCTCGGCCAGGACGCGAACGACATCAAGTCGACCAGCGTCGACAAGACGACGAAGGACGTCACCGCGAAGCTCGAGGTGCTGGATTGCGACCCCAACATGGAGCGCACCAAGACGTGGACGCGTGCGTTCCTCGACGCGCGGATCGAGAACGCAGCCGCGTACGCGCTGCACGCGAAGAAGAACTACGCGAAGGCCGCCGAAGGATTTGCGCGCGCCGTTGCGGATGATCCGACGTGGGAAATCCCCGCGTACAACCTCGCGTCCGCGAAGCAGATGAGCGGCAAGCAGGACGACGCGATGGCCGCGCTCGCACCGTGGCTGAAGTCGCACCCGCTGCAGACGTACTTGCAGATGTCGATCGATCCCGAGCTCGGGCCGCTGCTCTCGCGGCCCGAGCTCGCGACGCTACGTGCGAAGAGCCCCGGCACCGCGATGATCGGCCCCGACGGCTTTCTCAAGGCCGGCGTCGCCATCAATCCCGACGGCGTCATCGCTGTCACACGGGACGAGCACAGCTGGGGCGGCTGCGGCTATGGCATCGACCTCGAGCTTCGCGACGGCAAGACAGGCGGCATGATCGCGCACGTCGCGACCTACGCGTTCGACGACACCGAGGGGAACTGTGACCATAAGGTGCGGATCGGCCCTACGCCACACCTGGTCCCGAAGCGCGACGTTGCGGTCGCAGCCCGCATCACCAGCGAGAACAACGCGCTCGCGTTTCTCGGCTTTGCGGCACCGAGCGCGCTCGAGACCGCTGCACCGGCCGAGAAGCCCGATACCGCACGGTTCGCAAACGCCAAGCTCGGCGTCGCGACCTCGGGCGACGGCGTGTTCCGCGTGCTCTCGAAGGACTCGATCGTCGCGCAGGGCAACGGCCTCGAGCACATCCAGGACGCCTACTACTTCGAGCAACCGCGCACGGTCGTCGTGCAAACCACGGCGCCCGGCCGTGAGGGCTGCGAAGGCACCGATCCGACGGACATCACCGTCATCCCGCTGCCCGCCGCGACCATTCCCGCGACGCCGGCCAAGCCACCCGCCCCGCCCAAGCCCACGCACTAACCCCAGGGCTCAGCTCGATTGATCCGAGCCCGAGCCCGAGCCCGATTGCCGGATCGGCTCCGAGCGGTGCACACTCGACGAAGAGTCGTGGGCTTGGACGCGTGGCGGCGGGTCCCCCCTCCGACGGCGTGCACCGAGGGATGAACGCTCACCCCGGACGAGTACGCGTCGCCACGAATCGGCGCTCGGGCTCGAGCTCGGGCTCCGAGCGCTCCGCGCTCTTGGCTCGGGCTCGTATCAACTCAAACGGTCTCTGGGGTTAGGCACGACCAGCACCAGACGTGGCGCGCAGGGCACCAGTCGCATCCTCGTTTCCGACGAGGATCCGCCTGGTTGATCTGGGTCGGGGCGAGCCCAGCCGATCGCTCGCCCTCGGGTTCGCGCGGACCCGACCGGCGGAGATGTAGGCATTCAACTGCGCGAACGCGCGTCGCAGGCGCATTGGCGCACTCGCTGCACAACGGTTCGCCATCATGAAGGCAACCAAGTTCATCGTTCTCGCCGGCGGCATCCTCGGCATCCTCGCGTTCTTCCTCCCGATGGCGAATGTGCATCGCGGCGACTACAGCGCGACGGTCAGCGCCTTCCAGCTCGTGAAGGGCATCGACACGCTCGCCGTGCAGGCCGGTCACGACATGAAGGTTGCCGTCGACACGGCCTCCATCGAAGGTGCAGCGCAGGCCAGGAGCGCTCTCGACGGCATGAAGGGCATCGTCCTGGGTCTGTTCATCCCGGGCTTCCTGCTCGCGGCGCTCGGCGCCCTCGCATTCATGCGCGGCAAGTTCGAGCGCGTGGCAGCGACGTTCTCGTTCGTGGCGGGTCTCGTCGCGCTCGGCCTCGGCGTGCTGCTGCGCGGAGCGTCGGAAGGCGATGGCGGCATCGCGCTCACGCTGCTCGTCGTCACCGGTCTCGCAGGTGCGATCGGCGGGATCATCGGCCTCGTGAAGCCGGACCGCGGCGTGGCGCGCCAGACGACGCGCTCGCTCGTCGCCGTGCCGGCCTGATCAGAGGCAGGTCGCACAGGCGCGAACGATGTGATCGAACCCGCCTACAGTGTCCGCGAGGAAGATGTCGGTCGCGCTGACCTGAAGACTAAAGATGCCGGTGACGCTCGTTCGCACCTGCGTCCACTCGCTTCCGTCCCAGTGCCAGAGCTCGTCGTAGGTCGCTACCCAGAGGTCGTCATCGCTCGTGCCACTGACCGCCACTGGTTGCGCCATGAAGGGCAGCGGTTCGACCGTCCACCCTGCCCCCGACGAACGAGCCCAGTGGACCTCACTCGATGTCCCGTCACCGACGGCATAGACCTGACCGCTCGGCGTCGTGAACACGTCGCGCACGTCTGATTCGAAGACTTCGGTGACGCTCGCCCCGTTCCACTTGTAGATGCCAGAGAACGTCATCGCGTAGACGTTGTTGCTATCGGCGGCGGCGATATCTTGAAAGCCAACGAAGTCATCCGTGTGCGTCACGAACGCGATGGTCGTACCGTCGTAGTGAAAGAGATCGCCGCGGTCAGAGCCGAGCCAGATGTCTGTATCCGACACACCGTTCATCGCCACCAGCCGAGCCGCCGCTAGCTTGTCGGCAACATCCTGCGGCGCGTCGAGCACCTTGGTCCACGTCGTCCCTGTCCGCTCGAACAAGGCGGTTCGACTCATCTCGAACACGGAGGCTGACGTTCGCGCCCACACGCCGAGCGATTCATCGACACCCACGGGTGACCAGCTCGTCCCGTCGAAGTGCGAGACGTCGGGCCCGACCACGCTGAAGCAATCCGACGCATCACCACACGAGAGGTTGTAGACGGCGACCGAGCCAGGGCTCGTCACGAGTCTCCCCGCCCCGCGCCAACGGTAGAGCCGGGCGGGATTCCCCGTGCTCGCGATCAGAGCGTCGGTACGACCGGAGCCGGTGATGACGTTCGGCGGCGTGACCCCGTCGGGGCTGATCGACGTCCACTGCCATCCATCGAAGCGATAGATGACGTGCTGGCCGACGGCGAAGATGTCGGACTCCGACGAGCCCCAGATCGAGCTGAGAACCAACGCCTGCTGCGTGGGTGGCAACGCTGCCGCCGTCCACGCCGCGCCGTCCCAGTGCTGGATTCCGGCGCCGTTGTCGAGCGCCCATACGCTCGTCGGGCTACTCGACCAGATTCCGCTCGCAGAGAAGCTCGTCGCGGCGATCGTCCACACGGTGCCGTTCCAGTGCGCCATCCGGTGCGTTCCTCCGACCCAGACGTCGTCGGATGCGCGCGCGAAGAGCGCGCTCCGTTCGGTGATGCGCGGTTCCACGACCGACCACGATGCGCCATCGAAGTGGCTGACTCCGTCGAAGCCCGTCGCATAGACATCGTTCGGCGAGATCTCGGCGACAGCGAAACCGTCGATACCGAACGTGCCCAAGGTGTCGACCGTCGTCGCATGGCCGTCGAAGTGCACGCGCGCTTCGTCTCCGACCGCCCACACGTCGACCATCGTTCCATCCGTCGAGCGCCAGCCCGAGAGGTGATCGATGGAGACTTGATCCATCAGGATGGTCGCCGTCGTCCCGTCCCATCGCGCCAGCAGTCCGCTGTCACTGTAGCCAACCAAGAACACGTCGTTAGGGCCCGCGACCCATGCATCGGAGATGGCGAAGGGCACACTGCCTGCCCCGACGAAGTTGAACTTGGAGCAGTGACTGACATCGCCGCCGCACGATCCGCCGCAGCCGAGCTTCCCGGCATCGTAGGCGAGCGCAACGCACGAGAGACCGTCCGGCACACCGAGCGACGGCTCGCAGAGCTCCTGCGGCTGCAGCAACCCGTCGCCACAGCGCGCGCAACTCGAGATGTCGTACGTGCACTGCGGGGTGCAGGTCGCCTGGCCCGCATAGAATCCGATCGTGTCGCACGCGATGTTCGCGCTCGCTCCTGGATCGCACTGCTCCTGCGGCATGTCGAGCACGCCGTCGCCGCACGTGCGGTGGCACGCCGTCGTATCGATCGTGCAGTCGTTCCGACAGCTGATCGGACCCGCATCGTAGAAGCCGACGTCCATGCAGTCGGCCGCGTTGTTGATGAACAGATCGCCATCGCATTGCTCCGCCCCATCGAGGTGCCGGTCGCCGCAGCCGCGCTCGAGACACACGCCATCCGTACACACGCCCGGTCGGTTGCCTACCTCGCAGTCATCGCCGTCGCTCTTCCCGGTGCAGGACGTCAGCTGGTCCGGGAAGACGCACGTCTGATGCACCTCGTCGCAGCGCTTGGCACCGGGGCAGACGCCGAAATCACACGTGATCGCAGCGGGATCGAGGCAACTGCAGAGCGAGACCAGAACTGCACAGATCGGGGCACGCACCACCATGGCTGGTAGAGCCCCGGAACCACCCGGCTGTGAGCGAAGGACGCGAGAGTGCGCCGTTTTTTTGCGCGACCTGGCGAGCAGAGCGACGCTTGGCGCATGGACAAATCGGTCCTCGTTGCCCAGCTCGTCTCCCAGCTCGAAACCAGCGCTCGCGCCGCCCTGGCCGCGCGCGATGCCGCCGCCCACGAGGCCAAGGAGGGCGCGACTCCCGACGAGAAACGCGAGGACGCCCGCGCCGCGCACCAGCTGCAGACGATGGGACGCACGCAGAATAGTCGCGCCGCTCGCGCACAGGCAGATGCCGACGCACTCGTCAGCTTCAGGCCGGGCTCGCTGTCGGGGAAAGCCGCGATCAGCGTCGGCGCGATCGTCGAGATCGAGGACGCGGAGTCGGGCGAGGGTCGGACGTTCTTCCTCGCTCCCGTCGGTGCTGGCATGACGCTCACGGGACCTGGTGGAGATGGGCACCTCTCGGTCGTCACGCCGATGTCGCCGATCGGGAAGGCCGTCCTCGGTAAGCGCTCGGGCGATATCGTCGACGTCACCGTCGAGGGCGACGTCCGCGAGTGGCAGATCACGTACGTCGGCTAGCTGTCGCATTTTGTGTCGATCAGCGGAGACGCGTTGCATCGGGCGCGCGCAACGCTGAGGATGTGCGCATGGGCGATGTGGGTCCGGTGGACAGCTTCGAGAGATTGGCAGCGCTGACGGCGCGCCTCGCATCGACAGCAAAGTTGGAGGAGATCGTCGACGCTGTCCTCGGGCAGATCCTCGAGCTCGGCTTTGGCGCGGTGTGGATGGCGGTCCTCGACGAGGCGACGGGGAATCTCATCACGCTCAAGGAGGTCATCGACGGCGTCGACACGACGCACGAGATGCCGCCGGTGTTCGCACTAGACATGCGCCAACCTGTCGGCCACGGCTTTCGCGAGCTCCGCATGGTGAACATTCCCGATCCGGACTCGTTGTTCATCATGGAGGGCCACGACGACGTGGTTCCCGAGGGACGCCTCGCCCTGCCCCGCGTCATCTACGAGCACATGCGCGGCCATCCGTTCGCGTGCGGGCCACTGCTCGGTAGTCGCGGCCAACCCGTCGGCGCGCTCGGTCTGTCGTCGTATCGCGGTCGCGAGCCGATTCCCGATGCGCTGTTCACGACCGGCCTTCTGCGCGCGTTCATGGATCATCTCGGCATCGCCATGGAGCGAGCGCTCCACATCACGCGGCTCGTGCGCATCAACGACGATCTCGTGCGCGCTCAGTCCGTCATGGAACGCGACGCCCGCATCAAGGCCGTCGGCGAGCTTGCCTCCGCCGTCGCACACGATCTGAACAACCTGTCGAGCATCGCGCTGATGGCGATCAGCGTCGGGATGCGCTCGCCGGAAGACGCGTTCCAGACGCTCCCCAGGATCGAGCGTGCGACACGTGCGATCGGCGACCTCGTCAATCGCCTGCAGCGCGTGGCGCGCGCCGATCATCCCGACACCAACACCGGGACCGCTGATCTGCAGGTCGTCGTCGAGGACATCCTGATGATGGTGCGCCCGATCCTGCGCGAGCACTCGATCGACGTCGCGGTGGATATCGGTCGCGTCCCGCTCGTGAGCGTGGATACGACGACCATCCACCAGGTCATCCTCAACCTCATCCTCAACGCACAGGACGCGCTCGCGACGAACGCTCTCGACCAGCGACGCATCCGCATCCGCGTGCGCGATGACGATGGTGTCGTGCGCCTCGTCGTCGCCGACAACGGCCCGGGTATCGCGCCTGCCGTTCTCTCGCAGTTGTTCCAACCGTTCGTGACCACGAAGTCGGTCGGGCACGTCGGTCTCGGACTCGCAGCAGCGCATGCATCACTCAAGCACTTCGGCGGTCAGCTCGAGGGTCGCAACGGCACGAACGGCGGCGCCGTCTTCGAGATCACGTTGCCCGCTGCGACGACGCTGCCTCCCCCCGCGCCGCCGCCCGCGACGGTGTCCACCGAGCGTCGCTCCGCGCGCATCCTCGCTGTCGACGATGATCAGGACATCCTCTACGTGATCCGCGCGTATCTCGAGCCGCTCGGTTACCAGGTCGAGACAACGACCGGCAGTGATCACGCGATCGCGATCGTCGCGTCGGATCCGTACGACCTCGTGCTGTGTGACGTCGGCATGCCCAAGCGCAGCGGGCTCGAGGTCTGCGACATCCTCCGCAAGTCGGGCTATCGCGGAAAGCTGATCCTGATGACCGGTTGGGACACGGATGCCATCAACCGAGATCTACGTGCTGCAGATTGCGACACTCTGCTGCGCAAACCGTTCCTCGGCGGCGATCTTCTGCACGCGATCGATTCGCTGATGTTGAGTTGAGAGAGCACTCCCGTCCACGCTGATGTGTCGCTGCGCAGGGCAGCGATCGAACAGCGAAGGAGGCGTTAATGGCAGTAGTTCGCGCGGTGAGTGTTCTAGGTGTGCTTGCTCTGATCGCGATACCGGCTCTCGCCGATCACGATAACGGGCACGACGGAGATGATCATGGTCATGGCCACGATCGAGGTCCGCGTCACGTCACGTTCCAGCTCGCCGATGGCAATCGCATCGCGGGCTATGTCTATGGCGAGCCCGATCCTCACAAGCCGCTCGTCATCATGGTGCACGGCGCATCCGATACGCACACGGTGTTCGACTTCGCGCCGGGCTATCGCTCTGCAGAGGAGCTCGCGGACGACGGCTTCGGTGTCCTGACGATCGATCGCGTCGGCTACGGCGCGTCGTCACATCCCAATGGCGACACTCTCTCGTTCGCGACGCACGCTGGGTACTTGCACGAGGTGATCACCGACGTGCGGCACGGTGCGCTCGGCTTTCATCCCGGCGATGTCGTCACGCTCGGCCCGTCTGTCGGCGCCGATGTGATCATCGTCGAGGCGGGCACGTATCACGACGTCGACGGCGTGGCGGTGTGTTTCAACACGAACAACCTGCAGCCTGCGCTGTTCGCTGTCGACGTCGGCGCGTGGTTCGCGCAGGGCGACTACTTCGACTTCGGCGTCGATTTCCGCACGTCGTTCTTCTACACGTTCCCGTACGCGAACCAGCACATCGTCGATCTCGACAACGCGACGCGCTCGCTCGTGCCGCGCGGAGAGATCAACTCCGCGCTCTCGGGCCAGTCCGCACCGTTCCGGTCGCAGATCGATGTGCCCGTGCTGCTCATGCAGGGCGACGAGGATCATCTCTTCGTTCCCGAGGACGACTCCGCGTTGTTCACGTCATCGCCCGACGTGACGTTCCATCTCGTCCATCACTCTGGCCACAAGGGTTTCTCGCATCCGACGAGCAAGAGCGAAGCAGTGCACACCGTACGCGATTGGCTGCGCGACGAGTTCTGATGGCATCTCGCATGCACCTCTCACCGGCGGAGGCACCATGCAAGACGAGATGAAATTCCGCGAGGTCGCTCTGATCGCCGCTACGCGCGGCATGCTGGGAATCGGAGCGGGCTTGCTCGCCGCACCGTTGCTGCACAAGGACACCCGCCGCACGCTCGGCGTCGTGCTCGTGGCAGTCGGTGTGCTGTCCACGATTCCGCTCGCGGTCCGGATGATTCGCCGGCTGCGCGCGGAGCGGGACGAGCTCACACCCGACCTCGACACATCGACGAAGAAGCCCGGCGAGCCGATCAGCAGGTCGAGGCCGGCGCCCGTGATGCACTAGCTGGCCGTGGCAGGTCGGCCTTCCATGGGAGGACGACTGCCAATTCGCGCGGCGAAGCGGGGTGACGTCCCCCACGGCGCGACGCGATCGCTCTCATGATGTCAGGTGGTTGCGCTGCCCACACGACGGGCACACGCCGTGCTCATCCAGGGGGAAGGAGACCGCCATGACCATTCGCTCACGCATCACCCTCCTCGCGATCTCGTTCTCGTTGGCCGTGGGCCCGGCTGTCGCCTACGCCAAGCCAAGCGATTGGGCAGGCGTGGTCGAGACCGACAAGCACGCGACGTACTCCAAGTACGGCAACTCGTCGGCATCGGCGGCCGCGATCTCCGCCAACGCGACGGCGTCGAATGACGCGCCGAGGGCGGCGAAGGGCAAGAAGGCCAAAGCCCCGAAGGCGAAGAAGGCGGCGAAGCGCGCGAAAGCGAAGCGCGGCCACCACTGAAATGCAAAACCCGCCATTGCTGGCGGGTCTTGGTGCCCAAGGACAGAGTTGAACTGCCGACACGCGGATTTTCAGTCCGCTGCTCTACCAACTGAGCTACTTGGGCAGTTGGAGGCCACGGAATCTACATAGAGGTCCTCTGCTTGGCAACCGGGTCCATCGACGAAGTTTCAGGGGCTTCCATAGGCCGGCCGGCGGCCTGTGGCACAATCTAGCCGGAATGCCCGCGAGGGACGGCACTGATCCGGCGGGCCTCGGATCCGACGAGGACGACGACGGTCACGCGCTCTTGGGCACCGTGATCGAGGGCCGCTATCGCCTCGATTCGGTCATCGGCCGAGGTGGTATGGGCCTCGTGTACAAGGCCTCTCACCTGACGCTCCGGCGCAGCGTCGCGGTGAAGATCCTCCACCCCTCGCTGATCGCGTCTCCGGACGTGCGCAACCGGTTCGAGCGCGAGGTGCTCGCGAGCGGCAAGATCGACCACCCCAACTGCGTCGGCGTCTACGACTCCGGGCGCTTGCCGGACGGCTCGCTCTACCTCGCGATGGAGTTCCTGGACGGGCACTCGCTCGCGGACGTGTTGGAGCGCGAAGGACAGCTCGCGCCGGGCCGAGCGCTCCACATCCTGGCGGGCATTCTCCGCGGCCTCCAGCACATCCACCAGGCCGGCCTGATCCACCGCGACATCAAGCCGGAGAACATCTTCCTCATCCGTCAGGGCGAGGACGTCGACTTCGCGAAGATCCTCGACTTCGGCATCGCGAAGGGCATGACGGGCTCCGATCTCGACGAGGGCGTGAAGCTCACGCAGGCCGGCATGGCGTTCGGTACGCCGATCTACATGGCGCCGGAGCAAGCGCTCGGCAATCCGATGGATGGGCGCGCCGATCTCTACGCGGCGGCCGTGATGGGCTACGAGATGCTCACCGGGCAGCCGCCGTTCTACTCGGACGACAAGCTCGAGGTGATGTCGGCGCACACGGCGCGACCGGTGCCCGCGATGCGCACGAAGTTGGTGAAGGGCGGAAAACCCGTGCCGTCGTCGATCGAGCGCTTGATCGTGCGCGGCCTGACCAAGAAGCCCGCGGATCGCTATGCGACGGCAGAGCTGTTCCTCTCGGCCGTGGAAGAAGCGCTGCACACGCCGGACGGTGGTGTGACGGACGTCAGCTTCGAGCGGCCCACGACGGGCAGCCAGCCCCTCGTCGACTTCGTGGATCCGGGCCTGAACCAGGACCACATCGCGGCCGCGATCGACGAGGAGCTCAGCGTTCCGAACGCTGCGCCCGTGAAGCGCACGACACCGCACGCAGGTGCACTCGCCCCGAGCACGCTACCCGCGACGCCCTCCCCGCGCGGCGGTGTCGGGTTGGGCTTGCCGTACACGGGGCCGGCCGGGGAACCCATCTTCGGCCTCACGCCCGAACAGCGGCTGCAGCAGTCGACCGAGGCACCGCGCAAGCCGCTCGGCGTCGCGGGTGGCACGCGCCGAGCGACGACAGTGGCGGCGGATGTCGATGAGCGCGCGCAGACGCGACCGCTGGATCGCACGGATCTCGGCAGCAGCAAGAAGGGCCTGCTCTACGGCGGCATCGCGGCGGCAGCGATCGCGGCGGGCATCGTGATCGCCGTGGTCGTCGGACGCGGCGGCGGTGGCAGCACCGAGGACGCGCTCAAGCTCGATCCCAACTCTCCCGCCGGCCAGGCCAACGCGGCGCTCAAGCGTGGTGATGTCGACAAGGCGCTGTCGCTCCTCGAGAGCAACAAGGTCGCGATCGCGAACGATGGTGCTGCGCAGCTCGTGCTCGGGCGCGCATACGTGGCCAAGCACGACAGCAAGCACGCACTCGACGCCTACGACACGGCGCTGCGCACGCTGCCAGCGGTGGAGAAGGATCCGGAGCTGCGCGCGAGCCTGCGCTCGATGGCCGGTGATCCGGATCCGACCGTCGTCGCGGCCGCGTTCGAGATCTGGGTCGGCAAGACCGGTGATCCGGACGCTCAACCGCTGCTGCTCAAGGCTGCCGTCGCCGACAACATCGTGCGCCGTCACGCCGTGCGCCCCGTCGTCGAGACGCTGAAGCTGCTCGACAAGGTCGACTGGCTCGTCGCGTACTCGTACGACCTCGATCAGGAGCAGACGTGCGAGCTGCGCAACGCCGCCGTCGAGAAGCTAAACGCGCTCAATGATGCTCGCGCGGTGCCCGCGCTCGAGCGCGCCGTCGCAAAGAAGATCAAGAGCGGTCCGCAGCGCGGCAAACCGTTCTCGCCGTGCCTCATCGACAACGCAAAGGCCGCCATCGGCTATCTGCGTGGCTTGAAGAAGTGATCGATCTCCCCGACACCGCGCGCTGGGTGGAAGCGCACGGGATCGCCGATGATCCCGATCACGTCGAGCTCATCCACGACGGTATTCACCTGGCCGTGGTGAGCGGGGCCGGCAGACTCGCGGTCGTGACGAACAGCGAGGCCGAGCTCAGTCTCGTCGCATTCTCGTTGAAGGACCGGTTCGAGAGCTGCGCCATTCTCGTCGAGCGCGAGCTCGCAGCGCGAGTCATCGCCGCCGAGCTCGGTCGTCGCGTCGAACGCGCGGTATTGCACACGCTACCAGAGCCCGACGCGCTGATCCCGATCGACGGAGCGGTGCCCCTGCCCGCCGATGCCCCGCTCGATCATCTACGTCCCGAAGTCGCCGACGAGATTCGCGCTGCGCGCGGCAGGCACGCGATGTGGGCTTGCTACGTCGACGGTCTGCCGGTCGCGTTCGCGTATGCACCGTGGCGAAGTGCGAAGTACTTCGACATCAGTGTCGATGTAGATCCATCGGCGCGGCAACTCGGTCTCGGCGTGATCGTCGCGACGACATTGATCCACGCGGAGCGCGAGCACGGGCGCGAGCCGGTCTGGGGCGCGGACGAGAACAACGTCGCCTCGCAGCGCCTCGCGCATCGACTGGGCTTCGTAGCGGTCGACGAGCTCTGGGTTCTCCCTCCGGTCGCTCCATGAGAGCGCTCCTCGCCCTGGCGACTGTCGCGGTGCTCGCGGGACCGGCGCGCGCCGAGCCGAGCGACACGAAGCTATTCTGGGTCGGCGTCGCGCTCGCACCTCCGACGTACATGGTCGGCGTCACGCTGCACGAAGGCAGTCACGCACTGATGGGAAAGATCCTCGGTGCGGAGATCACCGAGATGCACCTGTTCCCACCGGGTGTCGATCCGCACGTCGACAAGTTCCGGTTCGGGTGGGTGTACGCGCGCGGCCTCACGACAAACGCGGACCGCCAATGGTTTCTCATTGCCCCGAAGATCACCGACACGCTGTTGCTCGGCGGGTTCGCGGCCCTCGCGTTCACCGATGCGTGGCCGAGTAATCGCTACGGCCGTCTCGGGCTGACCGCGTTCGCGACGGGCCTGTGGATCGACTTCTCCAAGGACGTGCTCGCGTTCTCCAAGCAGAACGACGTCGTGAAGGTGTTCCACAACTGGTGCTTCACGGGCTGGCGGCAGGTTCCCGCGCGCGCCGTGTACACGGTGGCGATCGCCGGCCTCGGGTACGTCGTGTGGCACGGCTACACGCGCACGTTTCGCTCGTTCGCGGATGACGATCCGATCACGTCGTCACGGACCATCTCGCTGCCGGTCTGGGCCACGGCATTCTGAGCAGCGCACGCGCATGCCGAGCGGCGCCGCACGGTAGACGTGAGTGAGCGGTAACGCCCGCCGTCGAGTGGGTCTCGTTCGGCGCAGTTAGCACGCGTTCGCGGTCGGCAATGTTCTTGCTACCTCCTGCACGCATGAAGGTCTTTCGTTTGGCTTTGTGCGCGACCGCGCTTCTCGCGGGCTGCGGCTCGAGTAGCAACGGCGGCGGTGGCGACGATTCGGATGCCCCACCGTTCACCAATGGTGTCAGCACGCTGACGGGCCGCGCGGAAGCGGGCTACGTCGACGGCGCCCGCGGCGCGGCCAAGCTGAACAACCCGGTGAACGTCGCGTATCGCGATGGCAAGCTGTACGTCGCGGACTTCGACAACGACAAGATCCGCGTCGTCGACGCGACGTCGGGTGATACCGAGACGCTCATCGACCAACAGAACTTCAAGCGCCCGTTCGGCATGGTGTTCGCGCCCGACGGGACGTTCTACGTCGCGACCGACAACAACTCGACCGGTGGCCACGACGGTCTCTCGGGCACGATCTGGAAGATCAACATCGGCGCCAAGACCGCGGACATCGTCGCGGAGAACATCGGTCGCGCGCGCGGCATGGTCGTCCTCACCGACAAGCGCATCGCCTACACCGACTACCAGGCTCACACGGTCTCCGTCGTCGATCCGGCGTCCAAGCAGGTCAGCGAGATCGCGGGCAGTCGGGGTCAGGCCGCGTTCGCCGACGGCACGGGTTCCACCGCTCGCTTCAACACGCCGTATGGCATCGTGCAGCGCGCCGACGGCAAGTTGCTCGTCGCGGATCAGCTGAACAATCGCATTCGCATCGTCGGTCTCGACGGCTCGGTCTCCACACTCCTCGGCGGCACGGCCGGCTTCGCAGATGGCGCGGCCGCGAGTGCAAAGGTGAACATGCCGCAGGGCATGGTGATGACGACGAGCGGAGACATCTACTTGACCGACCTCGGCAACTACCGCGTCCGGCACATGACGGCCGACGGAACGATGGACACCTCCGTCGGCGATGGCACCGCAGGATATGTGGATAGCGATGACAGGCTCTCGGCCGAGCTGTACGGCATCGAGGGACTGAGCGTCACCGGCGACGGATCGATGTTGTTCCTCGCTGATGGCGGGCGCGGCGAAGCCGTCCCGTACAACCGCGTCCGCAGCGTGAACATGCAATGACCAGCGAACGAACCATCGTCGAAGCCGCCGCCCGCCTACGCAAGCAGAGTGAGCCCTACCTCGTCGCCACCGTCGTCGCGACGTCGGGTCCCGCGTATCGCCGTCCGGGCGCGCGCATGTTGCTCACGCGCTTTCGCTGGGTCGCCGGCAACGTGACCGGTGGGTGCCTCGAAGGCGACGTCGCGCGGGCCGCGTGGGCCGAGACCCGTGGTGACGCGGTCAAGCTCGTCACCTACGACGCGTCCACGCCGATCGATGATGACGATCTGCGCTCGGCGTTCGGCCTGGGCTACGACGGCAGAGTCGAGGTGCTGATCGAGCGCGCGGGCGAGAAGGCCCTCGAGCGTGGTCGGATCGATGCACTCGAAGTCGCCGCGCGCTGCTTTGCGAACCAGAATCGCGGCGCAGTCGCGACGGTGTTCGAAGGCGATGGCTATCAACGCGTCGGAGCGCGCATCGCACTCGTCGGTGAGGACGTCGAGGAAGAGGCGTCATCGACACTGACGGGCATGCTGCGCGAGCGGCTGATCGGCGAGCTGCGAGCAACAGCGCAGCGCGGCACCACGACCACCTGCTGCATCGACACGGCGCGCGGCTCGGTCCGCGTCCTCGTCGAGGCGATCGCGCCGCCGCCGTCGCTGTTCATCTTTGGAACGGGCCACGACGCGGTGCCGCTCGCGAAGCTCGCGAAGGATCTCGGCTGGACCGTCGTCGTGTGCGGCAAGGAACCGCGCCACGCGACGCGCGAGCGGTTCGCTGTCGCCGATGACTTCACGACCTGTGACCTCGCCGAGATGACCGCGCGCATCGACGCGTGTGCTCGCGCCGTCGGCGTCGTCATCGGTCACGACCACGACCGCGATCGCGACGTGCTCTCGATGCTGCTGAACACCAAGGTGAGCTTCATCGGCGTCGTCGGTCCGGTCTCGCGGACGAGCCGCATGCTGGCCGAGCTCAACCACGGCAATGATCGCCGCATCCACGCGGCAGCCGACATCGGCAGCGATGCGCCACAGGAAGCCGCCCTCGCGCTCCTCGCTGAGATCCAGGACACGCTCCGCGCGCCGCTGTTTGTCGAGGTTCCGCAGCAGCGCGTTCCGACGGAGGAGCGGCCGTACGCGGAGCGCACCTCGGCCGTCCTTGCCGTCGCAGCTGCTCTCTAATCGTCAGTAACGAGCTGGCGCAACTGCCACGCCTGGACGTGCATCTCGCGGCGCGCCTTGCGCTCGGCGTTGCGGAGGCCGCGCGAGATGATCACGGACGACGTCGCCAAGCAGACCGTGTATATCGCGAGCACGACGAGCGTCGCGTTGCGACCGTTCATCGCGGCGTGGATCGTCGCACTGTTTGCCTCGATCGTCAGCGTCGTCGGCAGCCAGCCCATGAGCTCTGCGAACATGGGGAGCAAGACAGCCGACGAGGTAAGAAAGACGATCAGCGTCGCTTGCCGCTTCGCGTACTGCGGACCTGTCATCAGCGCCGCTGCTGTCACCGCTGCCGTGCCGGGACCGAGGAGGAACGGCGAATAGATGCGCGAGACCGTCGCGATCAGGATCAGCTGCATGATCACGAGCGGTGGGATCGCGAACTTGCGCCCCGGCGCGCGCATCCACCACAGCATGCCGATGCTCGCGAGCGCGCACACCGTGATGAGCGCGAGCATGGGAACCGACACGCCGCCGATCAACGCGAAGATGGGGACGAACACGAGATAGCCGCACGCGACGACCATGCCCTGATCGAGCGTGCGCCGGATAACCTCGACGTTCTCCGCCGCGAACTGCTTCTCGACCTCCGCCGGGAGCTCCTTCGGAGGCTCGATGATCATGCGCGTGATCAGCGCACTCGCGGCATTGAGCGTCGGATCGAGTGCGAGCGCTCGGCCCGCGTCACGCATCGCGTGCGCACGGTCGTCCGCCGCAAACGCCTTGGTCGCAGCCGCGAGCCGTTCTCTCGCGAGGGTCCGGCGGCGCTCGGCATCGCGATCACCGTCGAGGTACTGCTGGATGCGATCGCCCAGCTCGCGCGCGGTCTGGATGCGCTTGGCGCGATCCGTCACCGTCGCCTCGGCGCAGATGTCGTCGAGCTCGGGCGGGATATCGCGTTCGGGCGTGCGATGCGACGGGCGACCGTCGACGCCTTCGACTGCGGACTGCATGCCCTGCTTGCCGCGCGGGTGCAGTGGCTGCGCCGTCAGGATCTCGAACAGCATGCAGCCGAGCGAGTACACGTCCGCGCGTCCGTCTACGTCCTGCAGCGCACGCGCTTGCTCGGGCGACATGTAGCCCGGCGTCCCTACCGTCGCACCTTGAGCGGTCACGAGCTCCGGCGTGTCGCCCTCGAGGATGATCGCGCTGTCGTCCTCGCCCGTCACCTTCGCGACGCCCCAGTCGAGCACGTACGTCTCGCCATACTCGCCGAGCACGATGTTGTCGGGCTTCAGATCGCGATGCACGTAGCCGCGCGTGTGCGCGAGCTCGACGGCGAGGCTCACGTCCGCGATCGCGCGCAACAAGCGCTGCTGCGGATAGCGGCCCATCGTGCGCACGCTCGCGCGTCCTTCGACCGTCGTCTTCAAAATATCGGCGAGCGTCGTGCCCGCCAGCTTCTTCATCGCGAAGTACGGACGACCGTCCTCCTCACGCCCCAGCTCGTGGACCGGAACGATCGCCGGATGCTCCAGCCGTCCCTGGATGCGCGCCTCGCGCATGAAGCGTGCGACCTGCTTGCTCGACGGATGCTCCGTGCGCAGCCGCTTCACGGCGACGTTGCGACCGATCTGCCAATCGTGGGCATCGAGCACTTCGCCCATGCCGCCCTTGCCGAGCATCGCGCCGTATTTGTACCGCGCGCCAACAACAACGTCCGGCGAAGAGATTCCCTCCCCGGTCGTCCGTTCGGCCGTCGTGGTCTGGCGATCCGTCGTTAACGGCAGGTCGTCCATCCGGCCATGCTAGCTGGATCACAGCGCGCAGGGGCGCTCCCGGCTAGCGAACGCGCTGCATGTAGGTCGCGAACGCGGCGAGCAGCGCATCCACCTCGCTCAGCTCCGTCGGGCCACCCTCGTACTTCAGCCCGTACGTGATCTTGGTGCCGCCGCTCTCGTCTGCATCGAACCGCGCGAAGCCCGCGACCGCATCGCGCTTGTTCGCTTGCGGCTGCCAGCGCACCTCGCGCGTCTCGTCGTTGTAGTCGTACTTCAGCGAATACGTGCGCGACGCGCCGTACTCGAAGTGGATCTCGAGCGGCCTGCCTGCCGCGTCCTTCGCGATCACGCGCACGCGTCGCAGATTCGGCACCCACGCCGGAAATGTGTCGGGATTGATGAACTCCCCGAAGCACTTGATCGGATCGCGAGGAACAACAGCGACCGCGGTTTTCACGCCGGCATCATAGCTCTCTGCGATGACTACGGGCAGTCCGCGCGGTCAGCTAGAGTGCGGGCATGCAGGCCCGCGCGCTCCGCTCCACGCTCACCGCCGACGCTCACATCCGCTTGACGCTCGAGGACGTCGATCTGGGGACGCCCAGCGACAACGAGATCATCGTGCGGGTCGACGCCGCCCCCGTAAACCCGACCGACACCTACCTCATGCTCTCGGGTGCCGACCTCGAAAAAGCCACCGTCACCGACGGGGCCCTCGTCGCTCCGGTCAACCCGGCTGTCGCCGCCGCGTTCGCGGCCCGCGTCGGCCAAGCCATCCCCGTCGGCAGCGAGGGCGCCGGAACCGTCGTCGCCGCGGGCGCCAACGCCCAAGCGCTGATGGGCAAGGTCGTCGCCCTCGCCGGCGGCGGCATGTACGCCACCCATCGCAAGGTCGCCGCCGCCATGGCGCGTCCCCTGCCCGCCGGCCTCACCGCCGAGCAAGGGGCCTCCGCGTTCGTGAACCCGATGACCGCCCTCTCCTTCGTCGAGACCATGCGCGCCGAACGCCATTCCGCGATCGTCCACACCGCGGCCGCCTCGAACCTCGGCCAGATGCTCGTGAAGATCTGCGCGGCCGACAAGGTCCCGCTCGTCAACATCGTCCGCCGGCCCGCCCAAGCCGAAACGCTCCGCGCGCTCGGCGCCGAGCACATCGTCGACAGCTCCGCCCCGACGTTCTTCGACGATCTCGTCGCAGCCATCGCCGCCACCAACGCCACCATCGCGTTCGACGCCATCGGCGGCGGCCCGCAGGTCTCGCAGATCCTGAACGCGATGGAGCGCGTGGCAGCTCGCTCGATGAAGCAGTTCAGCCACTACGGCTCGCCCACCCTCAAACAGGCGTACATCTACGGCAGCCTCGATCGCTCGCCCACGCCCCTGATCCGCACGTTCGGGCTCGCGTGGTCCATCGGCGGCTACCTCGTCTCGTACGCTCTGGCCAAGCTCGGGCCCGAAACGACGACGCGTATGGCGACGCGCGTGATGAGCGAGCTGACCACCACGTTCGCGTCGAGCTACACCGCGCGCATCTCGCTCGCGCAGCTGCTCGATCCCGCAACGCTGCGCGCGGCCGCCGCGACAACGACGGGCGAGAAGTACCTGGTAAAACAGTAGCCATGGCGATGCGCAATCTCCTCATTCCTCTCGCTCTCGGCGCTGCCCTCGCGCTCGCGATCACCGGACTCCCCGCGTGCGGCAGCAGCGGCAGTGGCGGGTGCGCCGAGGACGAGGTCGAGGTCGACTACATCAGAGGCGCGCGCGACGGCGACGTGCACTGCGCCGCCCGCCCGGCCGCCTGCCCGAACCCGGCCGCCTGCGACGACGACCAATGCCGCGGCTCGATGTACGGCCTGTGCGACCCGGGCTACATCGGCGTCGGCTGCAGCGACACGTTCGCGCCCCCGATCATCAGCTGCAACCCGGACAACTAGCCACCGAGGCGCGCGAGTCGCAACGCTCGGTCGTCACCAGGCGATCATCCGCCAGCGCTCCTTCGTTTCCATGGCGGCTCGGTGGTGCGATCTAGGATCATGCGCTCGCTCATCCTCGTCGCCGCGCTACCCGCCATCGCTTTCGCCGACACGGGCGTCTATCTTCAGGAGGGCTTCGGCGGGGTCGCTCACCGCGGCCAGCTGTCGCGCTACAGCGACGGCGACGCCCGCATGACGTTTGGCCTCGGCGTACGGCGGGACGACGATGTTCTCCTCGTCTACGGGTCCATCACAGGAGGCGGGCTCTTCGCATACGACTGCTACGGCGAGGAGTGCCGCACCACGGCGACCGCGGACTACGGAACGTTCGGTGTCGACTTCCGAAAGCGCGTTCCGCTTCTCTACATGCATCGCCTCTTCAGCAAGGGCACCTACGTGAATCCAGTCCTCACGCTCGAGCTCGGCGGTGGGCCCCGATGGAGCTGGGGTGACTTCGGGTCGGGTCACTCGTCCACGACATCAGGCAGCGGACCGGGTCTCGGCGTGAACGCCACGCTCGCAGCAAACTTCTGGGTCATCGGTTACTACCTGGAGGTCGGCGCCGACGTGATGCACTTCGATCTCGAGGATGGCAGCACCGTCCGCGGAAGTGCGCCGTACATGATGTTCGGCGGGCGCATAGGCTGGCTCTAGGCGCAAAGCCTTTCCGAAAATGAGAAAGGCCGCTCTCGGATTTCTCTGAGAGCGGCCGTCCGTGCGATCGGGGGGACTCGAACCCCCACGATGTTACTCACTGGAACCTGAATCCAGCGCGTCTACCAATTCCGCCACGATCGCTAGTGCGGCGAGAGAGATGCCACATCCCGCGCGCCGCTTCAAGCCCCCCGTTGGTTGCTATGATCCGCGCATGCGCGGGGCGGTGTTTCTAGTTGTCTTGGCGGCCTGCGGAGGCGGCTCATCCACGCCGAACGATGGCGGTCCCGACGGGTCAACAGCGGCGGATGCTACGACCTGCGCCACGTCGGACATGGACGGCGATGGCGTGTGCGACCTGGCCGACCGCTGCCCGACGACGTTCGATCCAGGCCAGGCAGACCCCGACGGAGACGGGATTGGTTGGGCGTGCGACCCCGTCGAGAGCATCGCCATTCAGGCGCAGAACAATTTGATCATCACGTCCCACGGGACGGCGTCCGCATTTGCCGCTCAGGTTTTCGATGGGTGCTCGAGTGTTGCCGCCGGCTGCCAATACGAGGTGGCTGCTGTCAGCTCGCGGGGAATGATCACGTCACGAACGGATTCCGGCTTAACTCAAGATGCATGGCTCGCAGCAGCCAAAGTGGATGGCGGTCTCATCGGTCCGCTGGTCTCTGCGGACGATCGCGTATTTCTATCTTCCGGCACCGGCGACACCGTCGATGTCGACCTCGCTGCGCAGTCGTATAACCACGTGTTCGACGGCGTGCTGGACCCGCGCTCGTACGAGAGCACGCTGCAAATCCCGCAGCTGGTTGGTCTGACGTCAACGACGGGAACGGGTGGTGGTACGTCGCTCGCTCGTCCGCAAGGTCCGGGCCTGGTGTCACTCGGTACGGGCTATGGGGAGCCGGCGTTCACGTACACGACAGGTTCACTTGTTGGCGTCGTAACGAGGACAGGCTCGACGTACGGCGTGGCGTCCTTCGATTCGAGCACAGGCGCGCTGATTTCGATGGCACAGAACCTCACCAGTGTTCGGTCGATGGTCACACCGACCCTACGCGCCGAGGCGCTGTTCTGTGGAGTCAGCGGCGGTCAGACGTCGCTGTATGTCGTTAGTGCTGTCGGCCCGACGGTGGTTCCGCTCGGGTTCTCGACGTGCCCGTTCGCGCCAATGCCGTCGACAGAAACGCTCGAGACTGTGTACCTCGGCGGCGCCGACGCTGCGGGGAGATTCTTGGTCTACTTCTGGCGCGATGGCGTGTTGAAGCCGCTGTTCGACGAGACTGCGCCCGGTGTCTTCGAAGTCCACGGAAAGGCACTTCAGGTCGTCACGTACAAACCGGACACCACGACAACCAAGGTGTGGATCGTCACCGCGACGGGTGTCGTCGTTCCCGTTCCGCACTCACTCGCGAACGTTTCAGTGTCGGTCTATGGCGACACGGTTCACATCGTCGGCGTGCGTCCCGGCATGTCCATCGGCGGGACCGTCGTACTCATTCGATACCGCGAAGCGACCGGCATCCAGGAGACCGACGTTGGTCCCGCACCGTTCTCGAGCGATCAACCGGTCGTCATCACGACTCACGAAGGCGCAGCACTCGTTGACAACGATGACTCGATGCAATGGGCTGTTCCCTCCGCGTCGATGACGCCTGTGCAGCTCAACGTAGGCTCCTTCAAGAAGATCGACGGAGCAGTGCGCGGTACGGCGACGGTGGTGTTCACCGATTCCGCCGTGTTCGCATACGACGAGCTCGCTGGCCCGCGGGTCAGTCGTCTCACCCCAGATGTTCAGAACACGTTCGTGCGGGTGTTCGACGCGCCGTACCAGACAACCGAATGGTTTGGCTACCAGGACGGAACGCATCAACTGCTTGCCCGCATCAGATACGCAGCCAACACGCCGGCCGTCGAAACGTTTGTTGTCAGCAATGCGAATGACGTGGTCATCAGTGGTGAACGCATCGGTGGCGACCTCATCGCGGTCGTGGGTAGCAATGACGTGTACACGCTCGCGTCTGGCGGCGCGGTGCGGGTGGCCCATTTCACCGATCAATCAAACAGCGACCGCGTGGTGCGCGACTATTCTACGTCTCCACAAAAGATCATCGGTTGGCACGGCACCGATGCGACCGGCGGAGTGGCCTGCCTCGCGACACATCCCGAGCGGTGCTGGGCCGTCGATGCTTCGTCGAACTATCTTCCGACCACCCTCTACGCCGACAGCAGCGGCGACGGCATGTTCTCGCTTGAGAGCGTAGCGATCGCCGGACAGCAGTGGACGCTCCAGATCGTCAGGGCCATCGGTCCCGGTAACCACCCACAACCCCTCTAGACCAGCCGACATCACGCGATTTGCCCGTGATGTGGTCGTCCATGCGCTCGCGACGGGACGAAGACCAGGCGCACAGAGTGCTACTAGTCACCTCGGAAATCCTTGGGGGGAACTCGCTCCTCCGATGAGCGCGCGAGCGAAACGTCGGGCGTGAGATGATGGAGGCATGAGGGCTGTCGTATTGGTTCCGTTCGCTCTCCTGGTCGCGTGCGGCGCGCATGCCGGTGACGGTTCTGGTGCGGACGCCGGCAGCGGTGATCCGTGCACGGGGAGCGAGACGCGCTGCCTGAACAACGACTACCAGACGTGCGCCGACGGAACGTTTCAGGAAACTCAGTCGTGCAGCGACATCTGCGTGCCTGACCTCGGCTGCGCGCAGTGCGATCCGTCGGCGGCAGGCAACACGTGCAACGGCAATGCGGTCGTGACGTGCAACGCGGACGGCACGTTCGGATCGACGGTCTCGACGTGTGGCAACGGCATGATGTGCAACGCGGGTACGTGCACGAACGCATGCACGGCGGACGGTGTGGACCTGGTCTACGTCGTCGACGAGGCGAACCACTTCTTGAGCTTCGATCCGCGCAAGCTGCCGGGCGATCCGTTCACGCTGATCGGCACGCTGAGCTGCCCGGCGCATCCGCCGTCGATTCTCGTGAACAACCCGAACGTCATCCCGTTCTCGATGTCGGTCGATCGCGACGGCGTCGCGTGGGTGCTCTACACGAGCGGCGAGCTGTTCAAGGTGTCGCTGACGAACGCGGCGTGCACGGCGGCGGGCAACACCGTGGCGGCGGGCGGCATGTCCCTGTTCGGCATGGGCTTCGTCACGGATGCGGCCGGTGGGATGACCGAGAAGCTGTATCTCGGCGGCGGGAATACGAACCCGCAGCAGGGTCCGCGCAAGCTCGCGTACGACGACACGCACGCGAACAACCTGACGCCGGTGGCGGTGGGAACGATCACCGCGACGCCCGCGAAGTTTTCGCCCGAGCTCACCGGCACGAGCGAGGCACGTCTGTTCGGGTTCTTTCCGAACCTCACGACCGTCGCGTATGTGCAGGAGATCGACAAGACGAGCGGCGCACCGATCGGATCCACGTTTCCGCTCGGGACGACAGGTCTCGGCACGAACATCAACGACTGGGCGTTCGCGCAATGGGGCGGCGTGTTCTACGTGTTCGTGACGACGTCAGACGCGAACATGCAGAACCGCAACTCGACCGTGCGCTCGATCGATCGCGCGACCGGCACGTACAAGGTCGAGCTTCAGAACGTGCCGTACTTCATCGACGGTGCGGGTGTCTCGACGTGTGCGCCCGTGATGATCCAGTAGCCCGCGCGGGCAAGTGCGTGACAGGAATATGTTTTCGGCTCCTTGCCAGGTGACTCCGAGGGTGTGACCCTTGCGTCGTGGCCGCCATCGAAACTGCTCCCCGCGAAACCTCCTCCTCCCCCTCGCCGGCGACCTCGTCGAGCGCAAGCCCCGCGACGATCGAGAAGTTGTTCGAAGCGCAGCGTCGCCACCAAGCGGCGGTCAAGCGCACGACGGCGGACGAGCGCGTCGCCAAGTTGAAGCGGTTGCGCGCGGCGATCGTGGCGCGCGAGCAGCAGATCCGCGACGCGATTTACAAGGACTTCAAGAAGTCGCCGACCGAGGTCGAGCTGACTGAAATCTATCCGTCGCTCGTCGAGATCAAGGATGCGGTCAAGCACCTCCATCGCTGGATGAAGCCCGAGAAGGTCTCCACGCCACTCGCGCTGCTGGGAACGAAGAGCTGGATCTACAACGAGCCCAAGGGCGTCGTGCTGATCATCGGCCCGTGGAATTACCCGTTCCAGCTCGTCATCTCGCCGCTCGTCGCGGCGGTCGCAGCGGGCAACTGTGTCATCTGCAAGCCGAGCGAGCTCACGCCTCACACGTCCGCACTGCTCGTCGAGCTGATCCGCGACGTGTTCCCGCCCGAGGAAGTCACCGTCGTCGAGGGCGGCCCCGCGGAGACGCAGCGATTGCTCGCGCTGCCGTTCGATCACTTCTTCTTCACGGGCTCCACGCGCGTCGGCAAGATCGTCGCGGAAGCGGCAGCAAAGCATCTGTCGTCGACGACGCTCGAGCTCGGCGGCAAGTCGCCGGCGATCCTCGACGACAGCGCGGACTTCGCGACGGCGGCGGATCGGCTTGTCTGGGGCAAGTACGTCAACGCGGGTCAGACCTGCATCGCGCCCGACTACGTCCTCGTCTCCGAGCGGCGGCAGGCGGATCTCGTTGGCGAGCTGAAGCGCTCGATCCACCAGATGTACGGAGCGACCGACGACGCGCAAAAGGCGACGCCGGATTTCGCGCGCATCATCAACGAGCGCAACTACGACCGCCTCGCGAAGATGCTCGACGACACCGTCGCGGAAGGTGCACGCGTCGAGGTCGGTGGCGCCAAGGACGCGAGCGACCGGTACATCGCGCCGACGGTCCTGTCGGGCGTGAAGCCGGAGTCGCCCGTGATGGCCGAGGAGATCTTCGGCCCGATCCTGCCGATCCTCACGTTCAAGAACCTCGACGAGGTCCCTGCGTTCGTCACCGCGCGCGACAAACCGCTCGCGCTGTACATGTTTGGCAAGGATCAAGACGCGGTCGCGAGCGTTGTCGACCGCACCACGGCGGGCGGCACGTCGATCAACACGACGGTGATCCACTTCGCCAACACGAACCTGCCGTTCGGTGGCGTCGGGCCCAGCGGCCTGGGCAGCTATCACGGCAAGTTCGGCTTCACCGCGTTCTCGCACCAACGCTCGGTGCTCAAGCAGGGGCGGCCGGATATGCTCAAGGACGGCTACCCGCCATACACCGAGAAGACGACCAAGCTCATCAACATGCTCAAGAAGTGGTTCACCTAGCCCCTAGGTAGTGGCTCCCTCGGATCGCGACCGATCCCGCCTAAGTGCGCCAATCCGGACCGGTTTTCCGTGTTGGGGCAAGGGTTTGTTCGCGTCCCCCGCCCTTTACTAGCTGCGTTCCGCGACGCTACCATCGAGCTTGGGTGCCGGATCTGACCGGTCCCGTATTCGCATGGCCAAGCTGATCGTTATCTCTGGGGAAGAGCGGCAGGAGTTCGAGCTCGCCGCCTTCAACACGATCGGTCGCCATCCCGACAACACGATCCAGATCCTGGATCGCATCATTTCCAAAGAGCACGCGCAAATTCAGCGCGCCGCTGACGGTCGCTTCATGCTGCGCGACCTGCGCTCGCTGAACGGTACGTTCATGAAGGGCGAGCGCGTCGCCGACCACTTCCTCGTCGACGGCGACGAGTTCACGATGGGCTCGACGCGCATCATCTTCGCCGACAAGCCCAAGGCGGATGACGTGCTCCAGCGCGTCACCATCGCGCCCGGCTTGACCGAGAGCCACATCCGCGGGCGTATCCAGGCGAACACCGGCGACTTCATGCCGGAGCGCCAGATCGCCGACGAGAAGAACCTCCGCCGCGACTACGAGCGCCTGCGCATCGGCCACGAGCTCGCGCGCGCCGTCGGCAGCGAGCTCGATCTCGACAAGCTCCTGCCGAAGATCCTCGACAAGGCCTTCGAGCTGGTCGGCGCCGACCGCGGCGTGATCCTCCTCGAGGATGGCAAGGGCAAGCTCGAGCCGCGCTTCGTCAAGACGCGCTCGGGCAAGAGCGATCCGAACATCGTGCTGTCGAAGACGGTGATGTCCGAGGTCGTCAACAACAAGGCGGCCGTGCTGTCGTCGGACGCGACGATGGACGCCCGGTTCTCCGGCGCGCACTCGATCATCATGCAGGGCATCCGCTCGACGATGACGCTGCCGCTGCTCTACGGCACCGACCTGCTCGGCATCATGCACCTCGACTCGCTGTTCACCTCGAACGCGTTCACCGAGAAGGATCTCCAGATCTGCACGGGCATGGCCGCGCAGGCCGCGATCTCGATCCAGAACGCGCGCCTCGCCTCGCGCATCGAGAAGGAAGCGCAGACCCGCGCGCAGATCTCGCGCTTGATCCCGCCGTCCGTCGTCGAGCAGGTCTTGAAGGGCGAGCTCGTCATCGAGAAGGGCGGCCGCGTCAACGAAGTGACGAGGCTGTTCTCCGACATCCGCGGCTTCACGACGATGTCGGACGGCCGGCCCGCGCAAGAGATCGTCAACACCTTGAACGAGTACTTCGAGGTGATGGTCGACATCCTGTTCAAGTTCCACGGCACGCTCGACAAGTTCGTCGGCGACGAGATCATCGGCCTGTTCGGCGCACCCATCCAGATGGAGGACGCGCCGTTCAAGGCGGTCAGCTGCGCGATCGCGATGCTGCAGGCGCTCGAGGAGTTCAACCGCACGCGCGCCTCCGAGAACCTCGCGGCGATCCGCATCGGCATCGGCATCAACACCGGCTCGGTGATCACCGGGTCGATCGGGTCGACGCGCGCGCTCCAGTACACCGCGATCGGCGATGCGATGAACGTCGCGTCGCGCCTGGTCAACGTCGCCGGCTCCGGCGAGATCATCATCTCCGA
>DASYDE010000127.1:0-46031 GCA_036499725.1 Kofleriaceae bacterium
CCGACGACGACGTCAGCAAGCGCCACCTGCGCTTCGCCGTCTCGCAGAACGACTCGCGCACGGTGCAGCCCGCGGGCTTCACGATGGCCGTCAGCTCGACGTCGATCGTCGGCACGTCGGTCATCTCCGGCGAGCGCATCAACGTCCCGAACCTGTACGCACTTGATCAGCCGGGCAGCGGTAACAACCCGTGGGGCTTCGTCCACGACCGCAGCTTCGACGACAAGTATCGCTACCAGACGCGGTCGGTGCTCGCCGTGCCGATGATCTCGGCCCGCAACGAAGTGATCGGCGTCATCCAGCTGCTGAACAAGCGCGCGAAGGGCTGGATCACGCTCGACCAGCCGCATGACTTCGAAGACGGCGTCGTGCCGTTCGACGAGGTCAGCGAGGCGTACCTGTTCGCGCTCGCGTCGCAGGCCGGCATCGCGCTCGAGAACGTCCTTCTCTACGAAGAAGTGAAGACTCTCTTCGACGGCTTCGTGAAGGCGGCCGTGACCGCGATCGAAGCCCGCGACCCGACGACGAGCGGTCACTCGGAGCGCGTCGCGGAGCTGACGGTCGGTCTCGCGCGCGCAGTGAATCGCGCCGAGAGTGGTCACTACAAGGAGGTCCGCTTCTCGCGCGATGACCTCACGCAGATCGAGTACGCGGCGCTGCTGCACGACTTTGGCAAGGTCGGCGTGCGCGAGCACGTGCTGGTCAAAGCGAAGAAGCTCTACGAGCACGAGCGCGAGATCATTCTGCAGCGCTTCCAGCTCATCAAGCGCGGCTACAAGATCGAGGGCCTCGAGAAGAAGGTTCGCTATCTCCAAGAAGCGACGCGAGAGCAAGTCGCGGCAGAGATGGCCGCGAACGACACCGACATGGTGGCAAAGGTCGCGGAGCTCGACGACATCATCAAGTTCATCCTCGCGTCGAACGAGCCGACGGTGCTCGATCAGGGCGGCTTCGAGCGCATCGCAGAGATCGCGGCGCGCAACTGGTCCGACGACGCCGGTACCGTCGGTCCGTTCCTCACGAACAACGAGGCTGCATCGCTGCAGATCCGGCGCGGCTCGCTCACCGAGCAGGAGCGCATCGAGATCAACAGCCACGTCGTCCACTCGTTCCAGTTCCTCTCGCGCATCCCGTGGAGCCGCACGCTGCGCGACGTGCCGACGATCGCCGGCGCGCACCACGAGAAGCTCGACGGATCGGGCTATCCCAAGGCGCTCCGGGGCGAGCAGATTCCGGTGCCCGCTCGCATGATGGCGATCAGCGACATCTACGACGCGCTCACCGCGAGCGACCGCCCGTACAAGAAGGCGATGCCCGTCGAGAAGGCGCTCGACATCGTCGCGAGTGAAGTGAAACGCGGCCAGCTCGATCAGGAGCTGTTCGACGTGTTCGTGGGCGCGCGCGTGTACACGCTGACCGGTCAGAAGCATAAGTAGTGCTGGATCTGGCCGTCGACGACGACGTCGACCTGCCGGCGCCGATGAAGAAGGCGTTCACCGCGCACGTCGCGCGCATGGTGAAGGCGGCTGCACTGACGGAGGGCCACAAGGACTTCGAGGTCGCGCTCCGGCTGACAATGGATCCCGCGATCCACGAGCTGAACCGTGGCTTCCGCAAGAAGAACAAGCCGACCGACGTGCTCGCGTTCGCGCAGCGCGAGGGCCCGGCCGGCAAGCTCCACCCGACGCTGCTCGGTGACATCATCATCTCCGTCGAGACGGCGCGCCGTCAGGCGAAGCGTGGCCTCGCGAAGGAGCTGCTGCACCTCGCGTCGCACGGCCTCTGCCATCTGCTCGGCTACGACCACCGCGACGACGAGGAAGAGAGCGTGATGAACGCGCGCGCGCTGAAGCTGCGCGCCGAAGGCGCACGCAGCGGTCGCGTCCGCGCCGCGTAGCCACGACGCCAGAGGAATTGGCCGCAACGACGCGACGTCAGAGGAATTGGCCGCAACGACGCGACGGCGCGACGTCAGAGGAATTGGCCGCAACGACGCGACGGCGCGACGTCAGGGGAGTTAGCCGCAACGACGCAACGGCGCGACGGATCGATGAAGCAGACGTGGTTGATGCGTGGCCCTCCCGACCGCACCGCGTCACCCATGCTCCCGGTTTGCGCGTCACCCACGCTTGCACAACCCGCGTGCGCGTCCCTCGCCCGGCGAGGTTGATCCCTTCTTCGTTGCGTCGTCGCGTCGTTGCGGCCAACAACTCCGACCGTCGCGTCGTCGCGTCGTTGCGGCCAACAACTCCGAGCGTTGCGTCGTCGCGTCGTTGCGGCCAACAACTCCGAGCGTTGCGTCGTCGCGTCGTTGCGGCCATCAACTCCGGCCGTCGCGTCGTCGCGTCGTTGCGGCTTATTGACAGAGGTGCGTCGTGGTGTTGCACGTGCCTGCAGCGCCACTGGCGTTCAGGCACGAGAGCACCGCGTTCGCTCCGCCGTTGAACAGCGGCGAGCTGCACGAGAGGCCCGCAGCGACGGTGCCCTTCACGACCATGTTGTACGTGCCCGCGACGGCATTGCCGGTCGAGCCGCTCAGCTGATAGCCGTCGATGATGATCGCGTAGCTGCCGGCCGACACGTTCGTCTTGACGACCTTGGACTCGAGGCTCGGATCGCCGCCATCGTCGTCGCAAGCGACCTGCGTCGAGCAGCTCGCATCCTTGATCGACACGACGGTGTCAAAGCTCGTCAAGTTCGGGTCGACGCCGTCGGAGAGATCGACGGTGAGCGTGGTGACGGCAACGGGTAGCGAGAGCTGGTACGCGACGTCGAGGCCGTACGTGTCCTTCGTCGTCGGGCAGGTCGTCGCGGTCGAGAAGTTGTTCGTCTTGCCGACGGTCGTGCCTTCGATCGGATTCGTCGTGATGGTCCCGACGGGGTCCGTCTCGAGCGCGCAGAACTTTTCGCTCGTGCCGGCAGCGGACGAGCAGCCGGTATCGGCCGGGTAGTCGGTCGCGCCGTCCGTGTCGTCGTCGATGCCGTTCGAGCACACGGGCGGCGTCGCCGGATCGGTCTCGTCGTCGTCGAGCGGCGAGTCGCAGCCCGGGTCGTTCGGATAGTCGATCTTGTTGTCACCATCGCCGTTGTTGATGCCGTCGCTGCACTGCACCGGCTGGCAGGTGCGTGAGCCCATCGTGCCTTTGCAACCCGTGCCGGGCTTGCAGGTGAGCGCGCCGGCTTGCGCGAGGGCGCCTTCGCAGCTTCCACCCTGCGCGATCTCGCCGGAGACGGTGAGCGTGAACGCACCCGTCTCGTCGGTGAAGTAGCCGTCGACGACGACGTAGTACGAGCCGGCCTGCTGGTTGGCGAGCACGATGTCGCCGAAGTCCTCGCACGCAAGCGGTACTCCCATGCAGGTCGAGTCGAAGAGACCGATCGAGGCGTCGAACTCGGAGTCCGGGGAGATGGTCAGCGTCGTCGTCGCGGGCAGATCGAGGCGGAACGTCTTGTCGGGGGCGAGGCTCGCCGACGACTCGCAGAACGTGGGGGAGCCGCTCGGGAGCATGACGTCGTTGACCGCGCCGACCGTGGTGCTCATCGTCATCCCCGTGATGATCGCCTGCACACCGTCGGTGGACGGGCAGGTCTCGCTCGCATCACCGGCCGCTGCGCACGTCGGATCGTTCGGGTAATCCGTCTTGTTGTCGTGATCGTCGTCGATGCCGTTGGAGCACTCCGGGCAGTTCGGGCCGCTCGGGCAGTCGTCGGTCTCGTCGTTGTCGGTCGGGCTGGAGCAGCCCGGATCCATCGGGTAGTCCGCGCCGTCGCCCTTATCGTCGTCATCGATGCCGTCGTTGCACGCGGGCTTCTCGCACGACATGCCCGTGCCGCCGTGCGGAACGCGGCAGAAGAGGCCCGGCCCGCAATCACCCTCGGTCGCGCACGCCGCGTGCTCGCCGGAGTAGGTCTTGATCTGCAGGTGGTACGCGCCCGACGACGACGAGTCGTGGCCGCTCACGATGATGTAGTAGACGCCCGCATCGAGCGGGACCGTCAGGTGCGACGCCATGTTGGTGGGCGAGATGTCGTCGTGGCACGCGACTTCCGATGCCGGGTCCGAACACATCTCGCTGCGCACGTCGATCACGGTGTCGACCTCGGTCGCTTGGTCATCGGTGGAAATCTCGACGACCTTGTTCTGGGTGAGGTGGAGCTCGTACGCGAACGCCGGCGAACCACCGCCACCGCCGCACGGCGACGTGATGTTCGAGAGGCTCGTCGCGCCGAGCGTGCCTTCGCCTTCGCCACCGGGCGGCAGTGGCTGCACCATGAGGCCCGCGCCACACGCGATTGCGTTGTGCAGGAACTCCTCGCCGTCACCGGCTGACGTGCAGCCTGGATCCTGCGGGTAGTCCTTCAGGCCGTTGTCGTCGTTGTCCTTGCCGTCGGCGCACTCGGGGCAGTTGGGGCCGTCCGGACAATCGTCCGTCTCGTCGTCGGCTTGCGGCAGGAAACAGCCGGGGTCGTCCGGGAAGTCGATCTTGCCGTCGCCATCGTTGTCGCGGCCATCCATGCACGCGGGCGAGGGGAGGCTGTTTTCGGAGTCGTCCGTCAGGCTCGTGCAGCCGAGGTCATCCGGGAAGTCGACGTCGCCGTCGCCATCGTTATCGACGCCGTCGTTGCACTGGGTCTTCGGCTGGTCGTTGTTATCGGAGCCGCCGCCGCATGCAGGGAAAACGCTGAGTGCGAACAGGACGGCAACAGCGAGGATAGAGATATGACGCATGGGAGCCTCCGGAGAGGCCCGTCTGTAACGAAGTGTGTGCGTGGGGTCAAGTCACATCGAAGAACAGGAACTTCAAGTACCTACCCTCCGGGAAGGCCGGGATCACTGGATGGTCCGATCCAGCGCCGCCGGAGTACCGCAGGCGCATCCCAGTGCCTTCCACGAGCGCCAGGAGCTCCCCCTCGGTCACGTGGGAGGAGCAGGACGCAAACGCGAACCGGCCGCCTGGTTCGACCACTTCGAGCGCGCGGGCGGCCAGCTTGCCGTAGGCGGCGAGGGCGGCGGGCTTGGCCTTCTCGCTGGGCGCGAAGCTCGGCGGGTCCACGATGACGAGGTCCCATTTGCGACCGCGCTGCACCGCGCGCGCGAAGAAGTCGAACGCGTCCTGCGCAATGCCCTCGTGACCCGTGAGCGGCAGGCCGGTGTGCGTGAAGTTCGCGGCGACGCCAGCGATCGCAGGCGAGGCGATGTCGACCGATGTCACGCGCGTCGCGCCACCGAGTGCCGCGTGCAGCGAGAACCCGCCCGTGTAGCAGAAGACGTTGAGGACGCTGACACCGGCCGCGTGGCGACGAATCATGCGGCGGTTGTCGCGTTGGTCGAGAAAGAAGCCGGTCTTCTGTCCCGCGCGCACGTCGACGGCGAAGCGCGCTTCGTCCTCGTTGATCACGATCTCGGCGGGCGGATCGCCGCGGACCGCTTTGCCCTCGGCGCGCTGCCCGCGTTCGCCGCGCAGCCACGCGTGAGTCACGATCGCACCACCGCGCTCGAGTCCCGCGAGCACGCTGTCCAGGTGCGGACGCCAGAACGCGCTCGCGGCCGGGCCGTCGAACACGATCACCGCGGTGTCGTTGTACGTGTCGATCACGAGTCCGGGGCAGCCATCGCCCTCGCCGTGGACGAGCCGTCGTCCGGTGCAGCCGCCGAGCAGCGGATCGCGTGCACGCAATGTCGTCGACGCTTGCACGCGACCGCGCACCCAGGTGCCGTCGATCGCTACGTCGGGCGCATCGAGGATGCGCGCACGGATCGGCGATGCGGGATCCGCGAACACCGTCGCGAGCGGACCTTGCTCGTCGACGACGGTGACGACCTCACCGGCCGCGAGGCCCTTGGGCGGCTCGAGCGCGCGGTCGTAGATCCACGGGTGCCCGGCCTGCACGCGCGAGCGCAGCGGCTTGATCAGGCGCCAACGCGGACGTTTCACTTAACGTTCGAATCGACGAGCACGAACTGCTGGCCGTAACTGTTCAGCGACTGCACGACGCCGGTGCCGGTGACGAACCACAGGGCGTTGTTCAGATCCTTGGGCAGCTCGAACGGCTTGGCATCGGCCTGCAGGGGAGCGTCGAGCGTCACGCGACCGGTCACCTGGATGATGAGCTTCTCCGCCTTCTCGTAGACGGCGACCTTGGTGATGACCTTCTCGGGCTCGGCGGGCTGGAAGCGGCGCTCCATCTCCAGCTTGCCCGTGATGGGCTTCGCGCTCGACTTCTCGTGCGGCACCTTGGTCCACTTGAACGTGAGGTCATCGGCCCACGCCTGCTCGCCGAACGTGCCGCCCTTGAGCTGCCACGTCGTGCCCTTCTTCTGCACGTCCTCGATCTTCATGCCGAGGTAACCGCCGGCCTCCGCCGAGAAGAAGAAGCTGTCGGGCGAGATATCGAACTTCTTGTCGTTGCACGTGATGGTCGTGTTCACCGTGCGGTCCTCGAGCGTCGGCTTCCTGGGATCCTTGGAGAAGTCGTACGTGTACTTCTCGCTGAGGTGCACGATGGTGTCGGCGCCGCTCTGCTCGATCTTGTCGACCGTGATGACGAAGCTCTTGGGCATCGCCGGGGTCGTCTTGGCCGTCGCTTCGGGAATCGCGGCCGAGCCCTGCGAGTACGTCCAGTTGTTGCCTTCGACGAGCGGCAGGATCGTCGCGCCGCACGCGGCGGTCGACTTGCCCGCCTTCGCCTTGGGGGCGGCCTCGCACGTGTTGCGAGTCACGACTGCGGCGAACAGCGAAGCACCGGCGAGCAGGAGCAGCGACTGGGTACGCATTGGGCCTAGGTCATACCTAGGGCCCGGCCCCACGTAAAGCGCGAACAAACCTCTCGATCTCACAAGGGAGATTCGGAGGCATCAGTGACCGTCGCGCCTCGAATGCGCGACAGCGAACTAGCGTTCGCGGCCCTCTTTTTGGCTGCCGTAGACGCAGTTCGCGTCGTTGGTGCCATCGCACATCTTGGCGATGAGCGTGCGGAACCGCTCGTCGTTGCGCATCTCGGAGAAGTCACCGTCGAGCGTCTGGTTGCGACCGAGCAGGTGGTTCAGGTTCGCCTCGACGTCGGCGTGTTTGCTCGGATGTGGGCGCATCTGGAGCAGGCGCGTGAGCATGTTGATCGAGCACTGGCGACGACCGATGCGCGCGTACGCAGCTGCGAGCGAGTAGGTCGCGTTCACGTTGTACGGATCGGCGCGCAGCGCGGTGATGAGGTGCTCGACGGCGTCGGTGATGTACTGCTCGCGCGTGAGGCGCTCGACCTCGGCGGAGTCAGACGTCTTGAGCTCGGCGCGCGCCTGATCGGAGAGCTTGAGACTCTCGGGGATCGAGCGCTCGTCGAAGCCGATCGGCTTGAGCTCGTCATCGGGATCGACAGGATCGCAGTCCTTGGCCGCAGCCTTGGTGTCGGCGACGGGCTCGGGATCCGGGCGCAGCGGAGGAGGCGGAGCGGTGAGCTCCTGCTTCTCGTGACAAGCGCCAAGCGAGAGCGACAGGAGCAGAGTCGTGAGGGCTAGCTTCAGCTTCATCGTCCCAGCGCGGCGATCGCGTCCTTGCGGTATCCACGGAACCACTGCGGCGTGTCTGCGACGCGATCCGCAGCGAGCGAGGCGCCCTTGGAGAACTTGGGGTTCGCCTGGAGCAGAGAGAGTCGCTTGAGCAGCGCGAGCGCGCAGCCCTTGCGGTTCACCTTGTCGTACGCGAGCGCGAGATCGAGCGTCGCGTCGTGGTTGTACGGATCCTTCTGGAGCGCGTTGGAGAACTTGGAGATGCTGACCTTGATCAGCTCGGCCTGGGAGTTTGGATCCTTGGCCTTATCCGAGCTCTGCATCGCCGTCTCGCCTTCGCCGACGAGCTGACTGGACATCGCCGACTGGCGCGTCACGCGCGCCGGATCGCCGCGGAAGTCCGCAGCGCAGTCATCGATGTACTGCACCTTCACCTCCGCATCGGGAGGCTCGGGCGGATGCTTCTTCTTGTCGGGCGTGTGCAGCTTCTCGGCTTTACCGCCGTAGAGAGGTTGGCAAGCCGCGAGTGACGCAAGCGCGAGGGCTGCGAAGAGGGTCGTTCCTCTACCCATTCGTCGACGGTAGCACAGTCGGAGGAAGTTCTACGCGCGGCGCATCGCGAACGTCCGCGCGAGCGGGCCGAACCATGGGGCAACCGCACTGAACAACAGGCCACCGGCGAGGGCGGGGCGGAGCACCCAGGCCATCGGTGCACCCATCGCGGCGTCGGCGCACGCGAGCGTGATCATCGCCGAACCAGCGAGGCCGAGCGCGAGGATGCCCCAGGTGCGGGCGCGGATGACGGCGCGGAGGCCGAACGCGGCCAGGCCGAGAGCGACGAACGCGATGGCCGTCCCCGCGTCCTGCTTGGGAACGAACGCGTACATGAGGACGAACGGCAGACCGACGCCCGCGCGGATCACCGAGCGACCGAGGCGCTGCACGGCGTTGTCGTCCATGTGGAGCTTCTCGCGCCACTCGGTCTTGCCGTCGAACGGCGCCGCCATGCTGTCGCCCCACAGAAGCGTGGACGCGAGGGCGTGCGTGCCGCCGAAGAACGCGAGGATGGGCCACAGCGCTGCCCATTCGTCGGGATCACCACCGCGGAGCTGCCAGACGGAGACGGCAGCGACGATCACGCCGAACAGGCCGACGCCGACGGCGTACCAGCGCGCCCAGAAGTAACCCGCCACGAGCGCGAAGAACGCCAGGCCGTAGCAGCCGGCCAGGGCGTAGAGCATCCCCGACACGGGCGGGCCGTTCTGGATGGCCCCGAGCACGAAGTAGAGGAAGTAGAACGCGAAGACAATCGCGGCGAGAGCTCGACGTTCACCGACCAGCTTCATGGATCGATTATAGCGCTCGATCGGCGCGCGCCCAGGTCCGAAACTACGGCTTAACCGCCCAAGCCCGTCAGGGCTTAACGGGAAATTGCTTCTGAACGATCAGTCGGAAGTGCTTGTAGCCCGACTCCTTCTGCTTGGCGGAGAACATCGCCTCGAGCAGGAGGTTGTAGGGCGTGGTGCGGTCCGCGATGATCATCAGCTCGGCCGGCTGTTCCTTGGTGGGATCGTAGCCGGGCTGGGCGCGCTTGAGGTTGTTCTGCTCGTCGTGGAGGTGAGCGAGGAACGTCGTCAGCTTCGGAATCTTCTTACCTAGCGTGCCGCCCTCTTTGTCGGCGGGATCCACATCGCCACCCGACACGGAGACGATCGTCGTGCCTTCGACAACGATGCCGCTCTTGGTGATCACGAGCGTGGTCGCGCCCTCGGGCAGATCGTCGTCGGTGAGCGTGCGCGGGAGCGAGACCGAGCCAGCCGTGAGCGCCGTCGCGGTGGTCGCCGCCTGGAAGATGAAGGCGACGAGCAAGATCGTCATCATGTCCATCATCGGCATGATGTTGAGGTGACGGATCTCCTCGCCCTCGGGGACGTGGGAGACCGCCTTGCGGATCATCTTGCGGGCTTCGCGTTGGGTGAAGCTCATATGATCACTCGAATCCCGACGAGAATTGGATGTCGGGGAAGAGGGCCATCTTCTTGGGATCGTAGCTCGCGCGCGTCGTGTCGAAGAGCTTTCCGTCCGGCGAGATCGGGTTCTGCGCCTTGGCCAGATCCGGATCGTCCGTCGGGAGTGCGCAACCCACGACCTCGGCACCGAGATCGGGGAGCGGGCAGCGCATGCCGGCCATCACGGACGTCAGCGTCGCGTACGGCGTGGCGAGGTCAGCTTGCAGGATCACGGTGTACGTGTCCTTCTTGCGCTGTTTACCGGCGTAGCGCCGCGTCGCGATCTCGGCGAGGGACTTGTTGAGGGCGCGGTAATCGAAGACCCACGTGGGGTCTTCCTTGCTCGCCACACAGCGCTGCGACTTTGCATCGCAGGTGTTGGACTCGCACATGTACTGGCCGTCGCACGCCTCGCCGTCCTTACCGGTGCGCTTGAACGACGCCTTGGGCTGCTGGAGCGTTCCCTCGAGACCGGTCGCCGACCAGACGATGATCTCGTCGCGCTTCACCGAGACGAACAGCTTGAGCGGCTGGTCGTCGGGGTTGGTCTGCGGCTTGGGTGCGTTGTTCGGGTTCGGCGGTGCCTTGTCGGGCAGCGTCGTATCGATCTGTACGAGGATGAGACCCGCAGAGACAGATGCGAGCAGGAACAACATGAGGTTCGTGACCATGTCGAGGTACGGGATGAGGTTGAGCTCGCCGCTCTCCATCTCCTCCTGTTCGACCTGATCCTCGCGCCGCTTGACGGCCGCGCGGACCTTTCCACGAACTCTGTGTGCTGAGTACAGCACGTGTGACTACGCGCTCATCCCTTGGTCGACGTCCTCGGTGGGAGCAGCCGGAGCGCGGCCCTGCGCTGGCGCCGCCGCACCCTCGGCGAGGAGGTTCTCGAAGCGAAGCGAGAACGCCTCGAGGTCCGAGATGACCTTCTTCATGGCCGCAGAGAGGAGCAGGTGGCCGAGCATGCAGATGAGCGCGATCGAGAGACCGAACGCGGTGTTGTACATCGCCTCGGAGATACCGTCGGACAGCTTCTTCTGGCGGTCGGCCGGGTTCGCGTCGCCGATGGCGCCGAACGTACGGATGAGACCAGTGATGGTGCCGAGGAGACCGATCAGCGTGCAGATGTTGGCGAGGGACCAGAGCGCGCCGATGCGGGTCTTCACCTCGGGCAGCGTGTCGACCATCGTCTCTTCCATCGCCTGCGCGACGGCCGCTTCACCGCGGTGGAGGCGGTTGAGTCCCGCCTTGGCAACACGCGCGACCGGGGCGGTCGTGGCGTCACAGAGCTTCTTGGCGCGGTCGACGTTGTTCGCCGAGAGGAGCTTGCGCAGCTGCTCGAGGAACGCCTTGGCGTTCAGATGTCCGCGGCCGAGGAAGTAAATGGCACGCTCGACAATCAAGCCAATAACGATGGCCAAGAAGAACGTGTTGACGATGAAGAAGGGACCGCCCTTCTGGAAGAGTTCACTTAGCCAGCTCATCGATCGTCCTGCTTCCCTTGCCTGGGCACGGCGCTGGAGAAAGCTCCGTGCGACTACCCGAGTTTTAGCTAGTTGAGAAAGGGTGCGTCAAGCAAACCGCCACCCGCAATCGGCGAAATCACGCTGGCCAAACGATACGTTACGCTTGCGCTTGCGCCAGGGATCTCGTCACTGAGGAGCGCCGTCTTCGATCCAGCGCTGGATTGCCTCGCGCTTCTCGACGCAAAGGTCCGAGGACTTCTGCGGCATATAGAAGTCGTCCTGGTCGCTCTGGGAGACCGGATCCGGGAGCGGAGGGTCCATCTCCGCGCCGGGGATCTGGTGGATGCGCATCATCAAGTAGCTCTGCTTGGGCTTGAAGGGCACGACCACGATGTACTGCGGGTTCGTCTGCTCTTTCGAGACGAAGTTCACGGTCGACATCCACCCGTGGCCTGCCGTCAGGTCCTGGTCGTCCTCGGGCATATCGCTGTCGTGGCACGACGACGCCGTACAGCCGACAGCGAAGACCTTCTGCTCGAGAAACGCGGCCGTCGGATGGAGCTCGTCCTTCGCGGCCTGGCAGTTCGCCGAGATCATCGCGTCGGGCGGAGGCTGGTAGTCCTTCTCGAGCGAGACGCGGCACGCGGGCGAGGCGAACAGAACAGCGAGCATCGCGAGGCGGCGCATGCGCGGGACCGTAGCTCAAACAACTACAGACAGTCGAGCGTCGAACATTTCCCTGCTGCGGGAAGGACTGGTGCGGGGACCAGGTCATCGAACGACCGGATCGCGGCCGCAGAGAGGAGCTTTGCCGGCTGGGTGCCGCGGACGAACGGCATCCACAACGCTTCGGGGCCCGGCGAAGTGACGTCGCCGCTCCAGGGTTCGACGCGAGCAAACGACACGCCCGGCGGCACGGGGAAGTCGCGGATCGGCGTGCGCGGATGCATCTTCTGCATGAGCTCGACCCAGATCGGCACGGCGACGCCACCGCCGGTGATCTTGTCGCCGATGGGCGTCGAATCGTCGCGGCCGATCCACACGCCTGCGACGAGGTCCGTCGTAAATCCATTGAACCAGACGTCGCGATAGTTCGCGGACGTGCCCGTCTTGCCCGCGGCGGGGCGACCGAGGGTCGAGGCGTAGCGCGCGGTGCCTCGCTGCACGACACCCTTCATGAGCGAGATCGTGACGTACGCCACTTCGGGGGAGATGACCTGCGGGCCGAGCGGCGTGTTGCGCAGGTCGTCGACGACCTTACCGTTCGTGTTCGTCACGAGATCGAAGAAGCGCGGGGTGACACGCCGGCCGCCCGACGCGATGCCCGCGTAGCCGGCGACCATCTCGAGGAGCGTGATGTCGGGCGTACCGAGAGCGATCGAGATGTGGCGTGGGATCGGCGACTCGATGCCAAAGCCGCGCATCACTTCGATCAGACGATCCAAGCCGACCTGCACGACGAGCTGCACGCTGATCGTGTTGAGCGAGTAGGCGAGCGCCGTCATCAGCGTGACGTCGCCCATGTACTTGTTGTCGTAGTTCGCGGGCGTCCACGTGCCCGTCGCCGTCTGCACGGAGTAGGGGCCGTCGCGAAGGTGGTCGACGACGGTGCGACCGGCCTCGATCGCGCTCGCATAGATGAACGGTTTGATCGACGAGCCGACCTGGCGCTTTGCCTGCGTCGCGCGGTCGAACTGGCTGCTCGCCCAGTCGTAGCCACCGACGAGCGCGAGCACGCGACCGGTGCGCGGCTCCATCACGACCATCGCGCCTTGGAGGGCAGGGCGCTGCGCGAGCGTCGCGCCGGTGCCTTTGTCGTCGAGGCGCACGGGCAAGAGGTCGCCCAGCGCGATCGGCGCGCGCGTCTTCTCGCTGCGCCACGCACGCACGTCCTTGGCGTCGGCATCGACGAGCGGCACGCGCTTGGGACCGAGATCGACGACGAGGCCACCGCGCTTGTCGAGCTCGACGACCATCGCGCCGTAGCGCTGATCCGGGAGGAGCTGATCCGCGAGCGCGCCCGTATCGTCGTCGCTGCCCGAGAGAGGGTGCGCCGAGCCGCCGCTCCACGTGCCGCGCTTGTCCTGCGCGACGGCGCCGATCGGACCGCGAAAGCCGAGCTTGCGATCGAGCGCCTCGAGCCCGTGCTTCACCGCTGCCTCGGCGGCCGCCTGCATGCGCGTGTCGAGCGTCGCGTAGAACTTCAGGCCGCCGCGGAACAGATCGCTGTTGCCGTACGCCTTGGTCGCGACCTGGCGCACGTGCTCCACGAAATAAGGCGACGCGAGGTGATTGATGTCGCTCTCGTCGACGAGCGCGATGGGCTCGACGAGCGCCGCCTGGTACTCGGCGTCCGAGATGTACTTGTCCTCGCGCATGTGGCCGAGCACGTAGCGCTGGCGTTCACGCGCGAGCTTCATGTTGCGCGTCGGCGCGTACTCCGTCGGTGCGGCGACGAGACCGGCGAGCATCGCGGCCTCGGCGACAGTGAGATCCTCGACCTCCTTGCCGAAGTAGATGTTCGCGGCGGCCGCAACGCCCCATGCGCCGTGGCCGAGATAGATGTGGTTCAGGTAGATCGAGAGAATCTCCGCCTTGGTCAGCTCGCGCTCGAGGCGCACGGCGAGAACGAGCTCCTTGGACTTGCGAATGACGCGTTTGATCTTCGCGAGCTTCGCTTCTTCCTCGGGCGAGAGGTCCATGTCACCGATCGCCTCCGCGCCGGCGAGCTCCGTGTTCTTGAGGATCTGCTGCGTGATGGTCGAGCCGCCCTGCTTGATCTCGCCACCGGCGCCGTAGTTACGGATCGCGGCGCGCACGATGCCCATCAGGTCGAAGCCCTTGTGGCTGTAGAAGCGGCGGTCCTCGGCGGACAGGAACGCGGCCGGCACGTGCGGCGGCATGCGATCGAGCGGGACGATGCGACGGTTCTCGATCGAGAACGAGCCGACCTCCTCGCCATCGGACGAGAGCACCACGCTGCGCCGGTTGGGCTGGTAGTCGAGCAGGTCCGTGAGCTCTGCCGGCAGCTCCTTGTTGAGGGTATCTACGGCCCAATACAGCGTGGCCGCGCCGAGCGACACGCCATAGACGACGAGCAGCAGCGTCAGCCGCAGGATGGAAAACGCACGGATCCGCCGTTTTCGTTGTTTGCGCTTCTTGGGAGCAACAGGCCCTGTTGGCTCCGACACGGTATGCTGAGTGTATGGCCAAGGCGCGGCGGGCGCACGTCGCTGTACTGATCGCGATGACCGCGATCGGCGCAGGTGCGATCGCGCAGCCCGCGGATCCGTTCGCGCCCCTCGCGCCACCGCCAGGCCAAGGAGGTGGTAGCGGCGAACCAACTCCGGCGGGCAGCTCCGCCATCGAGAGCACGGACGTGCCCGACGATCGCCCGTCGCCGCCGCGCTTTGCCGTCGCGCCGTTCGAGAACCGGTCGAACGTGCGCGCGTTCGATTGGATGACGGCGGGCGCTCCGTTCGAGATCGCGGAGAAGACGGAGGGCGTCCTCGGCCTCGAGTCGTCAGGCGGCCCCCTCTACGTCGGTTCCGCTCCGGTCCTCGAGGACGTGGCCGCCGTCGCGGGATTCGCAAAGCTCCACGAGGCGACGTGGGTGATCACGGGCTGGGTCGAGCGCCCGAACTGGGAGCTGCGCCTGGGCATCGCCGTGTGGAAGGTCGACAACGGCGGCGCGCGGCGCATGCACGAGGCGGTGCGGCAGGGAGCCCTGCCGACGTATCACGCGCTGCTCGGTGGAGCGCTCACCGAAGCGTGGACCGCGGTCGGCATGAAGCTCGACGAGACGCAGCAGATCAAGCTCGCGCGCACGCTCGCGACGGATCTCTATGCGGTGAATCTCATGGGGCGCGGACTCGGTCACCTCGTCGCCGCGAACGGCATCACGACGACGGAGCCGGCGGCGATCACCGCGCGCACGAACCAGCTCAAGCTCGCGCAGCACGATCTCGAGCGTGCGACGTTCATCGATCCCAAGTGCTACGAGGCGCAGCGGCTCGTCGGCGAGCTGTATCTCGCGCAGCTCGCTGCCGGTGGAGAGCCGAAGCTCGCGGGCAAAGCGGCCGGAAAGTTCGCCTACGCGAATGACCTCGCGCCCGACGACGTCCAGTCGCTGCGAGCAGCAGCGCGCGCTGCGATCCAAGGTGGTCGCGCGGAGGTCGCGCTCCCTCTCGTCGAGGCGCTCGTGACCGCGCGGCCGTGGGATCTCGAAGCGCGGTTCCAGTACGGCGCCGCCCTCTGGCAGACCGGAGCGGCCGAGCGCGCGGAGCATCAACTCGCGCAGGTCACGGCGCGTCAGCCCGATAACCTGCCGGCGCGCCGCGTGCTCGCGCTCATTCACGCCGCGCGCAATGAGACCGACAAGCTCGTCCGCGAGCTCGAAGCGATCGCGGTCCGTGCGCCGACGGATCTCGACGTGAAGGCGGATCTAGCGAGCGCGTACGGTGCGCTCGGGCAGTGGGACAAGGCGACGCAGCAGCTCGAAGCGATCGCGGCCGCGCGGACCCCCGACCTCGCTCTGCTCGTGCGCATCGGTGACAACTATCGCCGGAACAACAAGCTCGACGACGCGCTCGCCTGGTACGGCCGCGCGGCGAAGCTCTCGCCCGATTCGAGCATGCCCGGGTTTCTCGCCGCGCAAGCGCTCTACGACGCGGGCAAGCTCGACGACGCTGCGCACGCGTACACGCTGCTGCAGAAGTTCGGCGCGGATCGCGCGACGGCCGAGCACGCACTCGGTGTCATCGCGTACCGCCGTGGCGTGACCGGGCAGGCGGCGTGGAACCTGCGCAAGGCGACGCAGGACAACCCGCGCGAGCTGCGCACGTGGCGGGCGCTCGTCGCCGCCGAGCTCATGCGCAAGGACGCGGTCACGGCGCGCGCTGATCTCGATCGCGCGCTCGTCTATTGGCCGACCGATGCGCACCTGCGCTACCTGTCCGGAATCGCGGCCGCGTTGGCGGGCGATCAGAAGCTCGCGCACCAAGAGCTCACGGCGGCACTTGTCGGGGCGCAGGCCGTTTCGTCGGCGCGGCTCGCGTTGTCCGCGCTCGATGCGGGCGGCGGCGTGGTTCTCGACTACCAGCCGGAGCTGATCAGGCCGTGGGGCGACGCCGAGGCCGTGCAAGCGATGCTCGATCGATTCACGTCGCTGCAGACCGCGATGGGGACGCTGCGGCTCGCCTATCAGACGCAGTTCCTCACCGCCCTCGGTGCGCTCGGTCATGGTCCGTACGCGCCGGGTAAGAACGCGAACGTGCGCGTGTGCCCCGTGTCTGTCGTCGCGCCCGCGTGGCAGCTCGCGCAGAGAGCGCTGCGCGCGTACGAGCGCCAGGGCGTCGATCTCGAAGCGACCTACGAGTATCTGCAGCGGCACGCCGATGTCGGCGTCGCGGGCGCGTTGTTGCCGAACGCTCGCACCAATCTCTCCAACGCGAAGAAGGCGTTTCGCACGTCGCTCGCCGACGTGAGCGAGCTGCGCGCAGAATGGGCGCGTGGCCTCGCACCGGAGCTGCGCGTCGCGGGTTGCAACGACAAGCTGCTCGCTGCTGCGATCGCAAACCCCGATGCGTATCGCACCGTCACCCCCGACGCGCCTCGGGAACCGCCCGCGTCACTGCCGCCGCGGCCCAAGGCGCGCGCCACGTTCTACGTGGACAACGCGCTGTGCCCCGACGCGGTAGACGTTTGGGTCGACGGTGCGCAAGTCGGGGAGGTCTCGCCGGGGCGGCGCAGTGCGCTCGTCGCGGATGCAGGGCAGCACACGATGTGTCTGCTGACTCCCGGCAGCGCGCAGTGCGGCGACCGCAGCACCAATCGGCAGGTCTATTTGCACGATGGCTGGTCCGTCACCATGCACTGCCCGAGGTAAGGTCCCCTCGTGCCAACGATGCCGCAGCTCTGGTTCGCGTCGCCGCGCGTCTTGCCGCGTGCGGAGAAGCTGCAGGGGCGCGTCGTCGTCCTCGATATCGCGTTCGCAGCGACGGTAGGCACGAGCGTCTCGTTCGAGCTCGTGACCAAGCCGTTTCTCGACGGGCTCGGCGACCGATTGGCGGCGTGGGTCGATCATCACGATCACGAAAAGCACGTGCAGTTCAAAGGCGACTCGCGGTTCGTGCTGTCGACGAAGGCAGAGCACGGCGCGTGTCCCGAAATGGTGACCGAGGAGCTCGTACGTCAGACGGGGCCGATCGACTGCATCTGCACGCACGTCGATCTCGACGGCATCTACGCTGCAGCGAAGTGGATCCTCGGCGGCAAGCAGCCGTACCCCGGCGCCGATGACGACGCGCGCGCGGTGGATACGCGTATCGGAACGCCGGGGCCGATCGCGACGCGCATCGATCGCGCGCTGCGCGCGAAGTTTCGCGACGATCAGCTCAAGCGCAGCGTCGTGCAGTTCCTGACCAACGGGATGGGCAAGGGCGCACACGATCAAAACATCGAAGACGCGGCGGCGGAGTTCGAGCGGCGCGATGCCAAGACGCAGGAGCTGGCCAAGCGATTCACCCTGCGCGGCCGCGTCGCCGTCGTCGATACGGAAGGCTCGGCGGGGCAGTTCGACAAGACGGATCTGTTGCTCGCGGGCCAGCAGAAAGCGCCGGTGTCGATGGTGCGCGATAGCGGCATGCTGACGATCGCGGCTGCGTTCGGCTCGGGCTGGGACTTCGTCGCGCTGTTCTCGCTCGGCGGCGGAATGCCGACCCGCATCACGATTCCGGAGACGAACCTCGAGGCGGCGATCCAGAAGGTCAACGACGCGCCCGAGCCGGTCCCTACGGCGAGCGGGCACGGACACGACGAGTGAGGCTCGCGCTCGCGGCGGTGCAGCTGACGATCGACGCGGACGTGCTCGCGTCGGGCGATGCCTATCGCGCTCACATCGAGAGTGCGGCGCGCGCCGCGATGGTTGAAGTGGAGAAGGGTGGGGCGTGGGATCACGGCCTGATCGTCTTCCCCGAGCTCGCGGGGCACCTCGCGTTGCTCGCGCTTGCACCGCCCGCTGCGCACAGGGCGAAGACGGTCGCGGCGGCGCTCGGTGCGGCGTCGATCCGCCGGCCTCTCGACGTGCTGCGCGGCGTGGTGACGACGCGGCTCCTCGATCCGCGCCACGCCGTGATGGCGGCGCTCGCGCCGGATGCCGAGCGCTACTGGCGAGGCATTTTCGGTCCGCTCGCGCGCGCGCATCGGATGCACGTGAGCAGTGGCTCGCACCTGCGCCTCGGTTCCAATGGCGAGCTCACCTCGAGCTCGTTCACGTTCGCGCCGGACGGGCGACTGCTCGCCACCACGAGCAAGGTCAACCTCGTCCCCGGCGTGGAGGATCGCGCGCCCGGCGGACTCGGCCTTGCCCGCGGCGATGCGGAGATCCTGCCGATCGTGGACGCACCGTTCGGCAAGCTCGCGACGCTCATCGGGTACGACGCGGCGCCGGAGCCGATCACCGAGCTGGAGCGCTTCATTCCGCTGATGCCACGCCTCGTTCGGCGCGGGGGCGTGACCGTCGTGGCGAACCCCGAATCCGACCGGCGCGGCGTCGAAGGGCACCGCGCGGGCCTGGGCGTCGCGATGGGCGCGGCCCCGTTCACGCGCTGGGGAGTGACGGCGCACCTGGTGGGAGAGGTTCTCGACCTGGCCGTGGGCGCGCGGTCGGAGATCCTGGAGCGGACCGCGACCGAGACCCGGGTCCTCGCCAAGGCCGACTCCGACGACCGTGGCGCCAGTGTTGCGACGACGGTGACCGTCTAGCGGCAGTTATTTATGCGCTCCCCAGCCGCTAAGTTTACGTAACGAGGCGGCGTGTTAGAATTATTGCGGTTTCATGGCGGAGGAGTCCTCACGGCCGCGGACGAACACCCGTCTCAAGGGTGAAGCGCCCCCCGGTATTGCGCACGGTGCAGGCGAAGAGTCGCGCGCGCAGATCGGTCGTTACGAGGTCGTAAAGACCATCGGCAAGGGCGCGATGGGCGTTGTCTACAAGGCGCGCGATCCGCTGCTCGATCGCGTCGTCGCCGTGAAGACGATCATGTCGCCGCAGGGGCAGGGCCGCCGCGTGCGCTCTGCATTCCTCGAGCGCTTTCAGCGCGAAGCGAAAGCCGCCGCGAAGATGCAGCACCCGGCGATCGTGACGATCTTCGACGTCGGCGTTGACGACGAGTCGGGCGCGCCGTTCATGGTGCTCGAGTATCTGCCGGGCGAGTCGCTCGCTGATCGCCTCGACCGCGTGCGCATCCCGCTCGCGCGCTGCGTCTCCATCGCTCTCGATCTCGCGAGCGCGCTGTCGTTCGCTCACCGCCAGCGCATCGTTCACCGCGACGTGAAGCCGGCGAACGTGCTCCACGCGGGCGACAACCGCTGGAAGCTCGCCGACTTTGGTATCGCGCGCATGCCCGACTCCGATCTCACGCAGGTCGGCATCTTCATGGGCACGCCCGGCTATTCGCCGCCCGAGGCGATCAAAGAGGGCCGCTACACGCCGCAGGCCGACGTGTTCGCCTGGGGCGCCTGCTTCTACGAGCTCCTGTGCGGCCGCATCCCGTACGAGGGACCCGACACCAAGACGACGAACGGCTACGTCGTGCAGGGCAACGCGCTGCCGCCGACGCGCCACGATCCGTCGATCCCGGCGCCGCTCGCCGAGGTGACGATGACGGCGCTGCAGCCCAGCGATCGCGCGCGCTACAAGGACGCGAGCGAAGCCGAGCAAGCGCTCCGCACGGCATGGGACCGCTGTCTCACCGAGGGCCTCGTGCACCCCGCCGTCCTCGCGATGGAAGAGACCGTGCACGACAAGGCGCCCGCGCGCTTTCACGAAGTTCGCGGCGCTGCGCATCGTGCGCCCGTGCTGCCGCCAGCGGTCGTCGGCAGCGACACCGGCGAGCAGACGACGCTCGACTCCAAACCGTACGCGATCGAGTCGACCAAGAAGGCTCGCTACGGCGACGACGATCCGACGATGTTGCACGTCCGCGATCAGGTGCCCGCGAAGGGCGATCCCACGCGGCAGGGTGTCGGCAGCACGCCGAACGCGCGCACGCCGCAACCGGGACAGAAGAGCGGTAAGGGCGATGTGCGCCCGGCGCCGGTTCCTGGCAGTGGTCCGCGCCCGGTCCCGCCGAGTGGCAGCATTCGCGTGCCGAACGAGGCCGAGATTCCGACGGATACGACGAAGTCGCTACCGAGCGGACCGGTCATCGGGCAGGCGATCGCGGACCGCAAGGGCTCCAAGCTTCCACTGATCCTCCTCGTCGCGATCCTCATCGCCGCCGCTGCGATCGCGGCCCTGTATTTCGGCCACGTGATTTCGATCAAGTTCTAACGTCGTTCGGCGAGCCGCACGACTTCGTCGGCGCAGCCACGGCTCAGCGTGAAGCCGGCGCCGCCGTGGCCGTAGTTGTGAATGATGCGGCCGTCGCGCTCGAGCCGGACACTCGGGCGATACGGGCGCAGACCGGTCCGCTCGCGGATGACGGGGCCGACGCGCAGGTTCAGAGCCGCTGCTTGCTCGAGAATGCGCGCGGTGATCCCGTCATCGGGCGGTGGTGCGCTGTCCGCGTCGAGCGGGAGAGAGCAGCCGCCGAGGACGAGGTGATCGCGGCGCGGGATGACGTAGAAGATGCCTCGCGGATCGCGGTTGTCGGTGATCGTCACGGAGAGGTCGACGCTCCCTGGGGCCGCGAGCGCGATCTGGCCGTACAGCGCCACGAGCTCCGTGTCTCCGACGAGCGTCCGCGCGCCCAAGCCGGTGCAGTTGACGACGATGTCACCCGGCTCGGTCGTGAGATCCGTGACAGTCCTGATCTCGATCCGCGCACGCAGGCGTTTCGTGATCCACGGCAAGAACTTCGCGGGCTCGACGCGCGGCGCGGTGAACTTCCAGCTCGCCGGAAATCCGGGGACAGGCGCGGGCGCGCGCGCGACATCGATATGCGCTGCCCACCACGGGCGGGGCGGATCGGCCGGCTCGTCGCCGATCTCGTAGCCTGTCAGGACATCGATGCCGGCGTCGATGTCGCCAGCCTGCGTTTCCAACCACGCGCGCGTCTGCGCGGCCCAGAGCGCCGCACGGTCGGGCGGACCAACGCGGTATGGGAACCAGATGGCGCCGGCGACATCGGAGGTGATCGATGGGGAGGTGCCACTCGCAACGATGCGGACGGTGTGGCCAGCTTCTTCGAGCGCGAGCGCGGTCGCGAGGCCGATGACGCCTGCACCGACGACGGTGATCTCCACGTCCCTAGCTTAGCGGTAGTGCCGCTGGGGGCGAGTTTTGCGCCACGCGGGCCGAATTTCAGGTGGACCATGGCCACATCGTCCCCGAGTGGGTCGGTGAGCGTGGACGTTCCGGCGCTGTCGGCGCCGTTGCCATCGACGACGCCGAGATCGAACGCCACGTCGCCGCTATCGGGCGCAGTCCAGGTGAACGTCCATGTCGTCTCGTTCACCGCTGTCGTATCCGTCGCGAGGATCGCGGTGCCGCGCGCATAGAATGTCGTCGGGTCGAAGCCGCTGATCGCACCGACGGGGACCGCGGTCCAGCGCCGTGGGATCACGCGTCGCATCGAGATCCGACTGACGTCTCCGTTCCGTGGCACCCGAGCATCGAGCAATCGCGCGTGACGATCGGCTCGATGTTGCACTCGTAGTATTCCGGGTCGAGCGCGGGCAGCGTCGCCGTCTCCGGTGGCTTCATGTCCGTCGTGCCGCACGCGTTGAGGTCCGTGCACGTGCGCGTTCCGTTGTTGTCCCCGCCTTCATCGTCCACGCCGTGCATTGCCACGCTTCGACGCAGGAACCACCAGCCTCACACGCCGCCCCGGTGCACTGATCGTCACCACCGTCGTTGTTGCCTCCACCGCCTCCTCCACACGACACCAGCACCAGAAACGAGAACGTTGCCACGCGACCCCTCATGCCCATGCTCTCGATATAGAGGGGGCGAGATCGAGATTGCGATGTTTCGCGCGGCCAGGGACGCGCCCACGTGAAGCAGCGCACAAGGCCATCTGATCTCTGCCACCGCCGTTGGCAGCTCGCCGTTGGTGGAGACGCTGCGTTCCACGGGAGACATGTAGTTTGCTACCGTGGACGCGTGGTCGATCCTGTCGTCGTCGTGATGCTCGCTGTCGCCGCGCTGCTCGCGGGCACGGTCGACGCGATCGCGGGCGGTGGTGGACTGATCACCTTGCCGGCGTTGCTCGCGGCAGGGCTGCCGCCGCATCTCGCACTCGGCACGAACAAGGGTGGCAGCGTGTGGGGCTCCGGCTCCGCGCTCGTCACGTACTACCGCGCCGGCCGCGTGGACATGACCCGCGCGCTGGTGTGGTTCGTACTCGCGATCGGCGGCTCCTTCGTCGGCGCGCAACTGCAGTTGCTGCTCGACCCCGCCACACTGCGGCCGGTGGTCATCGCGATGCTGATCGGGGCGGCAGTTCTGTTGATGGTGAAGAAGCCGAGCCGCGACGAGGACGGCCCGCCGACGCACCCCGCGATCGCGGCGATGCTCGCGCTCGTGATCGGCGCGTACGACGGCTTCTTTGGACCGGGGACGGGAACGTTTCTCATCGTCGGTTTCGTCGCGTGGTGCGGCATGAGCATGGTGCGCGCGACGGCGAATGCGAAGGTCGTGAACTTTGCGTCCAACCTCGCCGCGCTCGCCGCGTTCGCTCGCGCAGGGACCGTCGTGTGGCGCATCGCGCTGCCCATGGCGGCCGGCCAGCTCGTCGGCGGACTGATCGGCGCGCGGCTCGCGATCAAAGGCGGCGCGACGCTCGTCCGCATCATGGTGCTGCTCGTCTCGGGGGCACTCGTCATCAAGGTCGCGCACGACCTCGTGAAGAGCTGGTGATGGACGCGCGCGGGCCTGCATTGTCGATCGCGTGTCCTCGATGCAAGGCGGAGTCGCCGCCCGGCGGAGAGCGCATGCGGACCTGCGCGGCGTGTGGGCTCACATTCGACACGACGAGAGCGCAGGCAGCGATCGAGCGCGGGACATCGCCGGCGCGCACGAGCATCACGATCACGATTCCCGGCGAGCTGACGCGTCCAGGGATCGCGTGGATGGTCGTCTCCGTCGTGCTCTTCATCGCTGGCGTCGTCGGAGTCGCCAGCTATCGAACGACAGACCATGATGCGTACGGAGGCGCGATGGTGCTGCTCTGCTTCGCGATCGTGGTCTTCCTGCTATGTCTCACGCAGTTGCTCTCAGTGCGCGTCGTCGTGACGGCGACCGAGCTGATCGTCAAGCGTCGGTGGTCCACGGCGCACGTGCGGCGCGAAGACCTGTCGTTCCTCATCCAGGGTGGGCGGGAGGAGGGCGAGTGGTTTGGCTCGTACGACATCTGGCTGTGCGTCGACGACGACAAGAGAGCAGCGGTCTCGACACGCGGAGATTCCGAGGAGGCGCGCGAGCAAATCGCCAGGATCCGACGAGCGATGGACGAGGTGCGCTAGTCGATGGACGCCTCCGTCCAGATCGTGATGCCAGGGGTGATGACGCCAGCGGCGATCACGTGGGGCGTCGCGTCGGTGCTGTTGTTTGTCGTCGGGTTCGTCGGAATGCCGTACGACATGTCGGCGTACTCGCGCGCGTTCGCGATCTCGATGGCGCTGCGCGGATCTGCGCTCGTGATGTTCGTCGTCGCGTTGGTGCAGACGCGCGCGGTGAAGGTGGTGATCACAGCGACGGAGCTCATCTGCTACCGCAGCGGGCGCACGGCGCTACACCTGCCGCGCGAGGGCTTGCGGATCGGCGTCGAGGACGTCGCTGGTCGCTGGCGCCGCACGTACGTCATCGTCGCGTCCGTGAATGACAAGAAGGTCGCACTCGCGACGCGTATCGATTCCGCCGACGCGAACGCGCATGCCGACGCGATCCGCGCGACGCTCGGGCGCGTTCGCCCGGCGTGACTACTGCTCGAGGCAGAGCAGGGCTGCGGCGCTGTTGCACGTGGCAACGTTGTCGCCGAACCGATTCACGATTCCGACGTCGTCCTCGTTGTCGGAGAAGCCGGTAATGCCACCTGACGCCGACGTCCAATCGTTGCACGACATGGTCGCGGGATGATCCGAGCCTCCGCCGAACACCTGCGTGAGCTTTGTGACCGTCCCGTCGACGTTCATCGACAGATGCGTGCTCGCAAACTGCGTGGTGAACATCTGCGATGCGCTCTCGGTGATCGGCACGCCATCGGCACGCACCCACGGTGCACCCGTCAGCGCGAACCGACTCTGCATCGATGCGGCCGTCGCGGGGAGCGCGGCCAGGAACGTCCGCCCGGAGAGGTTGGCTGCGTTTGCATCGTTTTGGCAGAACGTATCCGCGTTGCCGATGCCGCCGCTCGGGGCCCACGTGCCGCGCGTGATGAACGCGAGCCTGCCGACGACCGGTGTGGGCGCAGCGACCTGGACGTCGTGCCCCGTCTCGAAACAGTAGAGATGGTTCAGCGCATCGCACGGGTTGGTGCTCTCGTCGATCCCGCGCGCACCACCTGACGACAGACTGCCTTTGCCGCCCGACGTGCTGTTGACGGGCGACGACCACGCGGAGCAAGTCCCGTTGGGGACGGGCGTGCCGTCGCTGCGCATACCGGTCCAGGTCTCGATCCGAGATGAGAGGACGGATTCGCCCTCGGCGTTGGTCGAGATCGGATACCAGCCCGCGAAGTTCATCAGCTGCGAGGGACGATCGGCGACCGGCTTTCCGTCGCGGCGCAGCCAGCCCCGGGAGCCTTCGAGCCGGGAGAACGCGCTCGTCGTCCCGTCGGAGAGCAGCGCGATGAAGTGACCGTCAAGTCCTGCATCGACTGCCTCGTCGTGGCATCGCTGATCGGCACCGTCGATCCCACCGAGCCCGCCGGTGAACAGGTTCTGCGAGACGAACACCCAGTTCGGTCGCTCGCCACTGCTGCCCGAGCCCGCGTCGTCACCGCCGCCATCGTTGTTCTCGTTAAAGTTCTGTCGCCCGCACGCTCCGGCGAGCGCAGCGCAGACCACGAACCACCCGAGACGCACGGTTACATCTTAGACGAAGTGCGGCGCAGCTCGCGAACAAGCTGGGCCTGTCCGTCAGCGTGGTAGCTGGAGCGAACGAGCGGCCCCGAGAGAACGTGGGGGACACCCAGGCCGCGGGCGAACTGCTCGAGCTCGGCGAATTCGGTGGGGTGAACATAGCGTTCGATCGGCAAGTGGGACTTGGACGGCGCGAGGTACTGGCCGAGCGTGATGATGTCGACGCCCAGACCCGCGAGCTCGCGGATCACGTCGCGCACTTCGTCCATGGTCTCGCCGAGGCCGAGCATCATGCCGGTCTTGGTCACGGCGTTCTGCTTGCGAGCGTGCTCCAGGATCTTGTAGCTGCGCGGGTAGCTCGCTTGCACGCGAACCTGGCGCGAGAGCCGCGGCACCGTCTCGAGGTTGTGCGCGAACACGTCCGGATCGGCGGCAAGCACGATGTCGACGTTGTCCGTGTTGCCCTTGAAGTCACCCGCGAGAATCTCGAGCGTCATCTCCGGGCACGCGGCCTTCACGGCGCGGATGGTCTCCGCCCAGTGCGCGGCGCCGAAGTCAGCGAGGTCATCGCGATCGACGCACGTGATGACAGTGTGCTCGAGATCGAGACGCGAAAGCATCTCGGCGACACGGCGCGGCTCGTCGGCATCGAGGGGGAGCGGGCGGCCCGTCGTGACATCGCAGAACCGGCAGCTGCGCGTGCAGATGTCGCCCATGATCATGATCGTGAGCGCCTTGCGGGTCCAGCACTCGCCGATGTTGGGGCAGCTGGCAGACTCGCAGACGGTGTTGAGGTTGAGCTCCTTCACCATCGCGCGCGTCTCGAAGAACGCCGGCTTGGTCGGCAGCGTCGCCTTGATCCACTCGGGGTGGCGGCGGCGCGGCGGCGCAGCTTCACCTTCGGTGACGACCGGGAGGTGCAGGCGCGGGGGCGATGGTTCCGCCATACCCCAGTGATTACCGCACCCAGGGCGTTACGGGAAGCGCGGCGATTGGATGCGGGCCGCGAACGGATACTTCGCCTTCGCCGCGCCCAGGATCGTCCCGCAGATCCAGTCCTTGGTGACTAGCTCGACGACCAGGTCGGCCCCCATGCCGTGGGCCTCTGACTCCATTTGCACGCTCGCAAACTGCTTTGGCGTGATGGTCTGGTATCGGCCGCGCGTGATCGGTTGGGTCGGCTTGTTCGCCTTGCCCTTGCTGAGATCGTATCGGATCGTGAGTTGCGACCCGCGTCCGACGGCGTAGTCGGGACGGTAGCCCGCGGGCTCGAGGCGGAAGTTCGCGAACCACATCTCCCACGCCTCGCGACGGGGCAGGGCATAGGCGCTCGCAACAGCGACGCCCGCATCGAGCGGTGAGGTCCCTGCGAGTACGCTCGGCGACGGGATCCGCGTCGGTCGCTTGCACTCGCCTGGCAGGCCATCCCAGCTCATCTCCTGCGCGGACTGACCGACCTCGAGCGAATCCGTCGGGCCGACGAGACCCTCCGCGGTGCCGGCGCTCTCGACGAGGGTCGGTGTCGCTGCATCGACGAGCGAGCCGATGCCGAGCTGACCGCCGTCGTTCGCGCCCCAGCACATCACACTGCCATCGAGCAACGCGCACCACGTGCGATCACCGGCTGCGATTGCCGTTGGCGTTTCGGTCAAGCGCATGATGCGCGGCTCGCTGCGATCGGGTCCCGGCCCCATACCGAGCTGGCCGACATCGTTCGCGCCAGAGCACGCGAGTCCGGACGACGCGAGCGTGCAGGTCGTTCCCTTCGTCGCGAGGCGATCGACGATGTTCGTCGGACCCGTCCACGCGACGCTCTTGCCGCTCCGGTTCCAGCACGCGATCGCACCGCTGCGCCGATGCGCGCAGTGCTCTCCGAACAGCGACTCCGCGTCGGTGATGCCTTTGACCTCGACGTTCTTGCCTGCGACGATCACGCTGACGGTGCCATCGCGGTGGAGCGCGTCGACGGCGCCGGGCTCGCGAGCCCCGAGAGCGACGACATTGAGCGTGCTGCGCTCCTCGGTGTGATTGTCGCGGACGGGAATCACGTCGCCGGAGCGCGTGAGCACGTATGCGCGGTCGGTATCGATGCGTACGTCGAGCGCTTCGCCGACGGAGAGGAGCTCCATGTGCGGCTGCGAGGGAAGGCTGATGAGACCGAGCGCGAGATCACCGCCGCGCGTGATAACGGCGAGCTGACCGTGGGCGAGTGCGATCGCGGCTGCTTCCGGGGCGCCCGTGATGACGACGGGTACGGACGTACCGATCGCGTGCGTCGTCGGGCTTCCCCAGCAGCGCACCTGGCCATCGGCGCGCCGCACGCACGCTTGCCGATCCTCCATCTCGACCTGCAGCACCTTGGAGGCCGTCGCCGCGCTCGGCATCGCCTTCCACTGCGCCGGCTTCGCGACCGGCGGCTTTGGCGCAGGCGGAGTGTCGACCGTAACGGCCGCGTCCTTCGCGATCACCGGCGCGGCGTCGTGCTTCTCGGCTGCCGGCTTCTTGCACGCGACCAGCGCGATGCAGCTCACCAGAAGCGACGCACGAACCATCGCGTTTGGATACCATGTCCCCATGCGGACCATCGGGTGTGTTCTCTCCGTGCTGCTGCTCTCGACGGCAGCGGCCTCTGCGGACACCGCGCTGAACCTTCAGGAAGGCAGCTGGAAGATCACGCGGCTCATCTCGCTCGGTAGTCAGCACGAGCTGACCAAGCCCGCGCCGACGACGGAGTGCCTCAGTCCGAGCACTCCGTATCCGGCAGCTGACGTGGGCTGGCCCGACGGGACCAAGTGCACGTCGGAGACTGCGGTCGCGGGAAACGTCGTGACGTGGTCGTTCACCTGCACCAAGGACAAGACGACGACGACCGGCAAAGGGCCGCTGACGTTCAGCGGTAAGAAGTTCAGCGGCACGATCAACATCGAGACCGTGACCGAGGACGACAGCGGAATGGCGGGACGCCGCGGCCTCTTGAAGGTCAGCGGCGCCTATACCGGCGTGTGCGCCGCGAACGCTCCGGCGAAGAAGTAGCGAGAGACTCGGTGCGCGTCGCGCTCGGACTCCTGCTGCTCGCGGCCTGTCACGCACCGCCCCCATCGCGCGTTGCCGAACCAGTGTCGGTGAGGACATCGACGGTCGCGCCGCGTCCGCTCGCCGCCGTTGCTCCGGTGCCCGTGACTCCACTGCGCCCGGTGTTTGGCGAGACGATGAGCTGCATGATGCATGCGGGACCTGGCCGCGCGTATCCGCTGTTTCTGCTGGGAGAGCTCGAGTCTGCGTGGGTGCCACCATCGGCCATACGGCGCGCCGTGCAGGGCGCTGTCGACGTTGCTGATGGCGATGGACCGAGTGCGAGAAAGCAGGTGGCGCGCCAAGGTGTCGAGCTCCTCTCGCAAGGCGATGACCGGGTCGCTCTTGCCGCGCTGATCGTGGCGGAGGGAGTCGGGTCCGATGTCGATCGCGCGCAGGCGAGACTACCCGTCGACGACGCTGCGGCGACCGGATACGACCTCGCGGCGATCGCGCGCGAGCGAGTGCTCGGCGGCGACCGCACCGAGGGAATGCGCCTCTATCGGCTCATCGGTCGCCACAATACGCGCTCGACGGATCGAATCGGGGCCGCGGCAGTGCTCGGGCTCGCTGACGATGTGCAACGCGAGATGCAGGGCGCATCACAGGAGCAGGGGGAAGCCTGGCTCGATGCGGTGGTGCGCAGTGGCGCCCCTGTCGATCGCGCGGTTGCGGCGCTCCTCGCCGAAATGAACGCCTCGGGGAGCGGGTCGGTCAGCGCGTATATCCTGACGCGAGCGACGCATCTCGGTCGGGCTCTCGAGATCGAAGAAGTGATCGAGAAGGTGCGGCGTTCGGTCTTGGCGAGCATCCCCGCGTCTCAGGCTGCGGTGGCGAGCTATCCCTACGTCTGGGCGCTCGATGATCGCGAGCAGATGGAGCTTCTCGCGGCGAGCGATCAGGAGGTGAAGGCGAACTACTGGGCACGCACGGCGCCGCTGGAGACCCTGCTCGCGCGCCTCGATCCGAGGCAGGTCCCTCTCGAGCAAGTGGTGTGGATCTGGGCACGCGCGACCGATGCGACGCTGACGGAGGTGGAAGAGGAACAGCTGCGTCGACTCGCATGTGGCGATCGGGTCGAGCGCGCGCCCGCGACGCCGCCGCAGTCAGGCGTTGCGCTCACGACAGGCAGCGCGGCCGCTCCTGGATGTGCACCGACGGATACGGTCGTGCGGTTGCGGGGCGCGCGCGGCAAGCTCGTCGGTAGGGCACCGTCGGCGAGCAGCTGTCTCGCGCGCGTCGACCGCGTCGGGGGGCGCGATGTCGGAATCCTCGCGCATCACAGCGTGGGAGCGGACGGCATCCGGGTCAGGGACTATCGCCTCGCGTTCGAAGCGTGTGGTCAGCCGGTCGTGACCGAGAGCTTCGCCACGGAGATGAACAAGTCGTACGAGCTCTCCGAGGTCGTCGTGCACATGTCCGATGACGGCCAGGATCTCGTCGCCGAGCTCCACAGCGAACGGTGGAACGGCGTCGCGCTGCGCGTGCGCTTGCCCCGCTGTCCTGCCAAGCCCGTCGTCGAAGTCGTCCAGACGCGTATCTACTAGAGATCGATCGCGACGCCGAGCGCGGCTTCCGTCGCGCCCTTGATCGTCTCGGAGAACGTCGGGTGCGCGTGGATCGTCGCGAGCAGGCTCTGCGCGTTCACTTCGGTCGTCTTCGCGAGCGTGACCTCGGCGATCAGGTCCGTCACGGCGGGGCCGATCATGTGCGCACCGACGAGCGCGCCGGTCTCTGCGTGCCACAGCACCTTCACGAAGCCGGTCGTATCGCCGGCCGCCCGCGCCTTGGCGAGCGCGGTGAACGGGAACTTGCCGACCTTCACGGGGACGCTCTGCGCCTTGGCCTTCTCTTCGGTGAGACCGACGGAGGCAATCTCGGGGTGGCAGTACGTGCACGCCGGGATGGAGTCGTACGCGACGGGCTCCGCGTGCACGCCGGCGATCTTCTCGCTGACGAACACGCCCTCGGCAGACGCGACGTGCGCGAGACCGCGACCGATAACGTCACCGATGGCCCACAGGTTGTCGCCGCAGCGGTTCTCTCGGTCCGTCTTGATGTAGCCCTTGTCGAGCACGACGTCGTGCGCCTCGAGACCGAGGTTCTCGGTGTTCGGCTGCACGCCGACGGCGACGAGCAGGATGTCGGCCTTGAGCTCGATCTTCGCTCCGCCATCCTTGGCCGAATCATTGGATGACGCGAGCATGGTCACGCCGTCCTTGCCCGGAACAGCGGAGAGCAGCTTGTGGCCAACGAGCGACTTGATGCCGCGCTTGTCGAACGCACGACCGAGCTCCTTGCTGATCTCCGGATCCTCGTTCGGCACGAGACGCGGCATGAACTCGACGATGGTCACCTCGACGCCGAGCGAGCGATAGAACGACGCGAACTCCACGCCGATCGCTCCCGCACCGAGAACGACGAGCGACTTGGGTTGGGCGTCCAGCGTCATCGCTTTGCGGTACTCGATGATCTTCTCGCCGTCGATGTTGATGCCTGGCAGCGAGCGCGCGCGGCAACCTGTCGCGAGGATCACGTGCTTGGCCGGGATGATCGACTTGGTGTCGCCCGTCGTGATCTCGATCTGGTGCGGCAACCACGCGCCCTTCTTGGGCAGCAGGCGCGCGACGCCGGTGATCGAGTCGATCTTGTTCTTCTTGAACAGAAACCCGATGCCCTTGTTCACCTTGTCGGCGATGCCGTGGCTGTGCGCGATGATCGCGCCGAAGTCCGGCTTCACGTCACCGACGGTGATGCCGAAGTCCTTCGCGTGCAGGAACGCCTCGAGCACCTCGGCAGAGCGGAGCAGGGCCTTCGTCGGAATGCAGCCCCAGTTGAGGCAGATGCCACCGAGGTTCTCGCGCTCGACGCACGCCGTGCGCAGGCCGAGCTGAGCGGCGCGGATCGCGGCGACGTAGCCTCCGGGGCCCGAGCCGATGACGACGACGTCGTAGGGAGGGGGCGCCTCGCTCATAGCGCCAAGGACTCCGGCTTCTCGAACAGCTCCGCGAACGCCTGCAACCAGCGTGCGCCGAGAGCGCCGTCGATGACGCGGTGGTCGCACGACATGGTCACGGTCATGCGCTTGCCGGCGACGATCTGACCCGCCTTGTCGATCACTGGCTCGTCGACGGTGCCGCCGATGGCGAGGATGCCGGCTTCGGGTGGATTGATGATCGCGGTGAAGCGCTCGATGCCCATCATGCCGAGGTTCGACACGGTGAACGTCGACCCCGTGATCTCGTGGCCCTTGAGCTGCTTGTGCTTTGCGCGCTCGGCGAGGTCGCGCACTTCAGCGGCGATGGAGCCGATGCCCTTCTGATCCGCGTCGCGAATGACGGGCGTCACGAGGCCATCCTCGATCGCGACGGCGACGCCGATGTGCACGCGGTTGAAGCGATGAATGCTCTCGCCGGCCCAGCTCGCGTTGCACTCGGGCACGCGGCGCAGTGCGAGCGCGACGGCCTTGATGATCAGATCGTTGACGCTGACCTTGCCGCGATCGCCGAGCAGGTCGTTCAGGCGCTGGCGGAACGCGAGCAGCGGCGCCGCGTCGAGCTTGCGCATCAGATAGAAGTGCGGGACGTCGCGCTTGGCCTCGGTCAGACGAGCCGCAATGCGCTTGCGCATGTTGCTCGCGGGGATGTCCTCGTAGTCCGCGTCGGAGTCGGGAACCATCTGGCGCGGGTTCCGGACCGCGATCGCAGTCTCCTTCTTCTCCGCGGGTGCTTCGTCGTGCGCGTCTTCGTGAGCTTCCGCCGCGGGACGCGTCTTCGCGCCACCCTCGGACGCGGCCTTCACGTCGCGCTCGACGATGCGGCCTCCGGGGCCCGAGCCCTCGACGGTGCGCAGGTCGATGCCGAGATCGATCGCGAGCGACTTCGCGAGAGGCGAGGCGAGGATCTTCCCGGCAGACGGCTTGGAGTCACCCTTTGCTGTCTCGGTCTTCTTCGCGTCCGCGACAGGCGCCTTGGACGGGGCGGGCTTTGCGTCGGCCTTCTTGTCGTCGGCCTTCTTGTCGTCCGCCTTCTCGGCCTTCTTCTTCTCGTCGGCCTTGGGCTCCTCTTTCTTGGGAGCCTCCGCCTTCTTGTCGTCCTTCTTCGCGGGCGCCTTGTCGCCGCCGCCCTTGGCCTGCGCCTCGAGCGCGGACGTGTCCTCGCCGGCCTTGCCGATGATCGCGACGGGCGCGCCGAGCTTGACCGTGTCGCCCTCCTTGACGAGGAACTTCAGCAGGACGCCTTCGTCCTCGACGTTGAAGTCCATGTTCGCCTTGTCGGTCTCGACTTCAGCGATCAGGTCTCCGGGCGAAACCTTGTCGCCTTCTTTTTTTGTCCAACGGACGAGGACGCCCTCTTCCATCGTCGGAGAGAGCTTCGGCAACCCAAGGATCTGCGCCATGGCGATTACTCCAGGTAAAGGGCCCGCTTTACAGCGGCGACAACGTCTTTGACTTGCGGTTGAACCTCGTCCTCGAGGTTCTTTGCGTACGGCATCGGCACGTCATCGCTGCACACGCGCTCGATCGGCGCGTCCAGCGAGTCCATGCAGAGCTTCTGCATCTGGTACGCGACCTCGGCGCCGAACCCGGCGACGGGCCAGCCGACTTCGACGATGACGCAGCGTCCGGTCTTGCGGACACTCTCTGCGAGCGTGTTCACGTCGAGCGGACGTAGCGTGCGCGGGTCGACGACCTCGCACTCGATGCCTTCCTCGGCGAGCTTCTTGGCCGCGTCGAGGCAGGTCCAGACCATCTTGCTCCACGCGATGAGCGTGATGTCCTTGCCCTCGCGCTTGATGTCGGCAACACCGATCGGGATCAGGTTGTCGTCGGGACCCCCCTCGGGCACTTCCCACGTCGTGTTGTAGAGCGTCTCGCCCTCCATGAAGACCACCGGGTTGTCGTCGCGGATCGCGCTCTTCAACAGGCCCTTCGCATCGGCGGCCGTCGACGGCATCACGACCTTGAGGCCGGGAACGTGCGCGTAGAAGCTCTCGAACGACTGGCTGTGCTGCGAGGACACCTGCACGGCAGGGCCGGATGGTCCGCGGAACACGATGGGCACGTGGTACTGGCCACCGCTCATCTGGAAGATCTTCGCCGCGTTGTTGATGATCTGATCGATCGCGACGAGCGAGAAGTTGAACGTCATGAACTCGATGATCGGGCGCAACCCGACCATCGCTGCACCGACGCCGATACCGGCAAAGCCCATCTCGGCGATCGGCGTGTCGACGACGCGGCGCTCGGAGAAGCGCTGCAGCAGGCCCTGGGTGACCTTGTAAGCGCCGTTGTAGTGACCGACCTCTTCACCCATGATGAACACGCTCGGATCGCGGTCCATCTCTTCGCGCATCGCTTGGTTGAGCGCTTCTCGATAGCTGATGACCGGCACGGTTACTCCTTGATCACGTACGGGAAGTATTCGTCCGCAGGCGGCGAATCCTCGGCGAACTTCACGGCGTCCTCGATCTCCGCCTTCACGTCGGTCTCGAGCGCATCGAGGTCGGCCTCGGGCATGCCGAGATCGAGCAAGCGCTGGCGCGAACGGTTGAGCGGGTCGCGGCGCTTCCACTCCTCGACCTCGTCCTTGGTGCGGTACAGGCCCGGATCGGACATCGAGTGGCCGCGGAAGCGATATGTCACGACTTCGACGAGCGTGGGCTCACCGGTCGTGCGCGCACGCTCCACTGCCTCGGCGATGCGGCGCTTCACCTTGATGACGTCGTCGCCGTCGAAGCGATCGCGCGCCATGCCGTGCGCGAGTGCGCGCAGCGAGACGTCCTCGACCGCGAGCGAGCGGTACATCGGCGTGCCCATCGAGTACTGGTTGTTCTCGCAGATCAGCACGACCGGGAGCTTCCACAGCGCCGCGAGCGCGAGGCCTTCGGCGAAGCCGCCGATCGTCGATGCGCCCTCGCCAAAGAAACACAGCGTCGCCGCGCCGTCGCCGCGATACTTGCTGGCGAACGCCGCGCCCGCCGCGATCGGCACGTGGCCGCCGACGATGCCGTAGCCGCCGAGGAAGTTCGTCTTCTTGTCGAACAGGTGCATCGACCCGCCGAGCCCCTTCACGAGGCCGGTCTTCTTGCCGTAGAGCTCGGCCAAGATCGGCCGCGCGGCGACGCCCTTGGCGTACGCGTGCCCGTGCTCGCGGTACGTCGCGACGACGTAGTCCTTCTCCTGCAGCGCGGCGATGGCGCCGACGCAGACGGCCTCCTGGCCGATGATCAGGTGGAGGAAGCCACCGATCTTGCCCTGCGAGTACGCCTTCGCGCTCGCTTCCTCCATGCGGCGGATGGCGAGCATCTGCCGGTAGAGCGGGGCCAGTTCGGCCACCGTGGTGTCAGCGGGCGAGTCCTGGTCGGCCTCGATCCGCTTCGTGTCGGGAGTACTCATGGAGGCGGTCGCCACGGCCGGACCATACCCAGAGGGCCACGATTACCCAACCGATCCGAGCGCGATTCTCGGCGCAATTCTCGGATGTTGCGTTGCGCAACGCGCCAGCGACCAGGTCACTGCGAAACGGAAACAAACGCGGCCGAGACGGCGGGCATCGCGAGCAGCTGCTGTCCGAGCATCGAGGTCGTCGGGCTCAGGTACAGCACGCGATCCGCGACCTGGCGTGCGACGGCGTAGTCCGCGGTGCCTTCGGGGAAGCGCACGGCGTAGATGCGCGCCGCGCTCACGGAGCTGTCATCAGGTTGGAACGCAGCGAACTGGGGGAGCGCCGGAATCGGGGGCGGCATCAGGCGCGTGTCGGTCGGCTCGAACACATAGCGAATCGTGCTGCCACCGTTTGGCGGATCGTTGGGGTGAGTGAGGACAACGGCGAGGAGTGCGACTTGCGACGGTTGTCCTGGCGATGCCGACCACGAGAACGCCGGCTCGAGCTCGAGCTTGGTCGGCACGACCAAATCAGAGAGGTACTGCGGTCGCGCGGCCGCCGAGAGGTCGAGCACCACACCGAGCGACTGCGGCGCGAGGTGCCCGTAGTACTGCATCGAGCCCTTGTTGCCGCCGGCGGCCATGTCGACGGTCAGTTGCAGCGGAGAGCTCGGCCCCGCGACGAAGTACGGCAGGCTCGCGGTCGTTTCTCCCTGGGCGATCATCGGGCCTGCCGGACCACCGAACAGGAGCTGATGATCGACGACCGAGACGGTCGGAGACATCGCGAGAAGATCCGACGGCGCGGTGAGCTTGAAGTCCACGCTCGCGGGAAGCACGAACGCACCCGTGTTCGCGATCGCCGCCATCGCGTACGGGACCTCGATGTACTTACTCGCGATCGGCGCGCCCACTGCGTCCGCCGCCGTCGCCATCACTCCGACCGTCTCGCCGCTCGAGCAGCCTTCGGTCCAGGTGAACACCATCGAGATGGCCGTCGCGATGGACGTGATCGCACCGCCGCCGCAGCGCGAGAGGCCCTTGTAGATCGTGCTCGTCGCGTACTTCGTGAGCGACATCGTCGCGGCTGGCGTGCGCGGTAGCAGGCCATAGCGCGGCTCGCCGATGTGGTAGGTCTCGCCCGGTTTGATCTTCGTGATCACGACGAGCACCGCTGGCGACGCATACGCCGCGAACAAAGTGCCGCCCTCGACGACCTGGCCCGCCGCGATGCCCGTGCCGTCGGTGTCGCCCTCGAACGTGATCGTTCCGGACGCATCGGTGAACACCACGTGCACGTCGGGCTGCGGGGAGTCGCTACCGTTGCGCATGCTCGCAAACACGGTCGCGGTGCCCACCTCCGGCGCTGCGTCCGCGGCTCCAGCATCCGACTGATCCTCGATGCCGTTGAACGTCGGCGCGTTCACACATGCGGTGAGAAGCGCGGCGAGCAGGGCGAAGCGAGTCATTTCTTGGGCGGGGGCGGAGAGGTCGAGAGGAACGGCAGGTCACCGCCCGAGGTCTTCGGCGGTGCCTTCTTGATCACTGGCTTACCCGATGGAGTGGTCGTGGGTCCAGTCGCAGGCTTGGTCTGTGGCGTCGTGGGCGGCGTCGCAGTCTTGATCTGTGACGCTGTCGGAGCGGTGGTTTTCGTCTGTGACGCCGTTGGACCGGCGGTCGGTGGGGTCGCCGACGTCTCGGGCTTGGTCTGTGACGTCGTGGTTACCGGCGTCACTGGTGTCTGCGTGGGCGTCGAAGCTGGCGACGGCGTTGTCGGCGACGCGGACGGAGAAGGCGCGGCCGTCGTCGACGGTTTCGCTGTCGTCGATGGCGGCGTGCTCTGCGGCTGGGGCGAGGTCTCAGCCGGAGTCGACGTGGTTGCCGGGGGCGCAGTCGGCGTCGTCGGCGCATCGCCCATCGCCAGGACGATGCCGATGATCACGCCGATCACGATGGCGCCGCCGCCGATGATCCAACCGACCTTCTTGTTGCTCGGGGGGGCCTGCGGACGCGGGCGCTGGGTCACTGGGATCGCGTGCGGTATCTGCGGTGCGCTCGTGCGCGCTGCTTGATGCGTGCCGCTCTCCATACCGACGAGCGGTGACATCATGTCGCCGGGCGAGATCGTCGGAGACGACGGCATCGCCGCCACATACGGGCGTGCGTGCGACGGATCGGGCGTGTACGGACGCGCCCCCGGGAGGTCTGGTGATGGCGTCCCGTGAGCCGACGCGCGCTCGGGGGCCGCGAACGGATTGCTGCTGTCGGTGCGTGGCGTTGCTGCGGGTAGTGGTGTGCCCGCGCGATGTGAGCGCAGGATCGGCGTGCCGCTCGACGGCGTGTCGACAGCGAGAGTGAACAGCGCCTCGCGCAGCGTCTGCGCATCGGGGACCCGATCGTCGGGGCGCTTCGCCATCAGGCGGTAGATGATCTGCGCGAGCGCGTCCGGAACGTTGGGCGGCAGGGGCGGCGGCGGCTCCTGCAAGTGCTTCGCGAACAGTGCGCTGATCGCGTTGTCGTTGAACGGCGGCGTGCCCACGAGGAGCTCGTGCATGATGCAGCCGAGCGCGTAGAGGTCCGTGCGCGAGTCGACGGGCGAGCCTTCGATCATCTCGGGCGCCATGTAGAGCGGCGTGCCCAGCAGCGAGTGCGTGCTGGTGATGCCCGCGAGCGAGCCCTCGGCGGTGTTCGATTTGGCGAGCCCGAAGTCGAGCACCTTCACGAGATCGCGACCCTGCATCTCCTCGGCGATGATGATGTTGCCGGGCTTGAGATCGCGATGGACGATGCCGACCTGATGCGCGGCTTCGAGTGCGTCGCACATCTGGAGTGCGATACCGACGACGCGCGACGGCGGTAGCGAACCCATGGCGACGAGGAGGCCGCCGAGCGTGGCTCCCTTCACCATCTCCATCACGAGATAGAGAATGTTCTCGTCGCTCTGACCGAAGTCGTAGACGTTGACGATGTTCGGCGCGTTCAGTCGGCTCGCGAGCCGCGCCTCGCGAAGGAAGCGCTTCGCTGCCTCACGCTCCGTCGAGATCGACGGGTGCACGACCTTGATCGCGACCTCGCGATCGACCGACATCTGCGTCGCGGAGTAGACGGTGCCCATGCCGCCTTCGCCGATCGCTTTCTTGATCTTGTAGCGACCGTCCAGGACCTTGCCGATCATCTGATCGGTGGTCGCCTTGAAGCGCACGAGCTTGGTGCCGTCGTGCGGGCAGTGACTCGCATCCATGCCAAAGGATCGAGAGCACGTAGCGCAGTACGCCTCGTCGCCCCCACCGGCGCCGCCGCTCGTCCCCCCGGACAGCGACGCTCTTGTCTCGGAGTGGCGAGACACCTCTACAAGTATCCGCCGGGGGACCGGGATGCGCAAACCTGGCAACATAGACACGGGTGAGACCTACCTGTGGGATGGGTGTCGCCAACGCGCGCAGGCCACTCCCAGCGAGGTAAGCTCCTCGCCATGCCAAGGCCGGGGTCGTCGCTCGCGGTGCTCGCCGCCTGCGCCACCGCTGGGCTGGGGGCTCGGCCCGCGCACGCGGATCCGGCAGCAGATGCCGCGGCGCTGGCAAAGGACGCAACCGAGTTGGCCACTGCAAGTGAGTACGCTCGGGCGGCCATAAAGTTTCGCGCTGCGTACGCGATCGATCCGCGCCCGGAATATCTCTGCAACGTGGGCGTTGCATATCAGCGCGCCAAGGACCTCCCGCGCGCATCGCTCTACCTCAACGAGTGTCTCGTGCGCGGAACGACGCTCGACGCGACGTTCGTGGGACTCGTGAAGAAGGCGCTCGCGACGGCCGAGGACAGCATGCGCGCCGGCGAGTTCGCGCCTCTCTCCATCACGCTCGCGCCCGAGACCGCTGCGATCGCGCTCTCTGGTTGGGACACCGACGAGAAATTCGTTGGCTCGCGCATCATCTGGGTTCCGTTCGGCGAACAGACGCTGACCGTCACCGCTGACGCGTACACGCCCGCAACCAAGCCGATCGAAGTTCACGCGCGCATTCGTCAGGACATTCACGTCGAGCTCGTGAAGCCAGCGCCGGTCCAGCCGATCACGCAGCGGCCCACGGAGAAGATGGACGCGCGCCCGTCGAAGGTGCCCGCGATCGTTGCGACGATCGCCACGGCTGGTCTTGGCGCGACCGCGGTCGTCTTCTACGTCTCTGCGCGATCGCGCATCAAGGACGCGGGCGCGACGGACATCACCCGCGAGCAGTACAACGACATCATCGACGACGCGCGCGGTAAGCAGCACCTGTCGTGGATCTTCGGCGGCGTCGCGGGCGCGGGTGCGGTCGTCAGCAGTTATCTCTGGTACCGCTACGCGAAGACTCCGACGAGTGTCGAAGTCACGGCGCTCCCCGAGGGTGGCGCGACGTTCGGTCTCGCGGGCTCCTGGTAGAGGAGACTACTTCTGCAGCGCGGTGATGCGCTCTTGGATCTTCGCGGCGTCTTTGGCGCCCGGCGACGCGGCGAGATACGACTTGAACTCCGTCACTGCTTGCGCGCGATTGCCAGCGAGCGAGTACGCGAGACCAAGTCCGCGATGCGCGGCGGCGAAGCCGGGCTGCGCGGCGAGGGCAGCCTTGAAGTGCGCGATCGCGCCGGCGGCGTCGGCGGCGTAGAGCGCCTTGTTGCCGTCGGCGTAGGCGGTCTTCGCGGCGCCACCGTCGCCGGTATTCGGCGTCGCGGTCGGCGGCGTTGGAGTCGTCGTGACCTTGTTGCCCTTGGGGTTCTTCGGCGTGCGCACCGTCGGTGTCCGTCCCGTCGGTGTACGGCCCGTGGGCTCGTGCGTCACGGGCGGCGTGTTCGTCGGTTCGTGCGTCACGGGCGGCGTGGTCGTCGGTTCGTGCGCGACGGGCGGTGTGGTCGTCGGTTCGTGCGTGACGGGCGGCGTGGTGATCGCCGTCGGCTCGTGCGTCTCGGGTGGCGTGTTCGAGCCCGGTGTGTCGTTCGAGCCCGTGTTGTCCGGCGGCGTGGTCGGAACGTCGGAACCAACCTCCGGCGTCTTGGTCGGCACCGGCTTGTCGTTCGTCGCGACGGTCGTCGGCTTCTTGTCGCCGCGCAGGAGGAAGAACAGGATCACGATCACGGCAACGGCTGCGCCGCCGAGGATGAGGAACAGCTTGGAGCCGCCAGACGGCTTCACCGCCGCGAACGTGTCCGTCTTGATCGCGCGCTGATCGCGCTCGCTGCGCGCATCCTCGGCCTCGAACAGCTCGGGCTGTGACGGTGGCCTGAACGTCGGAATGGGTTGCGACGTCGACGGCGGAATCGGCGTCTGCATCCGCGGGACATATGTTTGCGCGAGCGGATCAACCGCAGCGGGCGGCGCGACGGCCTGCATCGGCGGCGGCGTGTTGCGCTGCGGAGCGGCGAGGGGGGCCGTCGGATCGGTGGGAAGTGCACCCATCGGCGGGGCGAGCGTGTGGATCGGCGCGGGCGTGTTGCGGCGCCCGGACGCTGCGGGCGCGGTCACGATCGGCGGAGGCGGGAACTCCGACAGATCGTCGGCGTCACCATCATCGTCGTCGGAATCGTCGGTCGCGGTGGGGACGGCGAGGTCATCGCTCGCGACGGCGAGGTCGCCCGCCGAGTCCGGATCGAGGGTCTTGAGAGCGTCGGGATCGAGCGTGGGTGGGTTGAGCGGATCGATCTCCGGCGACGATGCCGGCGAGACCGACTCGACGAACCGGCGCGCGTTGCTCGCGGCAGGTGCGATCGCGATCGGGAGATCCTCGTCGAGCGTGCCGATGGTCGTCGACGCGGCGAACGGCGAGTCGAAGTCGACCTCCGGTTCCGCCTTCGCGGCGGGGTTGGCGATGGGCGCCTTGGCCGACGGCGTCGGAGTGACCTGACCCGCGAGAGCCGAGCCGAGATTCGCAGCGGGGGGCGCGGCATCCTTGGGTGCGTATGGGTCCTCGATCGCGCTGTCGTCGAGCGCCCAGTTCTCGGCCTGGAGCGCTTCGAGCTTGGGCTTCGGGGCGACGATGCGCGACGGATCGGGCGCCTGCCCGCGGGCCGGTGCGATCTTCGCGGTCGCCGGTTTCGCCGGAGAAGCTGCCGACGGAGTCGCGGCCTTTGCAGGTGCTGACTTCGCGGGTTCGTCGTCGGGCAGCGACCATCCCTCGGTGTCTTCGGCCTGCGCCTTTGCTTTGTCTGGAACGCGTACACTCGCGGCCGGCGCAGCGGCGGGCGTACGCGTGACGATCGGCAGTGCCTGGGTGCGTGTGCTCGCCGGCGTCGGCGGCGGCGGTGCTGCGGGACGAGGTGGTGGCGTCTGCGGGGGCGGTCCACCTGTCGCGCGCGGCGCCGGTGTTTGCGGCGGTTGAGCGGCGGTCGGTCGAGCAGGAACACCGACGCCGACCGCGGGCGTTTGCGTGCGCGCAGGAACGACAGCCGCTGCATCGGCGCGAGCCACGGGAGCGGCAGGCGAGCCAACGCCGACACCCAACGCTGGCGTGCGCGCGGTCGTGTTGCGCCCGACGGGCGTGCCCTGCGGCGGCGTCGCGACCTTCGTCGGTGTGATCCGCGCGATGGGGGCACCACCGGGCGGCGTCTGCGATCCTTTTTGCGACGCTGCCATCGCGGCACCTGCGTTGCGCACCGTCGGACCATCGAACGGATTACCGTCGCCAGACTTGGGTGGAACAGCGGCCGCCACACCAACGCCGGCGGCGGGCGTACGTGTGACGGTGCGTGCGATCGATTGCGTGGAGCGCGCGGGGGGCGGCGGAGCGGGCGGGGCGGCCGCGGTCTGCTTCACGAGCTCGTCGAGCTTTTGACCGGCCTGCGGCGTGTGCTTGTCGCGCTCCCACTCCTCGAGGTCCATCGCCTCCATCTCGACGAGCTCTTCGCCATCGCCTTTGGGCTTGGCGGGCGTGGTCACAGCTTGGTCGCCTCCTCGACGACGTCATTGACACCCCAGACGACATCTTCCTCGGTCGCGAACACCTTGCTCGCCGCCTTGCGGCGCGTGACACCGTCGACGTCGAACAGTGTGATCGTGACTCTGATGCTGTCGGGGCGCGGACCGTTCGCGATCTCGGCGAACAGCAGCTGATTGGCGCCGAGCTCTTTGCCGACCTTCTCGTAACAGCCGTTCGATTGCTCGACGCACTCGATCTGCAGCTGCACGACGTCGAGGGAGACCTTGGACATCTGCGGTTCGTCGAGGCCTTTGACGCGGGCGCGGCGCAATCGCTCCGTCGCAGCGCGCGCGGCGATCGGGAACGCGGGGCTCTCGGCGGGCAGCACTGCGAACACGAGCTTGCCCGGCGTGTAGACCAGCTTGGGCGGCGGCTCCGCCTTGGGAACGCATGCTCCGAACACGAGCGAGATCGCTGTGACGGCAAGTGCTTGGCGCAGCCCGCCGTGATGTACGTCGCGTTCCCTCACGAACGCGCCAAGCGTACCACGCACCCTCGGGGAGGCGCCCGTCCTGGCCCCCTAGACGATCTGGATGACAGGGGTAGCGGCGGGTGTATGGTCCGCCGGTGTCCCGCCTGGTCTGGCTCGTCCTGCTCGCTCCTCTTGCCGCATGCGGTGACGGCTCCGGCGCCAAGCCGGTAGACGCCGGTATCGATGCTGCGGACCTCCCGGTGTGGGATCCGACCCTGCCCGAGGCGACTGTCATGGGGACCCGCCGCGGGCTGACGCCGTCGCGCGGCATCGTCCATCTCCACTCTCCGTACTCGCACGACGCATGTGACAACAACCCGCGCCCCGGCGGCGTTCCCGACGAGATGTGCCTCGCGGATCTGCGCGCGGCGCTGTGCACGACGCGCATCGACTATGCGGATCTGACCGACCACGACGCGTCGATGGCGGACGAGGACTTCACGACGCTGTTCAGCATGCGCGGCACCGACACCGCGATCATGCGCGATGGCATGCAGGTCGCGTCGCAGATCCACTGCGAGGGTGGCCACACCGTTCAGCTCACCATCGGTGGCGAGAACGACATCATGCCGATCATGCTGGACCACCACCCGGAAGCCGCGACGGTGCAGGCCCGGCACGACATCTATAACGGCAACGATGCGGCGACGGCGGCAGCGTTCCGCGCGGCAGGCGGCATGGTCTGGCTCGCGCACACCGAGGACAAAGACCTCGCAAAGATTCGCGAGCTGCAGCCCGACGGCATCGAGATCTACAACCTCCACGCGAACATCGATCCGAATATCCGCTCGATGTACCTCGGCCTCGATAGCGCGGCTGCGATCGCCGGTGCTGTCCAGTTCGCCGACACGCAGCCGGGCCACCCCGAACCGGATCTCGCGCTGCTCGCGTTCTTCTCGCCGAACATGCCGGCCATCACCAAGTGGCAGACGCTCCTTGGCGAAGGCCGCCACATCGTCGTGACGTCGGGCAGCGACGCGCATCAGAACGCGCTGCCGATCACGATGGCGGATGGCGAGCGCGGCGACAGCTACCGCCGCGTGCTGCGCTGGTTCAGCAACATCGCGCTCGTCCAGGATCCGCACGACATCGGCCAGGTGAAGGAAGCGCTCAGCATCGGTCGTAACTACTCCGTGTTCGAGGTGTTCGGCACGCCCGATAACTTCGACGCGTACATCACGGCCAGCGGCACGACGTACGAGATCGGTGGTGTGATTCCGACCGCGATGGCCGGCGACGCGCAGATGGTCGTCTCGGTCCCCGCGATCCGCGGTCTCGATGCGTCATTGCCGGCTCCCGAGATCAGCGCGCAAGTGATCCACATCGCACCCGGCGGCACGGTGACGACGGTGATGACGATTCCGGGGCCGACGACGGAGCCCGTCCACGTCCCGCTCGCGGGTGCCGGTGCGTACCGTGTCGAAGTGCGAATGACCCCGCATCACCTCGGTCCCTACCTTCATGATCTCGGTACCAAGCTCGCCGACGCCGAGTATCCTTGGATCTACACGAGTGCGTTCTACATCGAATAGTTCGCTGCTGATCGGGCTCCTCGCGGTGCTCGCCGGCTGCCCGTCATCGACGACGAGCTACCCCGGCCAGTGCATGGTCGACCAGGAGTGCAACAGCGATCAGGTCTGCGCCCGCGACGAATCGTGCGCATCGCCCGCTGGTCTGCGCGACCTCTACGTCAACTGGACGATCGACGGCGTCGCTCCGACGACCGCGTCCTGCCAACGCATCGGCGACCTGTCCTTGAACTTCGTCAACAACAACGAAGGTGAGGACATCGGCTTCGAGCCGGTGCCCTGCAACCTCGGCACGTATCACATCGACAAGATGCCGCCGAGCTACATCGGTGCGTCGATCGGCAACGGCCGCGCCTACGCGTTCGACAGCGGCGGCATGGTCACGATTCCGCTGTAGCGCTGATCAGGGATTCGGGACGACCTGCACGTCAGCGCACACGCCGTAGTGATCGCTCGCGCACACGCCGTCCTCGCGTCCGGTCAACACGACGCCACAGCGGTGCACCGTGCCGCGCCCGTCCTTCTTGCGCGACGTCACGTAGACGTAGTCGATGCGGCGATCGATATCGAGAGAGCGCAGCGGCCGCGTGTGCTCGTTCTCGCTCGACCAGGTGATGCCCTCGTCGGGCCCGTCGCCGGGTTGCGTCTCGCGATGCAGCCGCAGCCACGCGTCCTGGAAGTGCGTGCGCCTGCCGTCGAGCGTCGTGAGACCGCGCAGGAAGCGCATCTCGTCCGAGTCAGGCGTCGCGTTCATGTCGCCGCACAGGATCTGCGGAGGCGACGTGTCGGTACGGTGCGCGCGGATCGCGGCATCGATCGCGAGGACCTGCTTCTCTCGCGCGACGCCGTCGTCGAGGCGGTAGTGCAGGTGCGTCGTGTGGATCCAGATCGGTCCACCCGCCGTCGCGACCTGCGCACTGAGCAGCTGCCGCGCATCTTTCAGTCGCGGCTCGGGCAGCGCGAGCGACGCGGTCGCTTCGATCTTCTTCGCGAGGATCGCGAGGCCCTCTTCGCCGCCGTCCCACGTCACGCTCGGCGCGTAGTGCACCTGCATGCCGAGCGCGTCCGCGATCGCGTGCGCCGTCGTGCGGCCGCCGTGCGGCCAGACTTCCTGCAAACAGACGACGTCGGGCGCGAGGCCTGCGAGCTGGCTGATGGCGAGCGCGAGGCGCTTCTCGAGCGGCGCGCTGAGCTGCCAGAAGTTCAGCGTGACAACGCGGACCGAGTTGCTCATTGCATCGGCATCGGCTTGATCGCGATCAGTCCGTAGATGCCGTAGGCTACGTCTCCGTTCGCCGTCAGGGTTCCTGACACCGGTCCCGTCAACCCTGCGTCCACCGTCTGCTGGCTGACGACCATCGTCGACCAGTGGTAGTCGAGGTGCTCCAAGCCCTTGTCGCTGGCTTCCACGAGCTTCACGAAGCCCGTCGGCAAGTTGTACGTGAACTCGCGATCGCCATTGTCCCAGTCGGCAGCCATCGCGCTGATGAGGAGCGTGCCCGGCGTCGTCACGCTCACGCCCGGGCTTGCAATCGGCACCGGATTCACGCCCGGGTGATCGCCTTGGCCGCCCGTGTCCTGCGTCTCGATCGGATTCGCAGGATCGAAGCCGTCGATCGCGAGGACCACGTACGTTGCCGTGCCGCTCGAGTTCACGTCGCCGTACGGGCCCACCTGAGTTGCCGGTTCGTCGTGGGCGATCTTCCACGCGAAGATCGTCGTCTGCGTGTCGGGCCCGGCCGTGAAGATGTTGGCGATGTTGGTCCACCCCGTCGGGTAGTGCGTCTGGTCGAACTGGATGCCGCCGCCGTTGTCGACCGTGCCGAGCAGCAGCAACAGCTGGCCGTTCTGAGCTCCGGTGAGGTTCAGCGCCCAGTGCGTCTTGTCCATGCTCGCGGGATCGCCGACGGAGCCATCGTCGTTCCAGTGCGAGACCGAGAGCACCTTCACCTGCAGCGGACCCATAAACGCGTCGGGCGCTGGACCGTCGTGGCCCGCATCGCTGCCCAGGCCTCCATCATCATCGCCAGTGCCCGACGGACGGCCGGGCTCGCTGAAGCATCCGGCGAACGCAATCGAGAGCAGCGCAACACCCAACCTAGACACGGTCAAAGCGTATCACTCGCCGCGATAGACACACCGTGAGGTTGGCGTCTCACTGACCACGACCTCGACTAGCCCAGTCAATGTCGCAGCGAGCTTCTGCCAGAACCACACGGCGAGGAGCTCGCTTGTCGGATTGTTAAGGCCCGGCAGCTCGTTGAGCACCTGATGATCGAGCTGCTTCACGAGCGGCGTGACGTGCTCGTCGATCTCGGAGAAGTCCATCAGCCAACCGCGCTCGGGGTCGATCGCGCCTTCGATCGCGATCTCGATCGCGTAGCTGTGACCGTGCATCCGCGAGCACTTGTGGCCCGCGGGGACCTTCGGAAGAAAGTGCGCAGCCTCGAACCGATAGCTGCGTTCCAGACGTGTCTGCATCTCTACTTCTTGGGGAGCGCGTTTTCGACGGCGGCGATGACGGCCGGATCATCCGGCGTGGTCTTGGGCGAGAAGCGCGTGATCTGCGAGCCGTCGGCCGAGATGACGAACTTTTCGAAGTTCCAGCGGATATCGCCGGTGTGG
>DASYDE010000128.1:0-101048 GCA_036499725.1 Kofleriaceae bacterium
GCAAATGCAGCACTGCGCTTCGTGTACGGGCGGTGGCATGTGGAGAGTCCGCTGGTAAACGACGAGACGTCCGCCCGATCTGGCGGCTCGTCGCGGACGGTGGTGATCATCCGGCGGCACTCATCGCCGACTGTGGTGATCACCACCAGCCGAGATCGATCTTGTAAGAACCCTGACGCGAAAATCGATTGCGTGAAATCGCAGACGATTTTCTAGGCGGAGTGTCAGCCGCGAGATCCGCGAGAGTCTCGACCAAATGCGCCGCGTAAGTACGCGGACTGCGATCACCACTTCGATCACCACTCACCCCTGGACAGAGCTGGACGGCCCGTGACACCAACTGAGGTTGATGCCCTGTCAGACTAGCGAGTTAGCGAGATACGGAGTAGCTCACCACGAATTGGGAAGCTGACACTCTACCGCTGAGTTAATCCCGCAGAGCCAGCCAACCATACCGGAACCTCTGGGGCGGTCAAGCGTCGCCATCGGGCGGTTCCGCCCGCGTTCACACTTCGACCGGTTAACGGGCGACGAGATACGACCCAAGCACGCGGAACTCTGTGACGAGGCAACGCTGAACGCCGAGTGAACGCCGAGTGATCTGGCAACAGAGCTAAAGGTCCAGCGCGGACTTACAGCTCCAACTCGCAAGCATGCGATCCCCGGCGCGGCGCGAAACTTGACAATCCTCTTGGCGAGAGGACTCTTTCATTATGGTCACGCATCACGCCGCCGAATTTGTCAGGCGCCTCACGTGGGACGAGATCTGCGAGCGATATCCTGACCAATGGGTAGTCCTCGCCGACATCGCTCATTTCAGTCGGACCGATTTCGCGTTTACTGACGCCGAAATCGTCGCTGCATTTTCAGAGCGCAAGGCGGCGAGTCCGACGATGAAAGAGCTGTACGCAACGCGCCGCCAGTCAGTCGGATGTTTTTTCACGGGCAAGCTGATCAAGGGCGACGTGGACCCGTTGTGGCACTCTCGATGACAGTTACGACCTTTGATCCGCTGAAGGACCTCATCATCGTTCCGGCCTACGTGTTAAGCGCGAACGGTCATGAGCGTGAGTTGCGGCTCGTGGTCGATACTGGAGCCGCACCGACGATCATCGCATCGGACGTTCTCGATGAGCTGGGCTACAGCGCGCGCGAGCACGGTGAGCAGGTTGCAAGCACTCGTTCGATCGCCGGTCGCGAGCACGGATATCTGTTGCGCGTGAAGCAGCTCGAGTGCCTCGGGTTCGAGCAACAAGACTTTCGTATCTACGCTCAAGATCTACCTTCGGGCTGGGACATTGATGGGTTGCTCGGTCTCAGTTTCTTGCGCCAGTTGAACTACGAAGTGCGATCGCTCGAGGGCCGAATCTTGGCCGAGCGAGCAGTAGCACCCTAGGGCGCTGGCGAAATTCACCGAAGGTGCGACGACGCGCGATCACTTTCATTTCGACTTTGGGATGGCGAAGGTTGGAAGGCCACCTTTCCGTCAGCTGCGGTGGATTTGCCGGGTACGCTCGTCAGTCGCGAGACTCAGCCGTCCCGGCTGGCGCTCCTCTCGAGTACACGTTGCTGCTCAGCATCGTTTCGCGTAGTTGGGAGGCGGCCGGTGCGTCGGGGTAAGGACTACCGAGTTGCCGCCGGCGCGGTGGCAAGAGATCGAACAGGCACTGCTCGTCGCTTGCGGCTTCCGCCTTGATTGATCCGCGCTGGGCGGCGCGCGGCTGGCACTGGAACGCGACACCTACCTGGCTGCGGTCAGGTGATTCATTGCTTCCATCCATGCGTTCATTGCCGCGCGCGTCCGCTCGAACATCGCGACGAGCTGAGCGTCCGGAGGTGGCTGAGGATGACGAACCGTCCGCGCACCCGGTGCTTCCACGACGCGATGAGCTCGCGCTCGGCGGCCGCGAGATCACCCGCGCCTTCGACCAGGAACCGCTCGCGCAGAGTGTCCTCGGCCCACAGCACGTCTCGGATCTTCGTCGCCGACATCGGATCGATCGGATGTTCAGGAGTCGGGCGACGGAACGGCGGGACGACCTTGCGCAGGTCGTTCACCCACGTCAGTAGCGCTCCCCACGCGCGGTAGAAAAGCGCCGCATCTTCGTCAGCCAGGATCATGTGTTTCCATCGCAGGATTCCGTGCGACGGACAAGGCCGTTTCGACCTGCCGCTTGAAGCTCGGAACGCCCGTTTCGATCACCACTCGTGCGCGACAGAGCAGGAAGGCCCGTGACACCAGTTGACGTCCGAGCCAGCGATCGGTTCGGCGAATGCTCCAGCGCTACTGCCTTGTTTGGCGGGAGCGCGATGGTCACTTCGGCTGCCGCCGAGAGCTCCCTGACCTTCGCGCGTCACGTTCGATCCGAAGCCGCATCGCATCAGAGAGCCACGCGCTCATGCTCGGATATTCGTCACGCGCTACCGCCTGCCTTGCCGCTTCAACGAGCGCCGCTTCCACCGTCACATGCATCCGCCGTTTCTTCTTCCGGCGGACGGCGACGGAAGACGCCGTCATCGCTTGCTCATTCGTTTGTGCCAACTTCGAGCTCGATCGCGTTGCCGTCCGGATCTCGGATCAGATAGACGTCGGCCGCGGCCGAGGTCCTGAGCAAGCGCGGTTCGGTCTTGAGCAGATTTTCCGACACGAACCCTCTCCATGTCGCCGCCTTGGAATCGAACCCCATCCTCAACGGAGCCCTCGGCGGGTGATCCTTCGTGCACGGATAGAGTTCCATGATCGTGTTCTGCATGACGCATGAGTAGTGCAGAGGACCGTTTCCGTGCTGCTCGGCCGTTAGTTCAAGACCGAGCGCGGAGTAGAAACCGCGCGCGCGTTCGAGGTCGCTCACCGTCATCACGAGCAACCTCATGCTCGTTGTCATCGACGCTCCTTCTTTGTCGTGTGGTTCCAGAGCTTGATCTGCTCGCCCGCTTTGGTCTTCACGCTGATCTCGAGCTCTGCCCCTAACGCCTCGACGTAACGTCGAAGCGATCCAAGTGTGATGTCAGAGCGACGCTCCAAACGCGAGACTGCGGCCTGCTGCACGCCGAGCCGGTCTGCCAACTCTTCCTGCGTGCACCCGACTGTCGCTCGGAGATCTCGCAACAAAACCTCGTTCGGAGGTATCGAGCGCTGTCCGCTGCGGAGCAGTTCCACGACCCTGCGAGACGCTCCTGCCGGATCGCCGAAGAGCTCGTCAGGACCTTCACCGTAGGCCGTGTCCGGCTCGAGCGTGCTGATCCCGAAGCCTCGCGTCGGCACCCACTCGACACGAACCACGCGCTCTTTGAACTTTACCGTCAGCCACCAATGGCCGTTCTCCTTGCGTGGCTTTCGCAGCGAGGTCTCGATACCCGCGAGGGACCGTTCGATGTTCAGTTTTAGTTGTTCGATCGAGTTCATGACCACACTCCCTGCCCGTTTGCGCCTGCTTCGAGATGACGATCTCGTTTGTTCTCAGATCGCGAATTTCGAACGCGCCATTTCTGCGGATGTACGTCTCGTGCCCTTTGCTCTCGAATCTCGTGACGTCGGGGTGCTCATCAACGCTGCTCGCGCTGTCGTCTTGGGCTGGGTAAAGCCTGCCGTCATTGCGCCACGCAGCTGGATTGCAAGGAATGTCGGTCAACTCGTCCTCGACGCTGTTAAGGGTGTCATCGATCAGCTTCCTTGCGTCCGTGTCGTTATCGGCGGGCGCTGCATTGCTCAGCCTGTCGAGGAACACCTGGATGCGTTCCCGCTTCGAGATATTCGGCGCAGACATTCCGTCCACGGAATATTCTACCTATGGAATTCTCGGCGGCAACCAAGAAGCGGTCAGACCGACACGATGTCGACGTGTACTCCTGCCGCAACTGCAAGCGGCGCGAGGTCGTCGGGATCGGAGGTGAGGATGATGTCTCCATCCTCCGCGAGCAGGACGACAGCAGCGTCGATGACGTCCGAGAGTCGCGCGCGCGCAAGCAGACCGCCAGCCTCGCGGCCGATCGACGCATCGAGTGGTGCGATGATGATTTGAGGAAGCAGCCTCGCCAGGAGCGCTTGGCGAGGCCTCCGCGCCACACCTGACCGACTACCCCGCCGTGAGTGAGCGGAGTGCGGTCGGACTTGAGCTCGGCGCGGATGAGGGCATTCCTTAACCGATCACCTCTCTCGACCGCGATGAGAGCTCCTGCGTCGAGGATGAGGCTCATCGTGCGTACTTCTTTCGCGATTGCCTGCTCGCGATCCGCGAACTGAAATCGCACGGCGTTTTGCCTCTCGCTTAGCCGCCTCCATGTCGGCGGCGGTGATCGGTCCAAACTCGACTTCGTATTCTTTGAAGTAGGCCGACAACCCTCGCAACTTGGTGTCGTTCTCGAGCTTGAGTCGAATCGCGGTCGCTGATCCACGTACTCAGAGTAGGAGCGTCGCCGCGTTCCACAGCGACTTCTGCCGCGTCCAGCAGTTCGGCCTCAACCGAGGTACTCAGCCTTCGCTTCTGAGTCACGCCCCAATGTTACGTGCAAGCCGCGAGCGTGGCACCACCCATGTGGCGTACGTCCGGGCGAGACCGATTCGGAGTTAACACTCTTGGCGTTGCTTACGTCGGCAGAAGGCGATCCGAATCAGCGCACTGCGAAGGGTTGCGCCTGACTCGGTTGCAGCTCATCGATGATCCTTGGACAGCATCGCAATCGATCCCGCAGCCGCTGCCCTCCTCCCCCTCAGCGAGGGCGAGCGCACATTGCTAGATGAGCGCCTACGCCAACACGCAAGAGATCCGTCGGCCGCGCGTCCCTGGGTCGAGGTCCGCGAAGAGATTCTCAAGAAGAGATGAGTGCCTCCGAGAGCAACCGCGCCGCACCCGCGATCGCTGCGCGCTTCTCCTCGGTGCCGACGTTCGAGTAGTGGTCCTGCATCTCCTGCGTGACGTGGCCGGTCAGCGCGCGGCGTACGACCGCGTCGGCGTTCGACAAGCGGATCAAGTCGGTGAACGTGTAGCGCAGGCCATGCAGCGTGAAGCGACGCCGCACGTTCGCCGCCGCGAGACAGCGCGCCCACGCCTTGTCCATCGTGTTGGGCGTGCGCAGCGTGCCCGCCTCCGACGGGAACATCCAGCCGAGCTCGTAGCCCGGTGCGTTCGTCTCGGCGAGCAGGTCGCGATGTTCACGCAGGGCCGTCGCGAGGATCGGCTCGACGGGGATCACGCCCGGCGCGCGCTTCTTGCGCGTCAGTGACGAGACGACTCCCCTCACCTGCTTGCGGCGGATGCGGAGGAGTGCGTTGCGTTCATCCCAGTCGCTCCACGTGAGGGCGCTCGCGTGGCAGAAGCGCAGGCCCGTGAGCGCGAGCAGCATGACGAGCGCGTAGTGGTGCGGATAGGCGGCGTGCATCTCGGCGAGGAACGCGGCGAGCTCGGCGGGCGTGAGCGCGTTCGAGCCGTCGGAGAGCTCGGCTTGCGGGAAGCGGATGCGCACGCACGGATCGCGCGGTAGCTCGAACGTGTCGATCGCGTCCTTGGTCATGGTGCGAAAGACGCGGAACCAACCGTGGACGGCGGCGCGGCTGTAGCGCTTGTGCGTGCCCGATGCGGTGATGAACGAGCGGCGCAGGCAGAGGTCTACCCACTTCTGTACGTCGGCTTGCTTGAGGCGGTCGTACCAGATGTGGCCGAGCTCGGGCACCACGTGATCCTCGAGGGCCTTTGCGTAGGTGAGCGCGGTGCCCGCGTCGACGCTGAGGCTCTTGGATGCGATCCAGGTGCGGGCGAAGTCGCGGATGCGTTGCCGCTTGGGGAGCCGGACCTGGCGCATGCGGCGTGTGCAGCAAGCGACGCGCCGACGCGGGCGTCATGCAATCACGCGCAGATGGGCGTCAGAATGTCCGCGCGGTGGACGCGATGTCCGCGTGCCGTCGGACAGCGGACGGCTCGCAAATGACTAACCGCGATCGTGGGACGTGATCGTTCGAGCACCGAGCTCTACCCGTTGGTCGGGGAAGGCGACCGGATCCGCTTCCGGTACGCGCCCGGGGCGACGCCGGCCCACTGACGGAATGCGTGGCTGAACGAGGCCTCCGAGCCATAGCCCGTTTGACGTGACGTCTCGGCGAGTGTTGCTCCGTCGCGCAGGAGCGTTGCTGCCTTCTGCATCCGCAAGCGCATCAGGTAGCCGAGCGGCGGCTCGCCGACGAGCTGTGTGAAGCGTGCGGCGAACACCGTGCGCGAGAGGCCGACCTCCTCGGCAAGCGAGGCGACGGTCCAGGGTGCTTCGGCGCGACGATGCATGGCGCCGAGCGCGGCGGCGGTACTCGAGTCGCGGAGCGCGCGGAGAAATCCGCCTCCGTCGTCGGGGAGGCGCGCGAGGTAGGCACGGAGGATCTGGATGAGAAGTACGTCGGCCATTCGGAGGAGCACGATTTCGGAGCCGGGCCGGTCCGAGTCGACTTCGCGCGCGATGAACTGAATGTTCTCGAGGAACGAGGGGACGGTCTGCTCTGCGTCGGGCGCCAGACGAATGAGTGGTGGGAGCGCGGCGAGGAGCGGCGTTGCATTCGGATCGTCCAGCACGAAGGAACCGGTGATGATGGTCGTCTCGGCCCCGGAGGAACCGAGCTCGACGCGAAAGACGCCCGGGGATGTTGGCGTCGTGCATCGCGCGATCTCGTCCCAGCTGCGCACGCTGCTTCTGGGTTGGTCGCGCAGCGCGTGTCCGTGACCGTGAGGTAGAACGGCGAGGTCTCCGCCAGAGAGCGCGACGCGTGGCTCGTCGCTCTTGTCGAGTGTGAGCCAGGCGTTGCCGCGAACGATGTAGTGAAAGCGGACGCAGCGCTTTCCGCCCGCAAGCGACAGTCCCCACGGTGCACGAGCGACCGTCGAGACCCAGCACAACTGCTGCAGACGAACGGTGGCGAGTACTGCGCTGAGTGCGTCCATCGCCTGGCACCGTAGCGCGCGCGGCGTCGGGCTCCAGCTGGCGCGGACGATTTCGCAAGTTTCCCGGACGACGTCGCAAGGCTCGTTCGTGCTGCGCGCCCCAGCTTGGGACGCAGGTTTCAACCCCAAGGAGTCCCGTGTCGAACAAGCTAGATTTTTCCAAGGAGCTCGTCGGTCGTCGTGCGCTAGTGACTGGAGGTACTCGCGGCATCGGTGCTGCGATCGCGCAGCGACTGCTCGACGCGGGAGCAAGCGTCGTTGTGACGGCGCGCGCGCGTGGCGGGAACTTGCCCGCCGGCGTGACCTTCGTCGAGGGCGATGTGGCCTCCGAAAGCGGCGTGAAGGCGATCGCGACCGCAACGATCGACGCTCTCGGTGGCCTCGATATTTTGGTGAACAACGCGGGCGGCGCCGGAGGATTCCCGCAAGGTACCGCGTCGATTCCGGAGGAGGCGTGGCAAGCGAGCTTCGCGCTGAATCTGTTCGCGGCGATCCGACTGACGAACGCGCTTCTGCCCGCACTGCGCGAGTCGAAGGCAGGTGCCATCGTGAACATCTCGTCGGGTGCGGCGACGATGCCCATCGCTGCCATCGCGCACTACGCCGCTGCCAAGGCTGCGCTCAACAGCTATTCGCGATCGCTCGCGCTGGATCTGGCGCCGAGCAAGATCCGCGTGAATGTCGTCTCGCCAGGCCCGACAACGACGCCGGGGAGCCGCGAGTTCAGTGATGCCATGGGCGCCCCGCCCGATCTGTTCGCCAAGGACCTACCGCTTCGTCGGTATGGAGCTCCTGAAGACGTGGCGGAGGTTGTCGCGTTGCTCGCATCCGACCGCGGCAACTGGATGACGGGCGCCAACGTGAATGTGGACGGCGGATTGTCCGTGCGCTAGGCGGGTTACGTACCGAGCGTGGTGTCGACGAACGTGGCGACGAGCGCGAGCGCCGCGTCGGCGGCATCGAGAGCTCCTACGTTGGCGGGGAAGACATGCGGCATCCCATCCCAGATGTGGACCGTCGCGTCGACTCCCTCCGCACGCGCTCGGGTGGCATAGCGAAGCGAGTCGTCCAGCAGCACCTCGCTGTCACCGACGTGGAGCTGGATCGGCGGAAGGCCGGTGAGGTCGCCGTGGAGTGGCGATGCGCGCGGATCGCGAGCGTCATGTCCACCGAGATAGAGATCGCGAGTCTTCGCGAGCATCTCGTGAGTGACCAGTGGGTCGGCGTCAGCGCGGCTGGTGAAGCTGGCCCCCGTCAAGGTGAGGTCGGTCCAGGGTGACATCGCGACGGCGGCGGACGGAGCGAGGCCACGGCCCGAGACCGCGTCGGCGTGCGCGAGCGAGAGCAACACCAAGGCGAGCCCGCCGCCAGCCGAGTCACCGACGATCACGAGCTGCCGTGCACCCTGCTCTGCGAGGCCGCGATAGACGCGCCGAGCGTCGTCGATGGCGGCGGGGAATGCGTGCTCCGGCGCGAGGCGATAGTCGGGGATGAACGCCGCGGTCCGCGTGCGAGCAGCGATCTGCCCGACGAAGTTGCGGTAGGCGTGCGCCGACCCGAGAACGTACGCGCCACCATGCAGGTGAAGCAACGCGGCACCGGGACGCGCTCCGTGCGGTCGACACCACACGCCCGGTATGCCGCCGATGTTCGCCTCTTCATAGTCCACGCCGGACGCGGACGGCGTGTGCGCCATCACCTCGTCGAACGGACCGCGCGCCTCGGGGCCACTCATCGTGCCCTTCGCGGCAGCGACCGCGGCTCTCATTGCCGCCATCACTGCTGCGTCTCTGGAGGTCAGCGCGTGACGAACTTCGACCGAGCCGGTTTTCATACAGGGAGCCAACGTTGAACGGACTCGGCCGTGTCCTGCGGAACGGTGTTGAAGCAGATCGCTGCGTGTGGCGCGTTCTGGTGGACGACATTGACCAGCTTCTCGAACAGGAGAAACAGAGGCGCGATCGTCCGGATGCCTGCACCGATCAGGACGCAGTCGTAGTGCTGCGACTGCAGAGCCGCCGCCGTGACGGCCTCGGCGGTTTCGCCGCGGTCGACGAGCAACCAGCTGGCGTCGAAGCCAAGATCGCGTAGTCGCTTCTCGTCCGCGGCCAGACCGGCGCGGAGGGTGGCCTCGTCGAGCTTGACGGGGAGAGCCGCGTAGTCGACGAACTTCGGCTCGAGCCCGATCAACAACACCGTTTTGCCTGATGTGGTCATGTGGATGTCTCCCTCTCGCCCGCCACCTCACACCTCGACGGCTTCGCGAGAAATGCGCTTGTCTTGAACACCGCGTTCCAGGGCAGGAACGCCGAAAGTGGTCGTTGGCCTCGCATGCGTTCGACGAGTGGGCTCCTGGACACGGAGAGCCACGCTCGGAACGCAGATACACTCGCGTTCATGATCGATCTCAACGCTCTTCGCGTTTTCGAGAAGGTCGCAACGTTGCGCAGCTTTTCGGCGGCTGCACGAACGCTTGAACTTCCCAAGTCGAGCGTCAGTCGATCCGTCGCGGCGCTGGAGACGGCGTTGGGGACGCGATTGTTTCAGCGCACGAAGCGCGACGTCGTACTCACCGAGTCGGGCGTTGCCCTCCGCGATCGCTGCGCCGACTTGCTGGCACGCATCGACGAGACGGTCGACTACGTGACCACCTTTGGAAGCAGTCCTCGTGGCGTTCTCCGCATCGCGGCGGGCGTTGGCTTCGGGGTCAACATCCTCGCCGACCTGATCCCCCGGTTCATCCTGCAGTACCCGGACGTCGACGTCGTTCTCGACTTGTCCAGCGAACCAGCAGATCTGGTCGCGAAGAGCGTCGACGTCGCGATCCGCATCGGACCACTGCCCAGCTCGGATCTCGTCGTGCGTCGGCTGGGGTCCATGAACCGGTACCTCTGTGCCGCACCGTCGTACCTCGCGCGTCGGGGAGCACCTCGGACCCTCGCCGAGCTGCGTGATCACGATGCGGTCGAGCTGTTCATCAACGGGCGCGCGAGACCGTGGATCTTCACTCAGCCCGATGGGCAGACAGCGTCCATCGATCCGTCACCTCGCGTCCGGGTGAACGAGGCGTTGACGATCTATCGTCTCGTGCTGAACGGCGCAGGCATTGGCTGCATCTCCGCGTATGTGTGCGGGCCCGATGTCGCGGCGGGTCGGCTCGTTCAACTCTTTCCCGACTGCAAGTTGCCATCGCTGGACGTCAGCGTCGTCTTCCCGACGAACAGGAAGCTCGCGCCTGCTGTGCGGGCGTTCGTCGATTTCATCAAGGGAGCGTCGCTACCGGGTACGAGCTGGCAGAGTGATCCGCTCTCCAGCGCCGCCTAGAACCTGCCCGACCTCGGTCCCGAGAACTAAGCCCGCGCGGAGAAGCCACGGTGCCCGCGGACAGGCGAGGATGAGGCATGCGCCAGGTAAAGGGAGTGCTGTTCCTCGACTACATCCGCATGCTCAAGGCGCACAAAGGCGTGGACTGGAAGACGGAGTTACCGCCGTCAGACCTGCCGTACCTCGACACGCAGATCGATGTCGCTGGCTGGTATCCGATGGAGACGTTCGAGCGCATGGGTAACCTCATCCTGAGGTTCGTCGCGGGCGGTGAGCTCCTGCCCGTGCGGTTGTGGGGGCGCTTCTCCGCCGCGCAGATGCGAACTGTCACGCCGATGCTCCTCGCGCAGGGCGATCCGATCGAGACACTGCATCGGTTCAAGGTGATGCGGGCGACGTTCTTCGACTTCTCCGCGCTCGACATCCTCATGCTCAACGCGGGCGAGGCACAGATCGAGATTCGCTATCACATGGGAATGCCGGCGGAGGAAGCGGCCGCCACGCAGACGATGGGGTTCTTCGAGGGCTTGCTCGAGCTCGCCGGCGCGAAGGACATCGACGCGCGGTTTCGCGAGAAGTCGTGGGAGAACAACCCGCGCACGGTGCTCGGGCTGCGGTGGACGGAGCCGAGCTAGCGCTTCGTGTGCTTGCGAAAGTGGAGCGTCGTCGCGCCGTCGTAGTCCGCCTTGTAGCTCTTGGCGACGTACCAGGAGTCTTGCGGTGTGTATGTTCCGTCGAGGCTGATGATGCCGTCCGTCGGTGAGATGCAAATCTCTCCTTCGCAGCGCTCCTCGCACTCACCGTCGCTCTCGACGTGGCTCCACCCCATGCACACGACGCCGAGCTCGGCGACGCGGAGGTAGCGACCGTGGTTGAGCTTCGTTCCCTTGTACGGCTTGGGCGGATCCGAGCGCGACGGGGACTTGGCGAGCGCGGCCGTCACCGCCGCATCGTCCATGTCGGCGCGCAGTAGATACATTCCCTTGGCCGTGACCGCGACCTGCGTCGGTAGATCGTCAGCGCCATCGTTGTACGGCTGCGACTCTTTGCCGCTCAGCGTCGTCCATCGCAATCGCGCGACGTCGCTCTCGCCGATGTGACGGACGTCGTATGTCTCGATCACGATCTTGTCGGCCGGCGCTTCCATCCGCGTTTCGGCGTGCGGCTCGAGGATCCACTTCGCGTTCGGTGCGACGAGGATCTTCCAGAAGCCTTTCGCGGGCGCCTTCTCGGTCTCCGCGCCCGACACCGACGCGAATACGAGCACTGCCAACGACGCCTTCGCCCAAGTCCTCATCGCGCAGAGCGTACCAGCAGGACGTTCAGAACGCGCGGCCGACGCTGAGCCCGACGTAGGGCAACGAGCGATCGGCGACGTCCATGCTCGACGAGCCGTCGCCGTGCGTCACGTCGCCGTGCGCGACGATGAACCCCATGCCGCCGTAGAGGCGTGCGAACCAACCGTGGGTGTGGACCTCCGCGCCGGCTTCGACGTTCGTCCACAGCGCCGTCGTCTGATCCTGGATCTCGCCGTAGCGACCCGCGCCCGTGTAGGTCGTGTAGCGGCCGGCGGACAGACCCGCACCGAGGGTCAGTACGGCGGGGCCGATCGGCAGGCGGGCGCGCGGCATGATCGCGGCCTGCGGGCTCGGCGTGGTCGGCATGTCGACGAACGTCAGCATGTTCGCGAGGCCGACGCCGACGCCGAGCTCGAGGTTCGGGTGGAGCACTCGCGTGTACTCGACGCCGAGCTCGCCGAGCGGCGAACCGAGCGCGGCGGTGACGCCGAGGTGCGAGCGCGAAGTGTCCGATTCACGGACAGTCTGATGAGCGTCGAGGGTATCCGTGGCGTCGGGCTCGGCGAACGCGGGAGTTGCGAACGTGACGATCCCGAACGACAGGCTGACGAGAAACGCTAGCTTCGGCATGCCCGGACAAGGAGCACGAAGCACGCCGCGTCTAAGTCCTGAGAACTACGAGAGCGCATCGTCGGGCAGCGGTGAAGCGTCACCAGGTGTGCGATCGTGTTGATGAACGGGCCGATGAGACCACGCGTGCCGCGATCGCGATTGTCCGCGACGTATCCAGCGAGGATTGGTTCCCAGCCGCCTTCACGCTGTCAGCGAGCGGTCGGATGCTCGTGAATCTAGCGCTTGGGCTTCCACCGAACGCCATAGAGCCCGAGGCCACCGTCGACAGTCAGCACGGCGCCCGTCATGTAGCTCGCTTGATCCGAGACGAGAAAAGCGATCGCTTGCGCGACTTCTTCGGGCTGGCCGAGCCGTCCCCAGGGCAGCATTCCACCGCGCACGCGAAGCTCTGCTGGCGTCGCTGCACTCCGCTCGCCGGGCGTATCGATCCACCCAGGTTCGACGACGTTCACACGAATGCTGTCGGATGCGAGCTCGACCGCGATGGTGGCCGCGAACTGACTCAGCGCGGCCTTGGCGCCGTTGTAAGCGCTCGTCAGCGGATTGGGTTGTCGGGCGAGATACGAGCCCGTGAACACGATCGCGCCGCCGCTGCCTCGGGAGACCATCACCTTGGCCGCGGCCTGTGCGACGAGAAAACTGCCCGTGACACACACCCGGAACACCCGTTCGAGTTGCTCGAGCGTCATGTCGAGGAACGGAACGCGTTCGATATGCCCCGCGTTGCTCACGAGCACGTCGAGCCGTCCGAACCGTACAACAGCACGCTCGGAGAGAGAGACAGCGACGGACGGATCGGAAATGTCACCGATGACGATGTCGGACTCGGCGCCGAGATCACGCACCTCGCGGTTCACGGTCTCTACGCTCGTGGCATCGAGATCGTTGAGTACCAAGCGCATGCCGGCACGCGCTAACTCGTGAGCGGCAGCACGGCCAATGCCCCGCCCTGCCGCGGTCACGATCGCGACGCGCCCGTCGGAAGCTGTCACGCCGGCCTGGCAGCGATGAGGACCAACTCCACGATCGTGATCGACGTGACCTGCAGCTCACCGCTCTCGTCGAGAAGAGACCGCTCGCGTGCAGACGTCCTGACTACTTCCATCAAATCCACGACAACTCCTCGACCTGGAACGTGTCCGTAAAGATCGGCCGATTGCCTTGCTCCGCACGATACTCACGGATGCGGCTCGTCCCCACACCCGTCTCTACACGGTACCAGTGCTTCGGCAGCCGAGCACCAGAGAGTGACGCGAAGCGATTGGGAAACCGGGTGTGAACGAGTCTGTAGTCGAGCTGACCGAAGAAGTGATAGCGCCAGCGATCAGCCGCGTTGCCAGGATCGCAAAGCGCGACCGTCGCCAGCCAATCGAACGGGGTCCAGCCTCGGTCGGGGAGCCATGCCTCCATCCAAAAATGGAAGTCGCAGGGTCGCTCTTTGACGAGCAAGACACCCGACACGAGGCGCGCAGGGATACCTAAATGGCGCGTCATCGCAACGAGCAGACTCGACGACGTCTTGCAGTCTGCCCAGCCAAGCTCGAGCGGATCGATCTTGTCATCCTCGGAGTGAAGGAAGCCAGGAACGAGACGGCGCTCGAGCTCGTCCCACAGCGCGCGGATCTGCTCGAGGCCGCTGCTGCGCCCCGCTGTCCATTCATGCGCGAGCGCTGCCACGCGAGGAGAGCATGGGATCCCAGGTTCTTCGAGGGATAGCCACGTCGAGAGATCGGGCCCCGTTTGCTCGGCGAGCCGTGAAGCATCGCAATCGAGCACGGACTCGATGCGGATCTCCGCGTCGATGAATTTCTGGTTCGGCACGGCGCCGCGCAGCACCACGGAATCGGCGGACACCGTGGAACGGCAGCCACCTGCTTCGACAACGTCGACGCGAACGGTGCGACGCAGCTCGTCGTCGATCGGGAGTGCGAAGCTGAGCCGAACCGGATCTCCTTGCGATTTGTCGTCGAAGAACCAGCGGCGCCGATGGCGAAGAACAAAGCGTGCGCGCGACTCTTCACCGCGGGCGCGTCGCTGCATCCCTGGTTCGTAGAGCGCGCACATTCTTCGAAACTCGGACAGCATCCCGTGCTTCCACGCGTCGTCTTCGACAGCTCTGCAGAAGTTGAGGAGCTCGTCGCCGTCGACCGCACCATCGATCTGCGGAAGGCCACGCGCGGTCATCCGGCGTAGCGTCGCCGTACCGAGCTCGAGTTGTTCCTCGAGCGACGCGTGGGCTGGTGCTGCGTGACACGCGAGATGCAGCGCCGCCGTGCGCTCGTCGAACACGCGATACCGACGACCGGAGCGCGTCCCACACAGCCTGTCGTCGTCATCTTTCATGTCAGACCGACCGAGACTGATACTATCAACGCTCGTGACAGTCGAACAGGTCACGCCTGCGCTGTGCAAACTCGGCGAGTCGCCCGTGTGGGACGCGGTGCGCAAGAAACTCTGGTGGATCGACATCGAGCAGGCGCGGGTCCTGCGCTTCGACCCGGTGGAATCGAGCGTCGAGGAACATGACGTGGCGAGCGTCGGTGCGCTGACGATCGAAGCGGATGGTCGACTCGTCCTGTTCGAGCGCGATGGTGCGGTTTGCACGGAGCAGAGTCAGAAATCCGTACTCCACGTCGCTGGCGTCGCAGGCACGCGATTCAATGATGCGGTGTGCGATCGCGCTGGCCGCGTGTACTGCGGAGAGATGCCGACGCCGGGGAGACGTGGACGCCTGTGGCGACTCGAAGCGGGTAGTGAACCCGTGGTCATCGCAGATCCGTTCCTGCCCAACGGGGCAGGCTTCTCGCCCGACGGGGCGACGTTCTACTTCACCGATTCACTCCGTCGCTGCATCTATGCCGCTGCGTTCGACGAGCAGACCGGTTCGATCCGCGACGCACATGTGTTTGCCCGCGTGCCGCGCGACGAGGGTATGCCCGACGGTCTCGCTGTCGATGTCGACGGAGGCGTCTGGTCGGCCCGTCATGACGGGGGAATGATCGTGCGCTACTCGCCGACAGGTGTGGAGAGTCACCGCGAGCGGCTCGCCACGTCGCGCCCCACCGGCATCGCCTTTGGCGGTGACGCGCTCGAGCATCTCTACATCGCGACCGCGCATGTCGAGGGCGATCCAGCGTCTGGATCATTGCTGCGCATGACGACCGGAGTCGCCGGCATCGGCGTCTCGTGCTCGCGCCTGTTCGGATGAAGTTGCATCGCACGAGCAGGCGTCGGCGCCGTGATGAAGCAGGAAACGAATCGTCACGGCGCGGTGCGAGCGGCAGAGCTCGTCGCGCTTCTCGTGTAAGGATGTGATCATGAGGAACTACGCGCTACGGAAACGCGTTCTGGTGACGGGCGGGGCAGGATTCTTGGGCTCTCACCTGATCGAGAGACTCCTCGAACGGGGCGACGAGGTGATCTGCGCAGACAACCTGTTCACCGGCACCAAGCGCAACATCTATCACCTGCACACGAACCCGCGCTTCGAGTTCATCCGCCACGACGTGACGATTCCACTCTTCGTCGAAGTCGACGAGGTCTACAACCTCGCGTGCCCCGCATCGCCGATCCACTACCAGCTCGATCCGGTGCAGACGACACGAACGTCGGTGCACGGCTCGATCAACATGCTCGGGCTCGCGAAGCGGTTGCACTGCAGGATCTTCCAGGCGTCGACGAGCGAGGTGTACGGCGATCCAACGATGCACCCGCAGACCGAAGCCTACTGGGGAAACGTGAACCCGATCGGTCCGCGCGCTTGCTACGACGAGGGTAAGCGCTGTGCGGAGACGTTGTTCTTTGACTACCACCGCCAGCACGGCGTGGACATCAAGGTCGCGCGCATCTTCAATACGTACGGGCCGCGCATGCATCCGAATGACGGCCGCGTGGTGTCGAACTTCATCATGCAGGCGCTGCGCAACGAGCCGATCACGATCTATGGCGAAGGGAAGCAGACCCGCTCGTTCTGCTACGTCGACGATCTCATCGAGGGCATCCTCCGCTTCATGGGCTCCGAGGAAGGCTTCACCGGGCCCGTCAACCTCGGCAATCCGGTCGAGTTCTCGATGCTCGAGCTCGCCGAGAAGGTGCTCGCCCTGACTAACTCGAGCTCCAAGCTCGAGCGTCGCCCTCTGCCCGTCGACGATCCGACCAGGCGTCTTCCCGACATCACTCTCGCAAAGACCAAGCTCGATTGGCAGCCGAACGTCAGCCTCGAAGACGGCCTGCGTAAAACGATCGAGTACTTCGAGAGGATGCGGCGCGAAGACGGCCTCCGATGAAGTGGAGCGTGGTTTGGTTGCTCGCGTGTGCGAGCGCATGCAAGTCGGAGAAGCCGGCAGCGAAGACGGACCCGTGGGCGGGCAAGACGCCGGAGACGGCGGCGCCTGCGAGTGGAGACAAGAAGTGGTACGCGGGCGATGCGCCGGTCGGCGTGTGGACGGGACTCGAGCCGCGAATGGCGGCGTCGTCGATGTCCGACGGCACCATTTCGTACCTGTCCACGGACCTGGTGCTCGCGAACTATGTCGTGTGGCCGGATGGTCACATGTCGCAGAACGCACCGTGGAACGGGCTCGCCGACTTCGACCGTTCCGCGTGGGAGAGCACCATCGAGACGGACGGGTCGCAAGGTGGACGGCCGGGCACGTACGTCAAGGATGGAGACGGCTGGCTCATCACGTACAAGAACGGTGCGCAGATGCAGATGAGCATCGTCGGCAACGAGCTCCAGATCGGGAAGACCAAGCTCCGACGAGCCTCCGATGTCAGCGGCGCGACGCTCGACGGCACCTACACGCCCTTCACCGATCCGAATGATCCGTTGCTAAGCGGCCCCGGTTGTCAGCGACTCGTGACGTTCACCGCCGACGGGAAGTTCATCAATCGCGGCGGCTTTGCCCGCACGTGTCCCGCCGCCGAGAGCGATCCGGGCCGGCCCGGCAGCGGAACCTACGAGATCCGCGACTTCTCGATCGTGCTGAAGTACGACGATGGACGGAACATCAAACGCCTCATCCTCGCGCGGCAGAACCTCGATCTCCACGCGGACAACGCGCGCGCACTCATCATGGGCGAGCTCTGGAGCCGGCGGACCGCCCCCATCTCCGACGGGCCCGTGACAAACGCAGCGACGACGAACACGCCGCCGGCAAGCCAGCCCACGACCGCACCTGTCGTCGCGGGCGACACGACGACGTTCGATGCGATCGCGTTCAAGACTCCGCCGGGGACCGTGCAACAGAACAAGGGCTCGCTGCAGTACACCGCCGGTGACGGCGACGAGTTCTGCATGATGGTCGTGTTCGCGGGCGTGCCGGGAACGGGCAAGCCCGACAGGGACTTCGCCGCGGAGTGGAAGGACGTGATGCTCAACGGCCGCACCGTCGATACGGCACCAGCGCCTCAGCAGGGCCAGACGCCGAACGGGCTCGTGTTCAACGTCGCGGGCTCGATGACGACAGAGGCGTCGAACAACGCGCGTACCTTTCGCGCGCTGCTGGTGCTCGAGGTCGGAAATCGTCGTCTGAGCGTGATGCTCATCGCACCGCAGGAGGCACAGCTCGAGAAGTGCAAGCTCGACGACTTCCTGGGCTCGGTGCGCGGCGCCTAAGCGACGAGCGCTTTACACAGCGGGCACGCGTGAGGTGCGTGCGTCACGTCGCGGCGATGCAGATCGAGCAGCGACCGCGAGATCTGCGCGAGCTCGCGACGGACTTCTCGCCGGCGACCCGCGACACGCTCGATCTTCATCGAGTCATACGCCGTCGTCTGGTGGCGCATCCACGCGATGACCGCCGCTTCCGCGCGCTCGGCGACAGGAATGCGCTGCGTGCGCGCGACGGTGCCCGAGCCGACCGGTGTCGCGTGATCGGCCACGAGACGGGCCAGCTTCATCGCATGCGAGTGCCACGCGGGCGCGAAGCGGAGGAACTCGAAGACCTCCAGCTCGAACGTCGCCGCATAGTCCGCCTGCGCTCGCTCGCGACGCGACGTATCGGCCACACGTTTCTTCGCGTACGCCTCCGTCGACCGCTCGGCATCGAGCGCGGCGCGTTGTGCCGCGATGGTTTCGGCCGGCGCCCAGAGCCCTTTCGAGAACGCCTTGCGGCCCTTCTTCTCGATGACGGCCCAGGACGGCCCCGCTGCCTTCACGCGGCGCGTGAGTCCTGCGTCGCCCGGCGGCAAGCACGCCCAGGTGGGCGGCGGGCTCAGCCGGCGACCGTCCGGCGCGACGAAGACGCGAGGATCTGGGGTGGGCGCGAGCACGAGCGACGACATCGCCGCGAGAGTGCCCGAGTCGCGATCCGCTGTCGATCCTAGGTCGCCAGTCGGCGCTTCAGCTCGGCGTTCTCTGCCTCGAGCTTCTCCAGGCGTTCGCGGAGCGGTGATAGCTCGTCGGCTGTGAAGCGCGGTGTGATGTGCTGCGGGCAGTTCCAGTCGAACGCCTCGAGCCGCATGCGCATCACGCGCTCCACCTTCGCCTTGTAGCCCTCGACGGTCACTTGCTTCGCGAGCTCGGCGTCGACGACCTCCTCGACGTGGACGTAGATCTTGAGCCGCGCACGGTGGGGGTAGTCCATCAGGAACAGGCAGGCGCGGTCGTTTGCGCTGATGTTGCCGAGGCTCAGGTACTGCTTGTTGCCGCGGAAGTCCGCGAACGCGAGCGTGCGGTCGTCGATGACCTTGAGGAAGCCCTTGGGGCCGCCGCGGTGCTGCATGTAGGGCCAGCCCGTCTCCGACACGGTGGCCATGTAGAAGCTGTCGCGCTCGCCGATGAACGCGATCTCGTCGTCGGTGAAGCGGTCGAATTCGCGCTGATGGTCACGCTCCCAGATCGCAGCGGCGCCCATCTTGGCCTGGGCCGCCTTCACGCTCGGGGTGATCGCGATGTCGAGGAATCCGTAGCCCATGACCCCATCATGACCATTCCCATTGCCCGGGATAATCCTGCACAATCGAGAACCAGCCTCCCGATTATTGAGATGGATCGTTTCGAAGCCATGTCGATGCTCGTGACCGTCACCGAGACGGGCAGCCTCTCTGCGGCCGCGCGTAGCCTGGACGTTCCGCTCGCCACGCTGAGCCGAAAGATCGCCGACCTCGAGAAGATCGTGGGCGCGCGCCTGCTGATCCGCACGACGCGAAAGCTCACGCTGACGGATGCGGGTGCGAGCTATCTGGTAGCAGCGCGGCGCATTCTCGAGCAAGTGGAGGACGCCGAGCGCGAGGCGGCGGGTGAGTTCACCGCTCCCAAGGGCGAGCTCGTGATCACGGCGCCGGTGATGTTCGGCCGGCTGCACGTGCTTCCTGTCGTGGCGGAGTTCCTGGCGCTGTTCCCCGACATCAACGTGCGCTTGTTGCTCGCGGATCGTCTGTACGACCTCGTCGATGCGCATGTCGACATGGCCGTGCGCATCGGCAAGCTCGCCGATAGCTCCATGGTCGCGACGCAGGTTGGCGTCATGCGCAGCGTCATCGTCGCGAGTCCCGCGTTTCTGCGTGCGCACGGCGTGCCCGAGAAGCTCGCTGACCTGAAGAAGCTCCCGACCATCACCGTCGAAGGTTCCATGCCGTCCCTCGCCGGCGTCACGCGCCTGACCGTGACCACGACCGATGCTGCCGTCGAAGCCGCGATGCGCGGAATCGGCGTCGTTCGGCTCCTGCACTACCAGGTCGCGCAGGCGGTGAAGGGCGGCGAGCTACGGATCGTGCTCCAGAAGTTCGAACCCGAGCCCCTGCCCGTTCACCTCGTCCATCAATCGCGCGGGCAGATGCCGCAGAAGATGCGGCGGTTCATCGACTTCGCCACGCCGAGGCTACGGGCGAGAGAGGCTTCTCGATCGGGCGACGAGGCCTGGACTGATCCGGTCCACGCGCGCCGGCGAACCTAGCGGACGTAGGCGGTACCGCGCGCGGCGGTGGTGGCGGCCGCGAACCCGCGATCGATCACGTCGAGGAACGTCTCGCGCCACCAGGAGCGACTCCGCAAGCTCTCGCGGAAGGCGACGCGCCAGGTACCGACGAGCAGCGTCGCGATCAGCTTGGCCAGCGGATCCACAGGCTGCCCGACAGCGGCGGCAAGCATGCGAGCGAGGTCGCGCTCGAGCTCCGCCGCCATCGTGCGCGTGTGCTCGCGCAATGCGGGACTGTCGGCCACGACCTTCCAGAACGCGGCGATGGGCGGCGTCATGCGGACGAGCGGGTGCTTCGCCTCGACGAGGTCCAGCACGAACGCCTTGAGCGCGGGGATCGGGGCCTGCGTGCGCGCGGCGAACCGGGTGCGCAGGAGTGCGAGCGTTTCCTCGTTGCGGTCGAAGAGGAGGTCCTCTTTGCGCGCGAAGTAATTGAACACCGTCATCTTGGAGACGTTCGCGGCGGCCGCGATCTCGTCGACGGTGACGTTGTCGAAGCCCTTCTCCATGAAGAGGTTCGTCGCGAGGTGGGAGATGTGGAGCCGCATCTCTCGCTTCTTGCGCTCCCGGAGTCCTTCTACGGCCACTCCGGAATACTAGACCCAGAATAAACTTGTACCCAGTATAAAATCTGCCAATCTGGACTCATGTACGACGTCGTCATCGCGGGCGCGGGCCCGGTGGGGCTGTTCCTGGCCTGCGAGCTACGCCTCGCGAAGCTCTCCGTATTGGTAATGGAGGCGCTCGCTGACCCTCACCTGCCGCAGAAGAAGCTGCCGTTCGGGATGCGTGGGCTGTGGGGGCCCAGCGTCGAGGCGTTCTACCGGCGCGGCCTATTGGATCAGATCGCAGCGCAGCCCGCGAGCATGGGCCAAGCGACCATCCACTCAACGTCGGCGACGAAGGGACCCGGCGGCCACTTCGCGGGTATCCAGTTCGATCGCGCGAACATCGATCCGACGCGCTGGACCTATCGCCTCGAGGGACCATCGGCGATCCAGCTCGGCTCGTCGATGGAGCACATCGAGAGCGTTCTCTCCGCCCACGCGTTTGCCGCAGGCGTCGAGATCCACCGTGGTCGCGGCGTCGAGAGCTTCGAAGAGACCGAGGACAAGGTCGTCATCAACCAGCGCATCGAGGCCCGATGGCTCGTCGGTTGCGACGGTGGGCGCAGCACGGTTCGCAAGCAGGGCGGTTTCCAGTTCGTCGGCACCGAGCCGGAGCTCACCGGCTACAGCGTCGAGGTCGACCTCCAAGGCGTGCTCCCGATGGGGCGGCATCCGACGCCGACGGGGATGTTCACGCAATGGCGACCCGGCGTGTTCGGGCTCGTGGACTTCGATGGTGGCAAGTTCCACCGTGCCGAGCTCACCGTCGAGCACATCGAGGGCGTCCTCCGCCGCGTCTCGGGCGTCGACGTGACGGTCACCGCGGTGAGAACAGCCTCGACGTGGACCGATCGATCGATGCAGGCGACGACATATCGCAAGGGACGCGTGCTGCTCGCGGGCGACTCCGCGCACGTTCACTCGCCCCTCGGAGGCCAGGGCCTCAACCTTGGCTTTGGCGACGCGATGAACCTGGGATGGAAGCTCGCAGCGACGGTGCGTGGCGAGGCGCCCGCCGGGTTGCTGGACACCTACACCGCAGAGCGCCACCCGGTTGGCGAGCGCGTTCTCGAGTGGACGCGAGCGCAGGTCGCGCTGATGCGACCGAGCTCGTCGGCGCTCCACGCTGTCGTTCGCGACCTCGTCGGCACGCGGGATGGCGCGACGTACTTCGCCGAGCGCATCTGGGGAGTAAACACCAAGTACGACCTCGGCGAAGAGCATCTGCTCGTCGGCCGGACCTGCCCTGACTTCGAGCTCGCCGATGGGACGCGAGCGTGTACGCTGCTGCGCGACGGGACCGGCATGCTGCTGGACTTCGATCGAGTGCTGCCGGCCTTGGAAGGTCGGCGCGGCTTCAAGCGCGTCGCGCTCGATGCGAAGGATCGGCTCGGCTTGTCTGCCGTTCTCGTACGGCCCGACGGCGTCGTCGCGTGGGCGAGCGACGCGACTCCCACTAGCGACGACGTGCTACGCGCCGCAGCAACGTGGTTCTAACGAGCCCACCAGTGCGCAGTCGCCCGTCGCGAATTTTGCCGACTCTCCTAGAACGTCGGAGAGAGCAGCGTCGCGAGCGCCAGCGCGATGACCAGCGCGACCGCCATCAGAAATGGAATGAGGAAACGAGCGCCCGCGAGATGCTTGAGGTCCTGGACTTGAGTCGCCATGTCCAGAGCAGATGCATCACGCGATCCGCTGGCGTACGAAGTTCTACGTGTTCGGCGTGAGCGTCGAGCCGCTCGCCGTGTTCGGAGCGGCGGGCGCGGCCGGTCCCGGGAAGTTCCACGACTCGTCACCGACGGTGAGCGACGTGGTGTTCGCGGTCACGGTGCCGTTGTTCGGCGCGCAGCCCTGGTAGTCGAACGCCCAGATCGCGATCTCCTCGTTGTAGCCCTTGTTGAAACAGTGGCCGACCTTGGATGCGTGGTTCTTCTCGGTGCTGATGTAGCCACCTTCGGCCGCGTTGTTCGCGACGTTGAAGCCCTTAGTGCGATCGCTGGTCGGCTCGCCGCTCCAGCCGGGAGGCGCTTCCATGTTCTTGTGCTGGCTGATGCAGATCTGCTTGTCGGTGACCTTCACCTCGAGCTTGTCCTCGAACGGCCAGATGTTGCAGTCCTGCTCGGAGACGACGCCGACGTCGCCGTTCTTGGTCACCTCGAGCGGTGAGCCGCTGACGAGCGGGTTGTCGACGGTGCGTCCACCACCACCCGCACCGGGCTTCATCATGGCGAGGCAGCCGGTGGCAGCGACGAGGGAGAGGACGAGAGCGTTGCGGGTCATGGACATGGGGACGGCTCCGTGGTGGTTGCCGGTACGGACGTGTGCCCGGGGCCGAAAGTCGCAAACTATCGGGATCGCGCTGGCTGCCTGTACACTCCACCCTGGGTGGACGAGGCATTGCGCGAGCTCCGGTTGTATCGGCGCCTCTGCGCGTTCGTCGGGGCCATCTACCTCGTGTGGTGGGGCGCGGTCGAAGCGATGCTCCCGCAGTCGTACAACCCACTCGTCGGGCGGTTGGTCGTGGTGTTCGCGATCTGGGGCATCGCCGGCGCGAGCTATGCGAGCGTGTCTGTGCGCGACCACCTGCGCGAGCTGTGGAGTGCGGCGCTGTGGCTGCTCACCGCGCACTACTTCTATCTGTTCTACGAGAACGCGGGCGACATCAACTGGGTCGTCGGCTCGTTCATCACGATCACGGCGGTGAGCCTTGGATTCTTGTCGCGCGCGTCGTTGCTCGCGTATTCCATTTTCGCGGCCGCGCTCGCGACCGCGGTAGCCGTCGCGTTGCCCGGCATGCGGCACTCGGTGTTCTTGCCCGGACTGCTCACCGTGCTGTTGCAGGCAAACATCGGCCTGAACTCGCGCCTTGGTGTGCTGCGCGATCTGGCGGCGAGCGTCGCGGAACGCAAGCTGCGCGAGGAGGAGCTGAAGCGCGCGAACGCGGCCCTCGGGCAGAGCAACATGGATCTCCAGCGCTTCGCGTACGTCGCGTCGCATGATCTGCAGACGCCGCTGCGGAGCATCTCGAGCTTCGTGGATCTCTTGCGCTCCACGTATGGCGAGACGCTCGATGCGCAGGCGCAGAACTGGCTCGCGCGAACGGCGCGGTCGACCGAACACCTGCAGACGCTGATCCGCGATCTACTCCAGTACTCGCGCGTCGATGCGGAGCCTCGCGTCTTCGTGACCGTCCCGATGGCTGGTGTGCTCGACGACGTGAGGTCGACGCTGGAGACCGAGATCAGCGAAACCGGCGCGACGATCACCGGTGACGGACTCCCAGACGTCGTTGGGGACAAGTCTCAACTGGAGCAATTGCTCTGCAACCTCGTCGGCAACGCGATCAAATATCGCGGTCCCGCAGCGCCGATCGTGCGCGTGACAGCGAAGGAGCGCACCGACGACTGGCTGTTCGAGGTGCACGACAACGGCATCGGGATCGCGGCCAAGTATCACGAGCAGATCTTCGAGATCTTCAAGCGCCTTCATGACCAGAAAGAGGTTTCGGGCACGGGCATCGGTCTCGCGATATGCCGGCGAGTCGTCGATCGCCATGGCGGCAAGATCTGGGTAGAGTCCACCGCGGGTGAAGGGAGTGCGTTCTTCTTCACCGTATCGAAAGGTGGTGTTCGATGACTGATCTGCTCGTGCGCGGACGCCCCGCGGTCATCCTCCTCGTGGAGGACAGCGATGACGACGTCGAGATCACCAAAATTGGCTTTCAGCGAGCCAAGCTCGCGGTGGACCTGCGTCACGTGGCGAACGGCGAGGACTGCCTCGCGTTTCTGCGCAAGGAGGGCCAGTACGCCACCGCCCCGACGCCGAACATCATCCTGCTCGACCTCAACATGCCGCGCATGAGTGGCATCGAGGTACTCCAGGAGATCAACAACGACGAGAAGCTCCGCCACCTGGTCGTCGTCGTCCTCACGTCGTCAAAAGCCGACGAGGACGTCCTGAAGTCGTACAAGCTCCGCTGCAACTCGTACCTCGTAAAGCCGGTCGCATTCGACGCGTTTGCGAAGATGATCCAGTCGCTCGGTGATTACTGGTTCGCGCTCGTGACGCTGCCGCCGAGCGAGTAAGTGAAGAGTTGGTGAGAGCGCGACGTTCGGCGTCGAGCGCGAAGACTTTTCGGGGCCATCGGCTACCGTTCCGCGGTGAAAACTATCCGGCGGCTCCACGCATGGCTCGGTGTCCTGTTCGCGCCTTCGATCATCCTGTTCGCGCTGAGCGGCATGTGCCAGCTCTACGGCTGCCACGAAGGCGAAGGCGATGACCAGCCTGCGGGGTGGGTCGTGCGCATCGCGCAACTCCACATGCACCAGACGGTGCAAGTGCCTGGACAGCGCAAGAAGCGCCCGGAGCCCCCGGCGGCCTCGCCGACGACGAGCAGTGACGCGCCGCCCGCCGCGCCCGCCCCAGCGGAAGCGCGCCCGCCACGGCCGACGACGGGCCCGCTGAAGGCCTTCTTCTGCGCGATGTCGATCGCATTGATGCTCAGCAGCATCGCGGGCCTCTACATCGCGTTCACATCCAAGCGCGACCGAGGGCTGCATATCGGCCTGCTGGCGGCCGGCATCGTGCTGCCGATCCTGCTCATGCTGCTCTAGCGCCCGTGCTACGAGTCCACTGTGGCGACCGAGGCGTGCGTATCGGCCGATCTGATCGTGGCCTACGTCGAGGGTCGACTCGATGCGACGGCCCGATCGCAGGTCGAAACGCACGCCGATGACTGCGCGTCGTGTCGCGAGGCACTCTCGGAGCTCGCCGCCGGATCGATCGCGCGTCGCAGCAATGTCTCCGTCGCGGCGATCGGCGAGGCGGTCGATGTCCCCGCGGGCACGCAGGTGGCGCGCTACCTCGTCCTCTATCAAGTGGGGCGCGGCGGCATGGCCACGGTCTACGCCGCATACGATCCAGAGCTCGATCGCAAGATCGCGCTAAAGGTGCTGCATCGCAGTGGCCGCAGCGATCACACGCGCCTGCGCCGCGAAGCGCGTGCCCTCGCGCAGCTCGCCCATCCCAACGTCGTCGCTGTCTACGATGTCGGCGAGCACGATGGCCTTCTCTTCATCGCCATGGAGCTCATCGATGGCCAATCGATGCGCGAGTGGATCGCACCCGGTCGCACGTTCAGCGAGCTCGCACCCGTGTTCTCCGCAGCTGCGCGCGCTCTCGCGGCTGCGCACGACAAGGGCATCGTCCATCGCGACGTGAAGCCGGAGAACCTGCTGCTCGACAAGGCCGGCGTGGTTCGTGTGAGTGACTTCGGCCTCGCCGCGCGCGGTGGCGAGCACGATGTGGTCGCGGGCACGCCGGCGTACATGGCGCCCGAGCAGTTCGAGGGCACGGCCGGCCCTTCGGCGGATGCGTACGCGTTGTGCCTGACGCTGTTCGAGGCAGTGATGGGCCATCGCCCCGACGGCGACAAGGGCACGCGAGCGTCGCGGTGGGTCGACGCGGACGGACCGACCGAGGCGAAGGTTGATCTCGGCGCTCCGAAGGTGAACCTCGACGCGGCAATGACGGGCGTGCCACCACGGATCGCCGACATCGTGCGGCGCGGGCTCGCACGCGATCCTGCGTCGCGGCCGACGCTCGCTCAGATCGCCACGGCACTCGACGCCGCTCCATCGCATCGAAATCGTCGCATCGCGATCGGAGCAGCGTTGCTTGCAGCAAGCATCGGTGTCTTCGCGTTCGCGCGCGGCGGAACGGCAGGTCCGCAATGCGACGTGGCGGGGAATGCCGCCGTCTCGTCGTGGGCGGATCATCGCAGCGCCGTACAACGCTCGTTCGCAACGGCGAATCCCGCGGCTGCCGCGTCGGTGTTCGCTGTCGTCGACAAGAGCCTCACGACGTACTTTGGCGACTGGGCCGCGATGTCGCAGGATTCCTGCAGCCGCACGCGCGTCACTGGTGATCAGTCTGACTCGCTGCTCGATCTGCGGACGCGCTGCCTCGATCAACGCCTCGCCACGGCAACCGCGCTCGTCGATCTGCTCGCGACGGCGAAGACCCCATCCGTCGTCGAGGGCGCCGTGACCGCCGTCGCTGGCCTGCCCTCCATCGCGGGCTGCGGAGACATCGCCGCGCTCACATCCGTCGTGCCGTTGCCGACAGAGCCGGATCGACTCCACGAGGCCGAAGCGCTGCAGAACACGCTCGCTCGCGGTGCTGCCCTCCAGCTCGTCGGCCAGTATGACGAGGCGACGGCGCTGATCAAGCCCGTGCTCGTCGATGCCGTGAAGCTCGACTACGCGCCCGTGCTGGCAACGGCGAAGCACCTGCAGGGCGACCTCTACTATCGCGCGGGTGATTACACCGCCGCGGCGACTGCTCTCCGCGAGGCAGTTGCTGCTGCGGCCCGCGGCCGTGATGACCGCACCGCGACCAAGGCGCTGACGCTGCTCGCAGGCATCGTGGGCTACGCGCAGGGCAAGCTCGATGAGGGCATGCAGCTCGCGAACGACGCCGATGCGTGGTCCGCGCGCGCGGGTCGCGTCGACGAAGATGAAGCCGAGCTCGCTGACATCCAGGGCTTGCTGCACGACGCGAAAGGCGAGCCGCTCGTCGCGAAGCCGTTCTACGAGAAGGCGCTCGCGCTGCGCGAGAAGCTCTACGGCGCGGATCACTTGATAGTCGCGCTGTCGCTCAACAACCTCGCCGGTGTGCCGTACACGCTCGGCAAGTACGAAGAGGCGCGGGCGCTGCACGAGCGCGCAAAGGCGATCCGCGAGAAGACGCTCGGCCCCGTGAGCGCTGATCTCGCGGTCACGCTGAACGCGATCGCCGCCATCGACGAGGACGAGCAGAAGTACGACGACGCGGAGAAGGGCTTCCGGCGCGCGATCGCGATCTGGGAGCAAGTGCTCGGCAAGGAGCATCCCGACGTCGCCGCTGCGCACAACAACCTCGGGAATCTCCTGCGTCGCAAAGGCGACAACGCGGGCGCGATCATCGAGCTCGAGCGCGCGGTCGCGATCTGGACGCCGCAGAAGAACCCGAACCTCACGAGCGCGCTCGGGAACCTCGCGATCACGTACTACCAGCAGAAGGACTACGCGAAGGCCATCGCGCTCTACAACCAGGTCGTTGCGGCGACGCCCGACAACACGGCCGACATGGCCCACTACCTCGTCAATCGCGGCCAGGTGCTCGAGGCGATGGAGAACCACCCCGACGCGCACGCGGACTACACGAAGGCCGTCGTGATCTACGAGGCAACCATCCCCGCCACCGATCGCCGCCTCGCGTGGGCGCTCACGATCCTCGGCAAGCATCAGTTGCACGAGAAGCAGACCGTACCGGCCGCGCAGTCCCTCGCGCGTGCGGCGAAGATCCTCGAGGCAGATAAGGAAGCACGGCCCGACGAGCTCGCCGCAGCGCGCTTTGCCCTCGCGCGCGCGAAGTGGGACACCGGCGAGCACGCGGCAGCGATCGCGCTCGCGAGATCCGCGCGCGAGGGAACCAAGGACGTCGCCGTGATCGACGAGTGGTTGAAGGGCAAGTCGTGAGTCTCGCCGCGTCGTTCCTCGCCGCGCTCCCGACGTCGAACCTCGACAGCGTCGACGATCCGCGCGCGCTCGAGAGCCTGCTCGCACGGGCGATCGCGGCAGCGGAGGTTCGCTGGCCCACAGTGCGGCTCTCGCATCGCGACTTCGTTGCATATCTCGCGGCGCGCATGAGCCCCGGCGAGTCGGCCCTCTCGCAATTGCCGGCGCGTGCACTCGATGATCTCTATCTCGCGTTCGGATGCACGATCGGTGATGACGCGGCGGTCGCTGCGTTCGACAGCGCAGTCCTGCGCGACATTCCACGTGCGCTGCGGCGCGGCGACATGGACTCCGCGCACCTCGAGGACACGCGCCAACACGTCGCGACCAAGCTGCTCGCGACGTCACCGCCGGGCATCGCGTCGTACGCGGGCCGCGGCAGCTTGCGCGGGTGGGTGCGTGTGATCGCGATCCGCGAGAGTGGCCGTCTCAAGGATGGCACCAAGCAAGAGACGCCCGTTGCCGACGATGCGCTGTTCGATGCCGTCGCGTCGGGCATCGTTCCGTCGCAGTCGCTGCTGAAGGACGCGTATCGCAAGTCATTCAAGAGCGCGTTCGAAGCGGCGCTCGCAGCGCTGTCGATCCACGATCGGCTGCTGCTCAAGCAGCACTTCCTCGACGGGCTGTCGATCGACCGCATGGCGTCACTGCACGACGTCCACCGCGCGACTGCCGCTCGCTGGATCGCGAAGCTGCTCGAGACGCTGCTCGGCGATACGCGCGCGCGTCTGCAGACGGAGCTGGACGTGAACGCCGACGAGCTCGAGAGCGTCATGCGGCTGATCCAGAGCTGCATGGACGCCTCGATCGGTCGCGCGCTGTCTCCGCGCCGCTGATCAAACACCAGGCGCCACCACGACTTACGAGTTTATTTGCGACATTCGTCGAGGAGCCGGTCTTAGGGGAAACAAGGAGACACGGTTATGAAGAATGTCGTTTTCGCTCTGCTCGCGCCCCTCGCTCTGACCTCGATCGCACACGCGGACGAGTCCAAAGGCATCGACACCACCAAGAAGGCCACGCTGTCGGCGGGCCTGTTCTACGGAATGCCGCAGGGCGACTTCAAGAAGACGGCAGGCACGGACCTCGTCGGATCGTCTCCGGGCTTCGTGCTCTCGGGCGGCTACGAAGTGATTCCGCACCTCTCGATCATGGGCATGCTCCATTACTACGCGGTGTCGAGCGAGGTCGACGGCGTCGATCAGTCGATGTGGGACATCGGCGCGGGCGCGCGCTACGCGTATCCAGTCACGCCTGTCGTGCGCGTGTTCGGCGAAGCGTACCTGCAGCGAGCGTCGTACACGGCCAAGGCCGGTGGCGCGAGCATGGACTCGAGCGGCATCGGTGGTTCCCTCGGAGGTGGCGTGCTGTACGGCGTGAAGCCGAACATCGATATCGGTGCGAGCCTCAGCTACTCGACGGCGTCGCTCAAGCCGGACCAAGGTGATTCGCAGAGCGCGGGGTGGCTCGGCCTCACCGCGTTCGCCGCGTATCACCTGTAGTCGCTCGACATGGTCCGCGACGGGCATCTGGTCGTCGTACGGCGGTAGGCTCGGGCATGACTCGCACCGCGATCTGTCTGCACAGCGGGGGATTCACGTCGCGCCAGTGGAGGCGACTGGCCAAGGCGCTGGCGCCCACGCACGAGGTGCTGACGCCTGACCTCCTGGGTTATGGGACGTCGGGGGCATGGCCCGACGGCAAGCCGTTCCATTTCCAAGAGGACGTCGACGCGATCGTCGCGCTCGCGAACGGACGCGAAGTGGATCTCGTCGGCCATTCGTACGGTGGCTTCATCGCGTGTCACGTCGCGCGTCACGTCCGCGTACACCGCATGGCGCTCTACGAGCCCGTGACGTTCGCCGCGCTCGATCTCGTGAAGGACGCCGACGCGATCGCGAGCCTCTCCGCCGTCCCCGATCGCTACACCGACGATCCGGAAGCGTGGCTCGCTGGCTTCGTGAACTGGTGGAATGGCGTCGGCGCGTGGCAGGCCCTGCCCGATGCCACGAAGCAGGACTTTCGAGCCGTCGGGTGGAAGCTCTCCGAGGAAGTGCGTACGCTCGCGACGGATCGCACCGACTTCTCGACGATCACCGCGCCGACGCTCGTGATGAGTGGCTCGCGATCCCCCCTCGCGGAGCGACGCACGGTGGAGCGGCTCGTCGAGGTGATGCCGAACGCGGTGATGAAGACGTTCGACGGCGTCGGGCACATGGCGCCGATCACGCATCAGGCGCTCGTCGACGGGGCCATCGAGTCGTTCTTCTATCATCACGTACCGCGCGAATGACGAGCGTGGCACGCGGGCGCGGACCGAGCGCTCACGCGCACCCAAACCCCGCAACGCCCTGATCTGCGGGTGAGTTGGCCGTGGGCAACGGTCTTGCACCACTCCCTGACATGTCTGCAAAGCATCAATCGACACAACCGAAGCAGCCCAAGATCCCTCACTTCGAGAACAGCACCGACGCGACGCGCGGTCTGCCGCTCGGTGTTCGCGCCCAGAAGCGCCGCGAAGAGCTCCAGGCAGCTCTCGACGATCTTCCCGTCGAGGATGCGCGCGCGCGCAACGATATCGAGGTCGTTCTCGCGACACTCGATAACCTCCTGACCGGCGATCCGACGCACCTCTCGGATGCGACGGCGGCGGAGCTGAATCGCGCGCTCGAGAACAGCAAGCACCTCGCCGAGGTGACGCCCGTCATCAAGACGCGCGCGCGCGGCTAGCAGCCTACGCGCAATCGCTCGCAACTTGCGGTACAGCTCGGACGTGAAGGTCAGCGCGACACCACTCGAGGGCGTTCTCCTCATCGAGACGCGTGTGTTTCCCGACGCGCGCGGTTGGTTCACCGAGACGTATCAGCGCGACCGCTATGCGCAGCACGGCATCCCGGACCTCGTGCAGGACAACGCGTCCTCGTCGACGCGCGGCGTGCTGCGCGGCATGCACTATCAGCTCAAACAGCCGCAGGGAAAGCTCGTCCAGGTCATCAGTGGCGAGGTGTTCGACGTCGCTGTCGACATTCGGCCGTCGTCTTCAACGTTCAAGAAGTGGTTCGGCGTTCGCCTCTCCGGTGAGAACTACAACCAGCTCTGGGTCCCGCCCGGCTTCGCACATGGATTTCTCACACTCAGCGATACGGCCGTGATGACGTACAAGTGTTCGGCGCTCTACGATCCGACCGAGCGTTACGCGATTCGCTGGAACGATCCGGCGATCGGCATCGAGTGGCCGCTCGAGGGGGCACCGATTCTCTCGGCGGGCGACGCAGATGCACCGCTGATCGCCGAAGCAACATTGCCCGCATGAGGGCGAAGTTTGCCGGACCGGCGAAGGCGCCCGATGAACATCCGGCACTCGCCGGCAAGCGCGGGCTGGGCAGAGTGAAAGCTCCGTTGGCGGAGTTATTCATATATCCCATGATCGTGCAGTACGAGGACAAACCGAAGATCGCGGCGCGTGTCGCAGGGGCCGGCGTGAGCATCGATCTGCGACCGGTCGCCCGAGAGGCAGCATGAAGCGCTACGCACTCGTTGGTTGTTTGATCGCGTTCGCCGGCTGCCAGAGCTTCATCGACAACAAAGCGGCCGACGCCACGATCAAGCTGATGCAGCGGTCCAAGGACGCGGGCAAGCGCACGCCGGATGTGGAGCTCGCGCGCGAGGCACTTCCGGGCGGCATTCTGCAGCTGCAGGCGTTCGCGCTCGCGTATCCCGATCGCCGCGAGTTCAAGGTCATGCACGCCGATGCGCTGTGCTCGTACGCAACTGGCTTCGTGTTCGACGATTGGGATGCAGCGAAGCTAGAGGGTCGCGATCAAGATGCAAAGAAGATCGGCGTGCGCGTGAAGTCACTCGCGCGCGAGTGCGTCGAAGCGAACCTGGATCTCATGCCCAAGGAATGGCGCGCCGATCACGAGACGGGCGGCGACGCGTGGACAGCGCGTATCGCGAGCACCAAGCCGGACCAGGTGCCGCAGCTCCTCTCGATCACCGGCGCGGATGCGCTTCAGATCGCGCTGAGTCCGCTGAGCGCGATCACCAAGATCGGCCCGATCACCGCCGCGCTCGAGAAGAGCATCGCGTTGAAGCCCGGTTTTCACGACAACCAGGCGGAGCTGATGCTCGCGACGGTGCAGGCGAACAAGAGCCAATTTCTCGGCGGACCCGACGGTGGCTTGCTGTTCGCGAAGATCCGCGCCGCACAGGGCGATGGCGCCTTGCTCACCGAGGTGATGTATGCGCGCGGCACGCTCGTCGCCAAGAAGGATCGCGCGGGCTTCGAGACCACGCTCAACAAGGTGCTCGACGCGGACGTCACGAAGTGGCCGGATCGCCGCCTCACGAACGAGATCGCACGCATGAAAGCGCAGCGCTACCTGGACGCCGAGGACAAGATCATTCCGCCGCCCGCCCCGGCCGAGCCGCCGCCTGCCGCGCAGGAGTAGCTAGAAGCGGAAGTGGAGACCGCCGCCCACCTCGGTGCTCTGGCGACCGTTGCGCGACTGTCCCTGGACGTACGCGTTCACGCTGAAGTTGTCGTTGACCTTGTGCTCGCCTTGCCCGCGCAGCGTCCAGTTGCCGTCCGTGTCAGCGCTGCCCGTGAGATCGATGCTGTTGTCGAACGTGGCGCGCGGCGCGGCGCCAGAAACCGTCGAGCCCGTCGAGCTCGGTGCGGGCGGACCAACGGGTGTGGCGGGCGCCGTCCGCGAGCGCGTGCTCGCCGGAGCAGTCTGGCCGCCGGAGATCGTGGAGAGCTGGTCGAGAGAGATGGTCTGGAAGGTCGTCATGCTCGAGTGAGGAGCAACGCGTAAGCCAGCGAACGAGCGCTACCGCCCAAACCGACGAGCCCCCGCCAGGTTGCACGCAGTTCGAGGGATCGCCGTCAGTTGCGCGAGCTGTCTACTGCGGTTGCAGGGGCAGATCGTAGTGTTGCCCATTGTTGTTCTCGGCAACTCACGGTGGCAGATCGACGACCGACGGACGCGACGCGACTAGAATACGTGCGTGTCCAGGTTTGCCGTTGTTGCGCAAACGTTGGTCATCGTCGCGCTCGGTGCGTGCGGACGACTCGGCTTCGACTCCATCGAGGTCGACGGCAGCACCGGCAGCGATGCGACCTCCGATGCCGCGCCCGCGAGTTGCCCGGGCGGCGAGCTGCTCTGTCTCGATCCGTCCTTCAATGGCGGAGGCGGCGTCAGCGTCCACCACGAGGACAACTCCACGTTCGGCTACCAGGGCGTGGCGGTTCAGCCCGATGGCAAGATCGTCGTCGCGGGACAGGTCTTCACCGCGAACGACCAGCATGCGGCCGTGTTTCGCTTCAACGAGGACGGCACCACGGATACGTCGTTCGCGGGCGGCCACTTCGAGCTGCCCGTGTCGCTCGGCTCGACCACCAGCGTGATGCTCGTTCCTGATGGAAGCATCGTCGGGGTCGGTACTGCGGGCGGTGTCGGCCTCATCTTTTGGGTCGAGGCAGACGGCACGTCGCGCACGTCGTTCGGCGTGAACGGCGCGACCTCCTCCAACCTCGGTACAGACGACTCGGTCACGTTCAACGGGATCGCACGCGACCCGGCGACCGGCGATGTGTTCGTCGGTGGCCAAGGCCACGTGAACACCGGCGGCTTCGACATCGTCTATGGGCGTGTCACACCCCAGGGTGATTTCGTGAGCAGCTTCACGACGACGCACCAGGCGCTTGCGCTCGATCAGTTCGGCTCGCTCCTCGGGATCGACGCGACAGGGAAGATCGACCTCGTCGGTCAGTCCTTCAACGGCGCGGACTTCGACGGGCTGATCCAGCATGTCGATCCCGGTACGGGCGCAGAGACCGAATGGGCGGATTTCACGGACGCGCGGCTTCCGGGAGATTTTCGCTATCTCTCCGGTGTCCACCTGCCCGACGGCAGCATCGTCGCGACTGGCAACATCGGGCCGAGTGGTGGCCCGTACAACGTCGGCATCACGAAGCTCGGTCCGTCCAGCGGCAACATGCTCCCGCCCGACATGAGTTTCGGCACGGCTGGCCTCACGACGCTCAGCTACGGCGTCTCCGACGAGTCGCGCAGCATTGTCCGCCTCGCCGACGGCCGCTTTCTCGTCGGCGTGCGCGTGAACACTGCCGATGGTCTCCAGCACTCCACGATCGTGCTGGTCGATCCCAACGGCGCCGAGCTCGCATCGATCTCGCCCGCGTTCACACCGGATATTGTCGACAACGGCGTCCTGTGGCTCACCGTCGATGCGCAGGGACGGGTGGTCGTCCTGGGAGATGTCGGGGGCACGATCGGCCCCGAGGTCTATCTCTCGCGCTTGATCGTTCCCTGAGTCTTAGAAGCCCGCGCCCTGCGTATCGGTGCAGGCGAAGATGTTGCTGCCCACGGCCGGGTAGCGATACATGCCGATGAAGCACATCTCGTCCGTCGACGATTCGCCGAAGTGCATCGTGGCTCCCGTCGTGTTGGTCCACGTGCACGTCGCCGTGATCTGGTCGCCGCTGTGAACCTGAATGAGCGGGCTCTCGGGCCAGTAACGCTGCTCCGTGAACGAGTACGGCTCGTCGAGGTACATCGTCTTGGTGCCCTGATGGGTCACCTCGAACTTGGAGTGCGATCCGATCTGATGCATGTGGGGCCAGAGCGCGAACAGCGTGTAGTCCGACTGCGCCGTGCAACCGCCGGTCACGGAGTAGGGCTGATTGGCGGCGGGGATGGAGAACAAGAACTTTCCTGCAAACGCCATCTCCGCGATCATCGCGGGCGGCGACGCCGGCTTCTTGATCCAGATCGCGGACTCGCCGGAGAGCGGATCGTCAGTGGCGTTGAACAGGTGGAGGTTCAGCGAGACCTGCGTGCCGGCCGGGATCTTGACGCCAACACCGTCGGGGAAATCGAGCTGGCTCGTGTTCACGCCCGACGCGAACAGCATCACCGTGCCGAGCGTGCTGACGTTGCAGTTGTACTCGCCGTCGGCGCCGCTCGTGCCGTTCGCGCCCGCGATGGAGAGCACGGTGTGGTGAGTTCCGCTCGGAGCTTCCGCGAGGATGCTCGTCGCGTAGGTGTCCTCGGTAAGCGTGAAGCGCACGCACTTGTACGTGTCCGTCTCGCCCGCCGCGAGCGACCAGGTGCGACCGAGCAGGCGCGTGAAGCCGGGCGGAGCAACGAACGGATCTGCGCCCCCGTCGGAACCCGGAGCGCCGTCCGTTCCCGCGCCCGCGTCGGAACCCGGCTGATCGTCACCGCCGACACCGGGCTTGTCCTGCGTGCCGCAAGCGGCAACCGAGGCGAGAGCTACAAAAAGGAGCGAATTGGCGAGCCGCATGGGCTCATTGGTACCATCGGGTTTGGGTCGCGGGGGAGCTATCTGCCGGGGTGCGAGGTGTGGTCGCCGCGGGGCGTCATGGCGCTCGCAAACGAATAAGCTGCGCGCATGCGCCAGGACGCGTTTGTTGGCCGTCGCCATGAGATCGAACGCACACTCGTGTGCGCGATGCAGGGGCAGTTTCCCGTGCTGATCGCACCGGGTGGCGCCGAGCTCGCGGCCGTCTTTCGCGTCGGCGCGGGTCACTACGGTCTCTCCGGCACGCTCGCGACGGCCCGGTCGCTCGACGGTGGCGTCACCTGGGCGGGGCCCATCGAAGTCTGGCCGCGCGGCGAGGATGTGCGCAATCCCGCGTTCGGGGTGCACCGTGATCGCTGGGTGCTCGGCTACTGGGAAGCGGGCGTCTACTGCTATCCGTCCGTCGACGGAAAGCCGCGCGCGTGGAAGTCGCCGCGCGACGGTGGCCCTGCCCCGGATCTGTTCGTCGTCACGAGCCGCGATCACGGCACGACGTGGTCCGCGCGTGTCGGCTATCGCAGTGATGCGTACGCGTGGCTCAGCCCGTACGGCCGGATCGTCGAGCAAAACGGCACGCTATTGATGAGCGCGTACGGTCGTCGGCGCGATGCCGACAAGCAGATCGATGCGGTCATCGTGCGCAGTCGCGACGGCGTCACGTGGGGCGACGAAACACGCGTGCTCGGCAATGCCACGGAGACCTCGCTGTGCGTCGTCGGAGATCAACTCGTCGCGGCCGCGCGCCGCAGCGATCAGAGCACGTCGATCACGCGGAGCTCCGACGGTGGGCGCACGTGGAGCGAACCGCTTGCCGTCACGCGCGCGCTCGAGCACCCGGCCGATCTGTGCCTGCTGCGCGACTCCAAGCGCCTGATGATGACGTTCGGTCGCCGCATTCGACCGCTCGGCTGCGCCGCGATCACCAGCCCCGATGCAGGCGCGACGTGGAATCGCGATCGCGAAGTACTGCTCGCCAGCGACGGCGTCGGTCAGGACGTTGGCTATCCGTCGACGCAACAGATCGCCGACGGCACGCTCGTCACCGTCCTCTACTTCGCGCACGGCAGCGCGGGCGAGGAGCAGGCGCATTGGGGCGAGACGTCGTGCCAGGCGCTGCGCTACAGCGAAGCGCTCGTCACTTAGTTCTGCGTCAGGATCGTGCCCGTCGCACCGACGGCGATCAGCTTCGTGCCCGCCAGCGCGAGTCCGTACATGGAGCGCGAGCTCGGCGACAGCTGCTCCGTCCATGCCGTGCCGTTCCAGTGGAACGCTGCGCCGTTCATACCGACTGCCGTCACATCGGTCGACGACGTGCCGCGGATCGCGTAGAGGTCCTTGAAGTCGAGGTCGCTGCTCGCTCCGGGCAACGTGACGGCGCTCCACGCGGTGCCGTTGTAGTGCCATGCGGTCGCGTACTGTCCGACGGCCCACACATCGTTGGGCGCTGCGCCCCACACGGCGCGGAAGTCGGTCGTCGCGCTGATCGTCGCCTCCGTCCAGCCGCTCGCCGTGTGATGCATGATCGTTCCCATCTGACCGACGGCCCACACGTCGTTCGCGCCGAAGCCCCACACGCCGTAGAGGTGGTTCGCGGTGCCGCTCGCGGATTGCGTCCACGTACTGCCGTTGTAGTGCGCGACGTTGCCGAGGTAGCCAACGGACCAGATGTCGTTCGCGGCTGCCCCCCACACGCCGTACATCGTCAGGTACGCGCTGCTCGTGACGTCGGTGTTCTTGGTCCACGTCGAGCCGTTCCAGTGCGCGAAGCTCGCGCTGTCTCCGACGGCCCAGACATCGTTCGTCGCCGCGCCCCACACACCGTTCAGGTGACTGGTCGGCGCCTGCGTCTGCGTCCAGGCCGTTCCGTCCCAGTGGCGTGCCACCGCATTCGCTCCGACGACAAACACGTCGTTGGGACCCGACGCCCACGCCGCGCGACGATCCATCAGCTGCGCGGGCGGCGTCTGCCACTCGAACGTCGCGCCATCACCGCGCGCGAGACCGCCACCGGCCGTTGTCACCCACACGTGCCCGGGCGCATCGGGCCACACGCGATTGAACGCGTACGAGTATCCGTGGCCATCGAGCGTCGAGGAGATGTAGTTCCACGCCGTTCCCGTCCAGTGCGAGAGGTTCGTTTGGTTGGAGACGACCCACACATCGTTGCTCGCGCGCGCCGACAACTTGTGCGCGGCGGCCAGCGACGGATGACCCGCGTCCCAGGCCGAGCCGTTGTAGTGATAGATCGTCGAGCCGTCGTTCAGAAACACGTCGGAACCGCTCGTGCCATAGACGTCGTAGTACGTGGAGCCGGTGCCCGGTCCCGTCACCGACGACCACGTCGTGCCGTTGTAGTGCATGAGCGTCTTGCTCTCGCCGGCGATCCACACGTCGTTCGACGCCGCCGCGTACACCGCGTTCAGCGTGTGAAACGCGATCGCGTTCTGGGTCGACCAGGAGCTGCCGTTCCAGTGCCACATGTTGCCGAACGAGCCGACCATCCATGCGTCCGTCGACGATGCGACGCTCACGTCGTTCGCCCAGCTCTGAAACGAGAAGCCAGGCACGGTCACGCGCGTCCACGCGGTGCCATTGAAGTGCAGCGCACCCGACGTGGGACCAACGGCCCAGATGTCGTTGCTGCTCTTTCCGGCGATCGCGTTGATCCACTGGTTCGTCCCGCTGTTCGCGCGCGTCCAGTTGGTGCCATCCCAGTGCAGCAGCGTGCCCGCTTGGCCCGCGGCCCAGATGTCGTTCTCGGCGAAGCCAATCACGTCGACCATGTCGGCGGGAATCGCGGGCTCGATCGGACACCAACTGTCGGTGCACTTGCTGCCGTCGGTCGGGCCTGTATAGCCGCCTCCACCACCATCGCTGCTACCGCCACCGTCGCTCGTGCCGCCATCGTGGCCGCCGCCGCCGCTGCCGCCATCCCCGCCCGTGTCGTCGCCTCCACCGTCCGCTTTCCCCGCGTCGTCACCGTTGACGCCGTTCATCGACGGGCCCGTGCACGCAACCAACAGTAGCGAGGCGAGGAGCGCTGGGCGAAGCATCCGCGGACTGTCGGCGGACCACGCTCGCCGAGACATCGATAGATTCCGCCGATAATTTCGGCCGCGGCCGATCGTTGAACGCATGCGTCAACAACGCGTCAACGAGCACGATGGCGCACGTTAAACGCTACTCGGCGTCGGTAACTTGCGCGGTCTTCTTCAGCTGCACGCGCCACGTGATGTCGCCGCCGCGCTTCACGGGGATGCGCTGGGCGCTGAAGCCGACCATGCGGACCTTCAAGAAGCTCTGCTTGTCGGCGCGCGCGATCTTCTTCGTGAACGGCGTGACACCGAGGCGCTCGCCGTCGAGGACGACGGTCGCACCGCTCGGCATCGACGTGACGCTCAACGTGACTTCGTCGGCGATGACAGCAGGCTTGGAGGGCGTGGCGACGACGGCCGCCGGCTTCGCGATAACGGCCGGCGTTGCGACAACGGGCGCCTCTGCGGCGATCTCGGGAGCGGAAGCAGCGACAGGCTTCGCAGGCGTGTGGCTCATCGTCATCACGGCGATGAAACCGGCGAGCAGACCGGCGCCGAGACCACCGGTGATGATCGCTGCGATGTGCCAGCGACGAGCGCCGAACGGCAAGGCGCTGCGGCGCGACGGCGGCAGGTGCGTCGGTGGGCGCGGCGTCACCATCTGCGGCCGGATCGTGCCTGCGCGCGGGCGGAGCTCGATGGTGCTCGCGGCGTTCGGCTCGGCGATCTCCGAGAGCGACACCTTCTTGAGCGGCACCGTGATGATCGGCACCTCGTCGATGTCCTCGGGCGTGAGCGGCTTCGCGAGGAACGGCGCTTCGGGGACGTCCGTGTCGACGGGCACCGTCACGTCATCGCCCTCGTCGATCTCTTCGGGGACCGACGCGAGGCGCGCAGGCGGAATCGTGCCCTTCGCGCGGCCCGGAATCGGCGGCGGCGACATCCGCTGCGATCCACGCGCGACGCGCCGAGGCTGAGCAGCCGTCTGCAGCCACGGCTCTTTCTCGGTGCCGAACAGCTCGAGGAGCAGCTTCGCGATCGGTGCAGAGCCGAGCACGAGGTTCTCGTGACGCGCGACGGTCTCGAACGCGATGCGCATCTCGTCCGCGGTCTGGAAGCGCTCGTCGGGATCCAGCGCGAGCGCGGTAAGGACCGCCTCCTCGAGAGCGCGCGGATAGTCGGGCACCCAGTGCGATGGCGGAACGAGGTCGCCGTGCACGATCTTCTCGACGCGCTCGAACTCCGTCGGAGCATCGAACGCGCGGTGCTGCGTGGTGAGCTCGTACGCGAGAATGCCGAGCGCGAACACGTCGCTGCGGCGATCGACTTCGTAGCCGCGCGCTTGCTCGGGCGCCATGTAGCCGGCCTTGCCCTTGATGAAGCCGGTCGCGGTCTGCGTGGTGCGCGCGACAGCCTTCGCGATGCCGAAGTCGATCAGCTTGGTCGTGCCGTCGAAGCTGACGAGGATGTTCGACGGCGACACGTCACGATGGACGATGTGCAGAGGCGAACCATCCGTGGCGCAGCGATCGTGGGCGTGGTGCAGCCCCGCCGCCGTCGCGCAGATAACGGAGAGCGAGAAGTCTTTGGGCAGCCAAAAGCGACGCGCGTCGGCGGCCTCGAGGACGGCGCGGACCGACTTGCCGTGCACGTACTCCATCGCGAGGAAGTACACGTCATCGGAAATTCCGACCTCGTAGACCTGGGCGACGTGCTGGTGGTGCAGAGAGGCCGCGAGGCGCGCCTCGTCGAGGAACATCGAGACGTAGGACTCGTCGGGGATCTCCGACGCACGCAGCGTCTTTAGAACGACGTGCCGCTCGAAGCCCGCGAGCCCTGGAATGCGCGCGAGGTAGACCTTCCCCATGCCACCCGACGCGAGATGCGAGACGAGCTCGAACCTCCCGAGTCGCTCCGTCGCCATGGCGCGGAACGTCGTTCGATGCGCGGATCCAGTCAAGTGAATTCAATGCGTTCTATAGTCCCGGGACAGATGCCTCATCACGTCGAAACGGACATCGCAGTTCCGAGGTTCGCGTTCGATCAAGACGACGAAGGGAAGCGCCGACTTTCGTTTCCGCGCGCGGAGCTAAAGCATGTCGAGGGGCGCTCGGGTGGCGTCACGTACGGTGTCGATGACGGCGTGTTCGAGGAGCTCGTCGGCCGCCTCGACATGCTGCGCTGGACCGCGGGGACCGCGTCGCTCGGGAGCGCGTTTCTCAAAGACGACGCCGGCAAGTTCGAGATCCGGATCGGGAGCGTCGAGATCCCGCAGGACGTCGTTCTCACGCGCGCCGCGAGTGGACTGGAGCTGCAGGCGCCGCATGTCACGATGAAGCAGCTCAAGCTCTCGTTGAAAGGCCCGTTCGGTCGCAGTAGCGCTCCGCCTGCGAGTCCCTCCGAGAGGGAGATGATGATGACGGGGCCGCTCCCACCTCCGGAGCTGATGCGGCAAGAGCGCCTGCGGTTTCTCGACAGTCTCGCGGGTCGTATCGCACTGACGATCAAGGTCGTTCTCGACCTGCCCGTTCTCGGTAAACGCACTCTCGATCAGCAACTCCGGGTTCCGATCGAGCAAGGCAGCATCAACTTCCGTGGCCTCGAAGAAAGCCTCGATTGGCTGGAGGGTCGCTTCCTCGACTTCGACTACGAGCGCAACAAGCTCGCACTGCAGTTCAAGGTGCCGATCTTCGGCAAGAGCCGCGACCTCGTGGTGTGGCAGCTCGACGAGGACGCGCAGAAGCTCGCCGCGTTCGGTCGCGTACCGGTGCGCTCGCTGACCGAGATCGAAAAGAAGAAGAAGAACGAGCCCGAGCCCGCCGACAAGGACAAGCGACAGATCCTCCAGGCGCTCGCGATCGAGGGCATCGACATCGCGCTCTCGCTCCTCGCTCCGCGCACCTACGAGGTCGGCGGCGGCGTGATCATGTTCGGTGGCGACGACGCGCCCGGCCTGATGAACCTCAAGATCACGGGCGGCCTTCGCGACAAGGGCCCCGGCAAGCTCTCCGGTGGCATCGGTCGCGTCGACACGACCATCAAGGATCTGCGGATCGGCCCCGTGCTGCTCTCTGCCGATCGCCTGGAGCTCCAGGAGATCGACGAGCTCGTCGTGACCTTCGATGGCTTCCGCCCGATCCAGGTCGATCTCAGTGCGAAGAGCATCACCGCGACGGGGCTCCAGCTCCGCCTCGGCGGCGATCGCTAAGCGATCGGGGCTTTGAGCGCGATCCGCAGGGCGGCGCCGTCCTGCACCAGCTCGCGCAGCTCTACACCGTCGATCAGCGCGTGGCGCGGATGGGAATGCGAATGGGTCTTCTCGATGTGCACGAACCACGTGTCACCGTCGAGAACGAGCTCCAGATCGTCGCGCAGCGGCGCCGGGAGCTTGTAGCGGTCGGTGACGCGAGACACCGATCCAAAGCCGTCGACCTTGAGGCCGTGACCAGTGCTCTCCGGCGCGAGCGCGATCTTCCACTGATCTGCGTTCTGCGGCGCGAGCACGATCTGAAGCGCATCGGCGTACACGCTCTCGGGATCCTCACTCACGGTGAAGTTCCCTGTCTGCCCCATCGCGAGAATCGTTCGCATTACGGCTTTGTCATCTCCGCCGGTACGACCCACTTGTCGAAGTCCGCATCGCTGACAAAGCCGAGCTTACCAGCCGCCTCTTTGAGCGTCGTGCCGTCGGCGTGCGCCGTCTTTGCGATCTTGGCCGCCTTGTCGTAGCCGATGTGCGGAGCGAGAGCCGTCACCAGCATCAAGCTGCGGTCGAGCTTGCGCTTGATCTCGTCGCGGTCCGGTTCGATGCCGCGTGCGCAGTGCTCTTCGAACGATGCGCACGCATCGCCGAGCAGCCGGATCGACTGCAGGGCTGCATTCGCGATCAGCGGCTTGTAGACGTTGAGCTCGAAGTTGCCGGACGCGCCGCCGATCGAGATCGTCACGTCGTTACCAATGACCTGCGCACACACCATCGTCAGCGCTTCGCACTGCGTCGGGTTCACCTTGCCTGGCATGATCGAGCTGCCAGGCTCGTTCTCGGGAATCTTCAGCTCACCGAGGCCAGAGCGCGGTCCCGACGCGAGCCAGCGCACGTCGTTGGCGATCTTGAACAGCGCTGTGGCGAGCTGCTTGATCGCGCCGTGCGTGCCGACGATCGCGTCGTGGCCTGCGAGCGCGGCGAACTTGTTGGGCGCCGTCGCGAACGGCAGCTTGGTCAGCGCGGCGATCTCGGCCGCTACCTTCACGGCGTACTGCGGGTGTGTGTTGAGGCCCGTACCGACGGCCGTACCACCGAGGGCCAGCTCGTAGAGCCGCGGCAACGATGCCTTGATCGCGGCCACGCCGAGCTCGATCTGCGCGACCCAGCCGCTGATCTCCTGCCCGACCGTCAGCGGCGTCGCGTCCTGCAGGTGCGTGCGGCCGATCTTCACGATGTCGGCGAACGCGGTGGACTTGGCAGCGAGCGTGGCGCGCAGCTGCTCCAGCTTGGGGAACAGGTGCAGTTCGATGCGCTGCGCGATCGCGACGTGCATCGCCGTCGGAAACACGTCGTTGGAGCTCTGCGACATGTTCACGTGATCGTTCGGGTGCACGGGCTTCTTGCCGCCGCGCGCCCCGCCCGCCAGCTCGTTCGCGCGCCCCGCGATCACCTCGTTCACGTTCATGTTGGTCTGCGTGCCAGAGCCGGTCTGCCAGATGACGAGCGGGAACTCTTCCTCGTGGCGACTGTCGAGCACCTCGTCCGCTGCCGTCGTGATCAGCGTCGCGATGTCGTTTGGCAGAAGGCCCAGCGCGCGATTCACCGACGCCGACGCCTTCTTGATCGTCGCGAGCGCGTGGAGCAGCTCCCGGGGCATGTGCTCCGTACCGATGCGGAAGTTCTCGAGAGAGCGCTGCGTCTGCGCGCCCCAATAGCGTGCGGCGTCGACGTCGATCGTCCCCATGCTGTCGGACTCGGTACGGGTGGCCATACCGATCACGTACCGCAGCTAGATATCGTCGTCGAGCGACATGCCAGCCCCATCACGGAGGGCTGTCAGACGCTGCGCAGCGTCGGCGAACGACGGATCCCGCTTCACGACCATCTCGAGGTAGTACTTGGCCTCGCTCGCGTCACCGAGTGACTCGTAGGTCACGCCGATCTCGTAGTAGAGCGACTGCCGCTCGCGATCGCTGGGCTCCGCGTGGAGTCCCTGCTTGAGCTGCTGGATCGACTCCGACAGGTTGCCCTGGTCGCGCAGGATGAGGCCGATCATCAGACGACACGAGACTTCGCGACCGGGTGAGCCGGCAGCCTTCTCGAACTCCTTGATCGCCTCGTCGTGCAGGCCCATCTCTTTGTAAGCGAGGCCGAGGTCGTAGTGCGTCTCCGCATCACCGTCCTCGATCGGCTTCTCGAGCATGACCGTCGGGCCGCGCTTCTTCTTGGGCGTCGCGAGCACAGACTCGGGCGCTTCGTCGAAGTCGTTGATCTCTTCGATCTCGTCGAGATCGATCGCGTCGGTACCGCCCGCTGCGGCCTCCGGCACGTCGCCTTCGATCGAATCCGCGGGGACCTCGCCGCCGTTCATCATGCCGTCGACTTCGCGGATCTTCGCGAGCAGCAGCGGATGGCTCGGGTACCGCTCGAGCAGGCCGTTCAGCACGTCCATCGCCTCGGCGTACATGCCTTGGCCGGCGTAGAAGTCCGCCTCTTCGAGGTCGTCCTCGACGAGAGACTCCGCGCGTTCGACATGCTCGGGCGCTTGGTAACCGTGGCTCGTCGTATCGACGGCGTGCGACATCGTCGGGTCGCTCGGCGTGGACGCGCTCTCCGTCGAGTACGGGTCGTAGCCGCCGCTGACCGCGAGCGGATCTTCGAACTGCAGCGCGCCCGTCATGGCGGTGGTCTCGCTCGCGTGGTGCGGAACGTGCGCATCGAACGCGCGCGCCTCGTCGGGATCGAACGGAAGATCTTCGTCGGCGGTTTCGGGAACGCTCGTCGCTGGCTCGCTCCACTGCGACGGCGGACGATCGGTCACGACCGGCTCGTCGTCGGGTAGATCGAAGTCAGCTGCGAAGTCATCGGGGCGCTGCGGCGGACGTCCCGGCGCTGGCGAGCCATGCGCCATGCCGCTGTTGATCAGCTCGCCCGGATCGAAGTCGTCGATCGAATCGCGAACCGGGCTGATGGAGCGCGCGACGCCCATGGCACGCTGCGGAGCCGCACGCGGAGCATCGTCGAGAGAGAGCTCGTCGAGGTCGCCGTCGAGAGCCTGCAAGCTACCGCCGCCGTACTCGACCTCGGCGGACGCGCTACTCATGCGAGCGACGCGAAGACGGAAGCGACGCGCGAGATCGAACGCACCGGTGTGCGTGCCGTTCATCGCGAGGAGCTCTTGAAGGTACGCCTCGGCGCGATCGGGATCTCCCGGAGCGACGACCTCGGCGAGCTTCAACAGCTCGACCTCTGCCTCTTGCTCGCGGCCTTGACCGACGAAGATGTCCTTCAAGCGCTCGTGCGCTTCGACGTTGTCCGTGTCGAGCGAGAACACGCGGCGCAAGTGATCGACGGCCTTCTGGTGCAGGCCGTACTTCACGTAGACGTCGGTCTCCGCGAGGATCTTGCTGATCTCTTCGGCGTGACGCTCGCCGGCCGCAGACATCGCGCGCGGATCCGGCGCGGGCTCCATGTCCGCGGAGAAGTCAGCGTCGTCGTACTCGGGCAGCGCGAAGTCCACGCCGGAGAGCGACTGCTCGTCGACGAGCGGCATCGAGCCGGTGAGGTTGGGCGCCTTGGGTCCGCCTTCGCGACCGAACGACGGCAGATCGCCCGTGAGCGAAAACTTGGCGTTCGCTTGCGTGACGACAGCTGGGATCGGCGTCGATGCGCGCGGCGGCGGAACCGGCGGGCGCGTCGGCGGCAGAGGCTGAGACTGCTGAGGATTCGTCGTCGGAGGAGACGCCGCTGCTGCTTCGGCCGCCTTGTGGGTACCGAGGAAGTCGCGTGCATCCGGATCCGTCGGAACGAACTCGATGATCTTGCGATAGACCTCGACGGCGCGGTCGCGCTGCTTGTTCTCGATGTGGACGCGCGCGAGCTCCTTGAGCACGCTGACCGTCTTGGACTTCTGCTCGAGCGCCTGGAACGCTTGCGCCAGCAGGCCCAACGTCTCGACGTCGCGCGGATCCGCCTTGAAGCACGTCTGGAGCTTCTGCAGCGCGCGGCGCGGATCGTTGCGGCGCAGATAGAGTCCCGCGAGCTCGCGGTTCAGCGCGTGGTTGTCGGGCTTGTGCCAGAGCAGACGCTCCGCGACTTTGACGAAGTCGTCCTGGCGGTTCTGCCGACGCAGCTGATCACACGCGAGCGTGAACTCGGTGATCGCGTCCTCGACGAGAGACTCCTTCGAGTACAGCTCGGCGAGCTTGATGCGCGTCGCGATGTTCTCGGGATCGAGATCGACGAGCTTCTTGACGGTGACGAGCGCTTCCTTGGTGTTGCCTTCGCGATGGAAGTGCGCGGCCACCGACTCGAAGTGCTGCATCGCTTCGCTCATCTGACCGAGCTGGCGATAGAGCTCGGCGAGCTTGAGGATCACGTCGACGAGGCGCGGATCCAGCTTGAGGATCTGCTTGTAGACAGCGACGGCTTTGAGGAAGAAGCCTTGCTCGGCGTAGAAGCGAGCGACCTTGAGATAGGTCTCGATCGCATCCTGCTTCGCGCCCTTCTTCGCGTAGAGATCGCCGATCTTGAGCCATACACGGACGTCCTTCGGATCTTCCGAAACGATCCGCAGGTACTCCTTCACCGCTTTGTCGATCTGGCCTTTATCGACAAACTTGCGGGCCGCATCCATGACCTTTTCTTTGTTGAAGGCCACGACCGGTTAACTGCTCCTGGTGCTGGGAGTCACGTTGTTCGAATGCGCACAGGGCCGCTGAAAAAATGCCCCACGCATCAGGCAAAGCGTACGGCCCGACCGCGTGGGTGGTCAAGGAAAAGCACGAGGGTTTCTAGGGCCTTGCGCCCTGAACCGGCGTACATGTGATCCGTCTTTTCAAGAGGACGGCTCGGCCTCCCCGAAGCGTTAGGCGGCTGACGACTTCTCGGCCAACAGACGAGCGACGAACCCGGTATCGAAGTCGCCCTTGATGAAGTCCGGGTTGTTAATGATCCGGCGCAAGAACGGGATGTTGGTCCGCGGTCCTTCAATAACCATCTCGTCGAGGCACCGACGAGCGCGGCGAATGGCGGCGGGCCGATCCTCGTCGTGGACGATGACCTTGGCGATCATCGAGTCGTAGTTGGCGGGGACCACGTAGCCTGCATACACGTGCGTATCTACACGTACACCTGGACCACCCGGCATGTGGACCGCGGTGATCTTGCCGGGCCAGGGGGCGAAGTTGTTGGGGTCCTCGGCGGTGATGCGCAGCTCGATCGCGTGACCGCGCGGCTTTTTCTCACCTGACCAGGACAGCTTCTCGCCGGAGGCGATCTTGAGCTGCTCGCGCACGAGATCGGTTCCCGTGACCAGCTCGGTCACCGGGTGCTCGACCTGAATGCGCGTGTTCATCTCCATGAAGTAGAAGCTGCCGTCGCTATCGAGAAGGAACTCGAGCGTGCCGACGTTCGTGTACTTGATCGCTTGGATCGCGCGGACCGCGCACTCCTGTAGCTTCTTGCGAGTCACATCGGGCAGCGCTGCCGATGGAGCTTCTTCGATCACCTTCTGATGACGGCGCTGGATGGAGCACTCGCGCTCGCCGAGATGCGTGTAGTTGCCGTGCTTGTCGGCGACGACCTGGATCTCGATGTGGCGCGGCCTCTGGCAGTACCGCTCCATGTACATCTCGGGGTTACCGAAGGCGGAGAGCGCTTCGTTGCGCCCCTTCGCCCATGCATCGATGAGCTTCTCTTTCTCGTGGACGATCTGCATGCCGCGACCGCCGCCACCTGCCGTGGCCTTGAGGATCACGGGGAAGCCGACGCGGTCACTCGCCTCGAGCAGCTGGATCTCGTCGTGCAATCCCGTCGAGCCGGGCAGCACGGGAACGCCTGCTGCTTCCATCGCGGCGCGCGCGCGGATCTTGTCGCCCATCAAGCGCATCGCGTCGGGCGGCGGACCGATCCAGTTGAGGCCGCACTTCAACACCACCTCGGCGAAGTCGGCGTTCTCCGAGAGAAAGCCGTAGCCGGGATGGACCGCGTCGGCGCCGGTGATCTCGGCGGCCGAGATGATCTGCGGCACGTTGAGATAGCTCTGACGGCCCGGCGGCGGGCCGATGCACACGGCTTGGTCCGCGAACTTCACGTGCAGCGAGTCCGCGTCGGCGGTGGAGTGCACGGCGACGGTCTCGAGTCCGAGCTCTTTGCACGCACGGATCACGCGGAGCGCGATCTCGCCGCGATTGGCGATCAGGACCTTCTTCATGACTAGGTCTTGATCTTGAAGAGCGCCTGACCGTACTCGACGGGGGTGCCATCCTCGACGAGGATTCCGACGATCGTGCCGGCCGCGTCGGCTTCGATCTCGTTCATGAGCTTCATCGCTTCGACGATGCAGAGCACGGCGCCCTTGGCGACCTTGTCTCCCATCGCGACGTAGTTCGCGGAGTCCGGGTTGGGCTTGCGATAGAACGTGCCGACGAACGGGGACGTGACGACGTGAGACTTGTCGTCGACGACGGGGGCGGCCGCCGGAGCAGCGCCGACCGCAGGTGCGTGGTGTCCAGCGAAGCTCGGCATCGGAGCCGACATCTGCATCGGGGCGCTGTACGAGGGCGCTGCGACCTGCGTGACTTCACGGCGAACCGTGATGGTGGTGCCGCCCGACTCGATGATCAGCTCGGTCAGGTGGTGCTCCGACACGATCTCGGCGAGCCCACGGGCCTTCGCCACCAGATCGTCGGATTGATCAGCGTCTTCTTTGCCTTTTTTGGCCATCGCGTCGCGTAGCTTCCACGTGAGCTAGGGCCGCGTCCAGTCCCAGGTAGTAGCTATTTGCGCCGAAGCCGCAGATCTGTCCAATGCACTTTGCGCCGGTGATCGAGGTGTGTCGGAACTCCTCGCGCGCGTGGATGTTGGACAGGTGGACCTCGACGGTCGGGACCTCCACGGCCTCGATCGCATCGCGGATCGCGACCGAGGTGTGCGTGTAGCCACCGGGGTTGATCACGATGGCGCTCGCCCAGCCCTTGGCCATCTGGATGAGATCGACGAGCTCGCCCTCGATATTGGTCTGCGCGCTGCGCAGCACGGCGCCGCGCTTCTGGGCGCGCTTGGTCAGCTCGCGATCGATCTCGGCGAGAGTCGTCTTGCCGTAGACCTTCGGATTGCGCGAGCCGAGGAGGTTGAGATTCGGCCCGTGGAGGACCTGAATTTTCACAGCGCGGCGACGAGCGACGGCGTGGCGAGACGAGCGAGATAGCGCGCCTTGCCGAAGTTGCCCGCCGCTGTCATCGCAACCGCGATGAAGTACTGCGGGCTGATCATGCGGCAGATCAGCGTGAGCCCCTGCGCCTTGACGCTGAGCTCCTCGAGGTTGCCGACGGCGAGGCTCTCGCCGGCCTTGCGGACCTGCGTGAGGATGAAGCTGAACTCCATCGCGACCGTCGTTATGTCGAGCTTGCCGGCGTCGCGGACATACGTTTCGACCGGAATGCCGTCGAGACCCATGACGACCGCTGCGATACCACCGTCGACGTTGTCGACGACCTTCTTGAGCGTTTCAGCGAACAAAGGTCACCTCGGTGGATAGTCTACGAGACGGGCTGAGGGCCGCGCTAGACCGGGCGCCAGTTCATTGCGTGAAGGCTAGGGCGTGGTCGTCGCAACGACAGCGGGACAGATCAGGTCCGTCCCCTGCGTGCAGCAGTCGGTGATGCCCTCGGAGTAGAGCGAGCATCCGTTGCCGCTCGTGCGAACGACCGTCCCCATCGGCAGTGGGCACGTGCCCTTGTTCTGCGCGCCGACCCCATCCGAGAGCGTGATCGGAAAGACGAAGTCCTGGCTGCCCACTTCGCTGCCGTTCATGTCGCCGTAGAGCGAGAACGTCGCGAGAATGTCGTAGAAGCCGCGCTCGTCGCGCTGGGGATATAGCAGCTGCGAGAGCTTGTACGGAACGAGATCGAAATCGACGTTCGTCACGCCGTCATTCGGCTCCACCGGACCCGACGTCAGCGAGCGGAACTTCACGAGATCACTGCTGGCGCCGCTGATCTCGGAACCGTCGGGATTGGTGAGGTGAACGCGCGCGCCACGAAGTTGCACGGTGCGCTGCGCGGTCGCCGTGGCCGTGGCCGTGATGCGGCTCTCGACCTGAACCGTCGGGTGGTAGTCACCGAACACATCCGTCCCGAGCTGATAGTTGCCGTGCGAGATGAACGCCGACATCGCGTCGATGGTGAAGGTGCAGTCCGCGGTGGGAGCGAGGACGCGACTAACGAACAGTCCCTCATCGCCGTTGTCGGCGGCACATGCGCCGAGAGTGCCGAGAGCGGCGAGAGCGAACAAGGTGGTAAGCGAGCGAGTCATGACGTCCTCCGAGGAGAAAAATGGTATCAGCCGGCCGGATTCGCACGCAAAATTCTGCGCACGTCGGTGATGTCGATCGCGAGGGGCTCACACTGGCCCACCTCGCGCGCGACGATGAATTTGACGCTCTTACCGATGCGCTTCTTGTCCACGCCGACGCGCTCGAGCACGTCGTCGCGCAGCCAGCGGTCGATATCTGTAGGTAATCCGCTGCGCTGCAGGGCATCGCGAACCTCGCCCTCGAGGGACGTGCGCGTCCCGACGACAGCGGCGCTGATCCGGCACGCCGCAAGCAGGCCCAGCCCGACGCACTCCCCGTGCAGGAGCGGCGCGTCGGTGAGGCTCGATGCGGTCTCGATCGCGTGGCCGATCGTGTGACCCAGATTGAGCAATGCGCGGACGCCGGTCCGCTCCAGCTCGTCGCGCCCGACGACGGCGGCCTTGTAGGCGACCGCTCGCTGGATCACTTCTGTAAGTGCGAGCGGTGCGGCGGTTCCCTCGGCTCCCGCCGCCCACTCCGCGCACGCGTCGACCGCGGTCCACATGTGAGCGCCGTCGAGCAGCGCGTACTTCCACAGCTCGCCAAACCCGGCGCGACGTTCGCGAGCGGGAAGCGTCGTCAGCGTTTCGAGACCGCACGCGACGAGCCGCGGTTGCCAGAACGCACCGACGAGGTTCTTGCCGGCCGGTAGATCGACCGCCGTCTTGCCACCGATCGCAGCGTCGGTCATCGCGACGAGCGTCGTGGGAATTTGCACGACGGGGATGCCGCGGAACAGCGTCGCTGCGACGAAGCCGGCGAGATCACCGACGACGCCACCGCCGAGCGCCACGATCGCGCTACCTCGATCGAGGCCCTTCGCGATCAGCTCGCTGCACACGCGCTCGTAGGTCGCGAATGACTTGCTGCCCTCGCCCGGCGCGATCTCCAGGACCTCCGCGAGCGGCAACACGCGCTTCAGCGCGGGGAGCCAGTGCTTCGCGACGTTCGTGTCCGTGATGATCGCCACCTTGGTTGCGAGACCGAGCGCGGGGGCGAGCGTCAGAGGATCGAACACGCTGGTCTCGACGGGAATCGCGTAGCTGCGTGCGCCCAGCCCGAGAACCGTCGCACCGGACCACTGCTTCGCGACCTTCTCGACGGTGAGGACCTCGTCGACGACATACGCGATCGTCTTGTCGTCCGTCGCGACGACAGCGTGGGCGCGGCGATAGAACGGCGCGCGCGCCTTGGCCAACGCCGCTCCGTTCGCGAGCAGCGGTCGCTCGCTCCCCACCGCCCGCTTCTGCGCGGTCGCCACATCTACATCGAGCGCGATGACCGTCCCCGCGGCGCGCATGCGATCCACGTTATCGCCGTGCGCCGCAGCTCCGCCGCCAGTCGCGACGACGATGTCCTGCCCGCGCGCGATCACGCTCGCAAGAGCGGCGGATTCTCTGCGGCGAAACTCGGCTTCGTCGCGCTTCACGAGAGCTGGGACGGGCTCACCCATCAGAGCGATTTCGTCGTCGAGATCGACGAACGAACGGCCGGTGCGAGACGCAGTCTCTCGCCCGACCGTCGATTTGCCAGCGGCCATGAAGCCGATCAGGAACAGCACGCTACTGCTGGCAGCGTAGCAGAGCCTTGTTCGTGATCTTCGGCGTGATGAACACGAGGATCTCCGTGCGATCATCGTTCTCGCGGCGGCTCTTGAACAGCCAGCCGATCACGGGCAGATCGCCGAGGAACGGCAGCTTCTTGTACGAGAGACCCGTGTTGCGCGTGTAGATACCGCCGAGCACCGAGGTCTCGCCGTCGGCGACGAGCATCGACGTCTTCGCTTCCTTGCGGAGAATCGAGGGGTCGCCACGAGCGCCGACGTTGACGAAGTCAGGCTCGTTCTTGGTCACCTGCAGGTCCATGGCGATCGCGCAGTCGCGCTGCGAGACGTACGGCGTGACCTTGAGAGCGAGGTCTGCCTGGACGAACTGCGTCTGCGTACCGGCCGCCGACACGACGGAGATCGGAATCGACACGCCCTGGCTGATCGTCGCTTCCTTGTTGTTCAACACCGTGATTTTCGGTGCCGAGATGATGCGCACCGTACCGGTGTCCTCGAGGGCAGACAGGCGGAGGTTGATGTTGAAGTTGCCGCCGACGGAGCCGAGCGACATACCGAGAGCACCACCTTCGCCGGTGCCGACCGCGGCCGGCAGGTTCACGGCGAAGTTAGACGGCAGCGCCGAGATGCCACCGTTCGGAGTCTGCGCGTCGGTCGCGCCACCCGTGAGGCCGACAGACGACGGCCACACGAGGCCCGTCGCGTTGCCACCGGAGGCAGCCGCCGTCGCGTTACCGCCCCACTGGATGCCGAACTGACGGAGGAACGTGGACCGCGCTTCGACGATGCGCGCTTCGATCGAGATCTGCGGCGTCTGCGTGTCGAGCTGCAGCGCGAGGCGCGAGATAGCTTCGCGGTTGCCGTTGACGTCCGTGATGATGAGCGCGTTCGTGCGGCCATCGACTTCGATCGAGCCCTTCGGCGACTTCATCGCCTCGAGCTTGGGCTTGAGCTCGTTTGCCGACGCGTAGTTCAGCGGGACGACCTCGGTGCGCGGCGCTTCCGCCTTGATCATCGCTTCGCGGCGCGCGTTCTCGGCCTCGTCCTCGGAGTCGAGCTCCTTGCGGGGCGCGATACGGTAGAGGTTGCCGTCGACGCGGTACCAGAGGCCGTGCGACGCGAGGATGACCTCGAGCGCCTGATCCCACGGCACCTTCTTGAGGCGAACGGTGACCTTCGCGTCGATGCCATCGGGCACGACGATGTTCACTTTGCCCGTCTCCGCGATCGTGCGGAGCAGGTCGCTCATCGGCGCATCCTTGAAATCAAAGTCGACGGTGCCACCGTGATAGACCTTGCGATGGTGCGGGGCCTGCGGAGCGATCTGCGAGACGGTCTGCTGCGCGATCGGGGTCGACGCGGCGCCAAAGCCACCGACGACAGGCGACGGCACGTTCGTCACGCGCATCGCCTTGGTCGGAGATGACGCCTGGGCCGTGTTCGTCGACGCGAACGTCCAGCTAACACCCGTCGCATCGCGCTCGACGGTCGGGGTAGCCGGGGACGCGAGCTCGGCGACGAGGCGCACGCGGTTGGGCATGCGGGGATCGCGGAACGATGACACCGAGCGCACCGGGCTACCGAACTTGGAGACGTCGAGCTTGCGCTCGAGCTTGCCGCCGAGATCCGCGTTGTCGATGATCAGCTCGACGTACTGCGCGCTGACCTTACCGACGGAGATCTGACCTTCGCCTGTCATCGCGAGATCGATGCGGCCCGAGGCGTCGTTGCCCTTGAACGTGATGTCCTTGATGAACGCCGCCTTCATCGCCGGCTTGGTCACCACCGCCGCGGGCGCGGGAGGAGCCACAGCTGCCACGACGGGCGCCGGGTCGGCCTTCATCTTCGCGGCGGCGGCCTTCTGCGCCTTGATGTCCGCGAGCTCCTGCTCTTCCTGCTGGCGCTGCTGCGCGAGCTCACCGCGGCGCTTCTCTTCGCGCTCGGCGGAATCACGCGCCTGTGCGGCCGCGCTCTTCAGGCGATCGGCTTCTGCCTGCTGGCTCGCGACGGCCTTGCGGCGATCCGCGAGCTCGTCCTCGGCCTTCTTGCGATCATCGGCGAGGCGCTGCGCATCCGCCTTGAACTTCGCCATCTCGGCGTCGCTCGCCTTGCGCTGCTCGGCCGCTGCGATCGCGGCTTGCGCCTTCGCTTCCGCCTTGCTGCGCGTCTCGAGATCATTCGCGGCTTTCTCCGCCGCGGAGCGCTTCGCCATCAGCGTCTCGAGGCCGGCTTCGGCGTCGTGCTTCGCGTCGACAGCCCGCTTCGCGGCGCTTTCCGCCACCGAGCGCTGCTTGTCCGCCGCTTGCTTCGCGACGTCTGCTTCGCGCGCCGCCTGCTCGGCCGCCTTCTTCATCTGCTCTGCGGCCACGCGCTGCTGCTCGGCTTCCGAGCGCTGCTTGGTCGCCTGCTCCGCGGCATTCTCGGCCTCGGTGCGCTGCTTGGACGCGAGCGCGGCTGCCGTCTCGGCTTCCGTACGGCGGCGCGATGCATCGCTCGCAGCGGCCTCTGCCTCACCGCGCTTGCGAGTCGCTTCGGTCGCGGCCTTTTCTGCCGCCGTGCGCTGGTCCACGACGCTCGCGAGCTGCGTGCGCGTCTTGTCGAGCTCTGCCTTCGCATTGTTCGCCGCGGTCTCCGCAGCAACGCGACGCTTCTCCGTGTCGTCCCAGCCCTTCTTGGCCGCCGCGAGGCGAGCCTCGGCCGCCGTCGCTTCCGCGACGAGCTTCTGCTTCTCTGCCGCGGTCGCAGCCGCCGCGCGATCACGCGCCGCCGTCGCTGCATCCGCTGCGTCCTCGGCCGCAACGCGCTCCTTGGCCGCCTTGCCAACGGACTCGCGGGCTGCTTCTTCACGCGCCTGCGCCGCTGCGAGCGACGCCCGCGCCTTGTCCTCCATGGACTGCACTTCACCCGCGCGCTTGTCGATCGCCGCGAGCTGAGACTTCGCATCCTTCTGCAGTGCCATCGCGTCCGCGCGCTCCTGCTCGGCGCGCTGCTTGTCGACTTCCGCGGTGCGCTTGTCCGCCGCCGCTGACGCCTTCGCGGCGTCCGCGTCCATCTTGGCCGCCTTTGCCTCGCTGCGCGCGCGAGCCGCATCCGCCTTCGCGGCGTCGGCCTCGGTGCGAGCACGAGCGATCTCGGTGCTCGACTTCGCCGCGTCGTCCTTCACGCGCGCTGCTTCCGCACGCGCCTGCTCCGCTTCCTGGCGGCGGAGCGCGACGTCCTGCTTCGCAGCTTCCACTTCCTCTCGCGCCGCGGCCGCTTCGGCCTTCATGCGCTGCGCTTCGGCCTGCGCCTTGGCTGCATCAGCGCGCGCCGTCTTCGTCGCGGCTTCCGCCTCGAGCTTGGCGCGCGTCGCTTGATCATTTGTCTTCGCCGCGTCGGCCCTTGCCTTCTCGGCTTCCATCTTCATGCGCTCGGCATCAGCGCGCGCCGTCTCGGCGTCCGCCTTCATGCGCTGCGCATCCGCCTTGTTGCGGTCCGCGTCCATCTTGGCCGCGTTCGCTTGCATCGCCTGATCGTCGGCGAGCTTCTTCATCCGCTCGGCTTCGGCTTTCGCCTCCGCGCTATCGCGCTTCGCGTTTGCACTCTCCTGCTTCGCGCTCGCGCTCTCCTGCTTCGCCGCTTCGCTCTCGCGCTGCGCCTTCAGGATGTCCTCGGGATTCACGCCCGCGGGCTTGGGGTCGCGCGCCGTCACCATCACGACGACGTCATTGCCCTCGGTCTTTACATCGTAGCGACCGGGGCGCGCCATCGTGACGATCACGCGGACGAGCTTGCCGCCGTCGTCGAGCTCTTGAGCAGCGATCGTGGACACGGCCCATGTGCTGGGAGTGAACACCGACCCGCCTTCGTGGCCGCGCATCGCCTCGGCGAGACGCGCTTGCGGAACATCGATGACCACCCGGCTCGGTTTCTCGAGCTTGTAGACCGTGAACGTCGGCGTTAGCGCGCCGCGCACGACGACCTTGGTCATCCCTGCGTCCTCGGAGAACGCGACTGCGCGGATCTCGTTCTTGCCCTCGGCGTACGCCGCCGCGGGAGCGAGTGCAGCTACGCACACGACAGCTGCCAACATCCATTTTTGCTGAGCGATGAGCATCGGACTCCTCGAGCGCCGAATTTCCCTGGAGAGGGGAAGCGAAGCGCCTGGCGAAAATTTTCGCCCGCGCTCACGCAGGTCACAAATTTTTGGTCGTTACTGCTTGGGAGATTCGACAGGCACGGTCGACTGACCGGGGGTCTGGACGGGAACACTGCCCGACGGAGACTGCACGGGAACGCCGCCATTGGTGTCCTGGCCCGGGGCCACGACCGGCGTGTTCGATTTCGTCGGTTCTATAACTCGCGGTTGCGAGGAGAGCGGTTGCTGGTTCGGATACAGCTGGACCGAGTGCTCCTCGACGGACTGCTGACCGGGCTGGTCCGGGCTCACTTGGAACGTGATGTACCCGGCGCCGATGTCCTTCACGAGCGCCTTCTCGCGCCCGACGCAGTCGCCCTTGCGGATCAGATAGCCAAAGTTGCCGGCCATCATGAGCACACGCTTCTGCGTGCGCTCCGCGATGATGCCGACGAGCTGGAGGTCCGAATAGCTGTACGTGCTCGCGACGAATTGATCGTTGCGCGTACAAGCCTGCGTGACGTCCACCTTCTCCTTTTGCGGAGTGGCGAGCTCGGGCGGAACAAGCACGAACGACTGGAATGGATCGCGATTGTCCTCGGTGACGATGAAGTCGCGCTCCTTGAGGGATTGGCGAATCGTCGCCTCCTCCTCGGTGGTCACGCGGTCCTCGACCTTCTTCTTCGCATTCGGATCCTGCGCCTTGGCAGCAGCGGGCGCCTGCGCGGGAGGAGGCGGCGCGTTACCGCCCTGGTTCACCGGAGGTGGACCGCCCTTCGCACCCTCGTCCTCACCGCATGCGGTCGTGGTGAATGCGAGGAGCGACGCGCCGACAATCAGCCATTTGGTTTGCATTACATGCCTCCCTTGAGCGCGGCAGAGCCATTGCCCGACGGAGTCTTCGCTTCATCCACGCCCGCAGCGTTCGCGTTTTGCGCGGCGCCCTTCTTGAGCGATTGCTCGACGCGAGCCTTGGCACCAGCTGGGGTCGTCGACGGCGGCAGCGGTGCTTGCTTGTTTGGCGAGACGGGCTTCGAGTTCAGCGCGTCCGTCGCAGCCTTGTCCTCCTGGCGGAACGTGACGGCGACAAAGCGGGCGGTCAGCACGATCTCGCGGTTCTTCACCACGGGGTTCGTGAGCGAGAGGTTCTCGATCGAGATGATGCGCTCGAGATCCTCGGGATGCGCGTCGTCACCGGACTTGGTGGCCATGCCGTGCTGCGCGAGCGTCGCGAAGAACCGCTTGATCTGCATGAACGTGCCGACCATTTCGATCTCGACGGGCACGCGCACGAAGTTGTCGACGGGCTCCTCGTTGAGCTTGCGCCACTTCTCGATCGAGACACCGGACTCGGTGATCTTGCGCTCGAGCATCTCGAAGAACGCGGGGACCTCGGCCTGCGTCGGCAGCGCCTTCTGGTTGCTCGTGATCTTCTCCTGGAGCTTTTTGACCTGCCCCTTGAGCTCCTCGTACTTGGGAATGTCCGCGCCGAGCTGGCGATCGGTGTTCGCCTTGGCGGCGTTCTCGGCCTCGGCTTGGTCGGTGTCGTCCTTCAATCCCTTGAAGACGAACTGGTAGTAGAGCCCCGCGAGTAGCAGCGCGGCGACCACGAAGATCAGGACTTTTCGCTGCGCAGGAAGCCGCGCGAAGTCCGCCATCACGCCGGAGGTCGCCATTAGTACGCAATCCTTCCGGTGATGGTGAAGCGGTAGTAGTTCACGCTGTTCTGCGCATCCGCGACGCGCTCACCGCCAGCCGGGTTGATGTCGTAGAAGTACACGCTCGCTGCGAGTCGCTTGGACAGTTGCGTCACGTCGGACTCGCTCTGTGCGCCGCCGTCGAGGCGGAAGCCGCCGTTGAGATCGACGAACGAGAAGACCCACACGTGCTTGCCGTCCCAGTCGGACTCGAAGCGCTTGTTCGCGTCCGTCGCGACGAGGCTCGTCATCTGCTCGCTCATCGTCGGCCCCTGAAGCGTCAGGATGCGACTCAGCTCGTGCAGCGCGTTCGCCGGGATGACCTTGTTCTGCATCAACCGGTCGATCGCGGCGGCGCGCTTGTTCGCCTCTTCCCACGACTTCTTCATGTCGTCGTAGCCGACGAGCTGCCGCTTCTTGTCGGCGATCGACGAGTTGAGCGCGTCGTTCGCGTGGCGAACATCGGTCAGGCGCGCGCGCTTGGGGCGATCGACCAACAGGAAGATCGCAGCACCCATCGCGACGATCGCGGCGACGCCGAGGAACATCTGTTTCGCCGACGGATCCGACGCCGACGTTTTCTTTGCCGCCTTGCGGCTTGGGAGGAGGTTTACCTTGATCATCGGCGTGCCCTCACTTGTCTCCCTGAGCGCGCATCGCGAGGCCAACCCCGATCAGCGCTTCTGGTGAATGCGACCCGAGGTATTCGCGGTCGAGCGTCTGGTCGATCTCGACCCGGCGCCATGCATCCGCAACCTCGAGTGGTAGACGCGACCGACGTTCGATCGCGCGATGCAACGACCCCACCTTTGCGGAGCCGCCTGCCAAAACAATTCGTGTGACGTTCGCATCTGCCGTCGTCGCGAGGAAGAAGTCGAGCGAGCGCTGGAACTCGCCCGCCATGACTTCGGAAACGCCATCCATCACGCGCATCACGTCCTGCGGCACGACGCCGTCCTCTTGCTGGCTGCCGCCGATCTTGTAGGCCTCGGCCTCGTCGGCAGCGATGCCCATCTGCTTCTGGATCTCTTCGGTGAACGCATTGCCACCGATCGTCACGTCGCGCGTGAACAGCGACACGCCACTGCGCACGATGTTGATGTTGGAGATCGCGGCGCCGATGTTGATCAGCACGACCGTCTCGCGCGGATCGAGCGGGTAGTTCACTTCAAAGCCGTTCTGACTCGCGAACGCCGCCACATCCACCACGTGCGGGGTCAGGCCGGCATCGCGCACGACCTGCACGTAGTCGGCGACGACTTCCTTCTTCGCCGCGACAAGCAACAGCTCCGTCTGGCCCGACGCATTCGCCGGGTTCGTGACGTGGTAGTCGAGCTCGACATCGTCTTTGCCGAAGGGAATGTGATGTTCCGCCTCGCTACGAATGTTCGTCGCGAGCTGGTCGCTGTTCATCTGAGGAACAGAGATCTTCTTGATGATGACCGAGTGCCCCGCGATTGCGATCGCGACGTCCTTCACTTTCAACTTGAGCCGAGACCAGAGTTGGCGAATCGCTTCCGCGACTGCCTCCTGATCCATGATGGTTCCGTCGACGATCGTCTGCGGAAGGAGTGGCTGCATGCCGAACGCTTGCAGCGCCCAGCCGTTGCCCTTCTTCTTGAGCTGAACGACCTTGACGCTGCTCGAGCCGATATCGAGCCCTATGCACTGCTTCGCCATGCGCCAAATAATTTTAGGGCGTTCCGCCCCGATCTCCAAAAACTGTCGTCGAACCTCGTCGAACTAGCGCTTCGCTAAGCGACTCAGCTGATTCCGTATTCTTTCATCTTATAGAGGAGAGCGCGGTGGCTGATCTCCAGGAGCTTCGCCGCATTCGTGCGGTTACCTTGGGTTACAGCGAGAGCGCGCTCTATAAGTCGCGCTTCCAGGGCCCGGGTCCCCTTCTTGATCGACAGCTCGTCGCTGTCAGATGTAGGTGCGACCGCCCGCAATTTCATGACCGTTCCCAAGAACCCGGCATCGATCGCACCGTCCGCGAGCACGAGAGCACGCTCGAGCACGTTCTCGAGCTCCCGCACGTTGCCCGCCCATTCGTGCGCCGATAGCGCCGCGATCGCATCGTCGGTCAGCTCCGGCGCCCCGCGTCCGTGTCGCTGCGCATGCCGCGCCAGGAAAAATCGCGCGAGCTGCGGCACGTCCTCGGGCCTCTCGCGCAGCGGCGCCAAGTGCATCGGCACCACGTTCAAGCGATAGAACAGATCTTCGCGAAACATCTCGGCCTTCACCGCCGCATCCAGATCGCGCAACGTCGCCGCGATCACGCGCACGTCGACGCTGATCGGCGCATCGCCACCAACGCGCCGCACCTCGCTTTCCTGCAGCACGCGCAACAACTTCGCCTGCAGCGGCAACGGCATCTCCCCCACTTCGTCGAGGAGCAGCGTTCCGCCATCTGCCTCCTCGAACAATCCCGGCTTGTCGCGCACGGCATCCGTGAACGCGCCGCGCACGTGCCCGAACAGCTCGCTCTCCAACAGCGTCGCGGGAATCGCCGCGCAGTTGATCGCGACGAACTTCTGGTCGCGCCGCGACGACGCATCGTGGATCGCCTTTGCGACGAGCTCCTTGCCCGTTCCGCTCTCGCCGTTGATCAACACTGTCGACTTGCTCTGCGCGACGCGCCCGATCATCGCGCGCAGCTCGCGCATCGCCGCGCCATCGCCGATCAGCGTTCCGCCCGGCGTCTTCGTCGACGCTTCGGCGACCGGCACGCGCTTGGGAATCGCATCTCCGTCGCGCAACGCGATCGCGAGCTCGTCGAGATGGTCCGCCCCGACGACGAACACCGCATCGCACGCGTTCGCCTCGAGATACCGCGCCGCGTCCTCGGCACCATCGACCGCCGCGACGTTCTTGCCCGCGCCCGCGAGCATCACGTGGAACGCGCGCCGTTCATCGTCGTTCCGACCGACGAGCAAGACGCGCTGCACGGGTGTCGCCCCGCTTCCCACGCTTCAAAGCTACCACGCAGCTTTCGCGTCGCTACGTTGGCAATCGGCCAACTGCGTTGGCGTCTCGCGTGCGCAGTACCGCGAGTTTCTTCGATGAGCGTTGGCGAGCCGCTTGCTCTCCACGCGCGCGATGCGGACATGGTTCCTGGCGGCGTTGCTTGTTTCTGGATGCGTGGACGATCGAACGCTGTGGAGTCCGGACATGACGCAGACGCGCGCCGAGGTCTTCGACATTCCCCAGCCGTTCGAGATTCCGCTCGATATGCTCGTCGTCGTCGACAACAGCGCGGAGATCGCACCCTACAAAGGAGCGATCGAGCAGGCGCTGACGACGGCGGGTGACTACCTCGCAAAGGATGGCGGCTGGTCGAACATGCATCTCGGCGTCGTCACAGCGGATGTCGACTGCGACGGGACCGACGGCGTGACGTGGCGAACCGATCCAGCGATGACGAGCTCGCGCTTTCTCATTGACTGGCGGCACCCGAATGGCACGCGGTCGTCGAACATCGGGTCCGGTGAGAACGTCGGGAGTGTCCTCGCCCGCATGGCCAGCCCTGCCGCTACTGGTTGTGGCGTGAGCCGTCCGTTCGACGCGGTTGGCCGCGCCCTCGCGGATCAACAGTTCCGGCGTGACGGCGCAGATCTCATCGTCGTGATGCTCACGGCCGTCGACGAGACCTCGGCGATGAGCCCGACGGATTTCGCAGATCTCCTCCGCGGAGCGCCGGGCGTGAACGGCAGACTCTTTGTCTCGATGGCGGGCCCGGGCACTGTCGAGACGCAGGAGCGCTTCGCGCAGGTATGGCAGGCGTTTCCTCAACGCGCGCTCGTCACCACGATCGATGGTTCGCTAGATGACGCGGCGATGCTCGGTGTTCGCCGAGGACCGGGTTGGTGGGGCGACGGCGATATGTGCTCGCAGGAACCGCTCCTCGATCAGGATCCCGCTGCCGACGGTGTCCAGCCGAGCTGCGCGTTCCGTGACGTGCTGCTGTCGCCGACAACGAGCGAGGTCATCTACGAGCACACGCTACCGGCATGCAATGGCACGAACGCTCCGTGCTGGCGCGTGAAGGAAGTCGACGACAAGCAGGTCTGCGACGGCCATTCGCACGGTCTGGTCATGCACTTCGACCGCCTCGAGCTCCCACCTGCGGGCACGCACACCGTCGGCGAGTGCGAAGCGGAGGTCGTCGATGGGGACCTGTGAGCTCACAGCACTCCTCGCGGTGATGGCGAGCGGATGTGTTGACGACAGGACGTTGTGGAGACCCGACATCGAGCAGTCGCGAGTCGCCACGTTCGACATCCTCGCCCAGCCAACGCGCGCGTTGGACATCCTCTACGTCGTCGACAACAGCGCGCTGATGGCGCCGTACGAGGCGAGGCTCGTGCGCGAGCTCGACTTCGCTGGGGATGTGATCGGTCAGCAATCGCGCTGGAACGATCTCCACGTCGGTGTAGTGACCTCGGATGTCGATTGCACAGGCCTGGACGAGGAATCGAACGCGGTCGCGTGGCGCACGGATCCCGCCATGGTGACGGGGCACTTCATCGTCGACTGGCGGCATCTCGATCGATCGGTCACGACCAACCTCGCGGGCGGCGAATCGCTGGGACACGTCGTGAGTCGCCTCGGAAGTGCTGGTCACGCGGGATGCGGGACGAGTAGACCGTTCGAAGCGGTGCTCCGCGTGCTGCGCGACGGAACGTTTCACCGCGACAACGCCGACCTCATGGTCGGCATGCTCACGGCGGCCGATGAAGCGTCCCGCATGGATCCCGAGGACTTCATCGCCGAGGTAAATAGGGCGACGCGGGGGCGCCAGGTCTCCGTGGGCGCAGCGGGGCCACACACGGCGCTCTCCGAGATGCGCTTCGGCGCACTCGCAGGGCGCTTCTCCGGGTGGGGCTCGATCGATTGGATCGATCGCTACCTCGACGGAGTTGTCGACGGCGCGCTCAGTGCGAGCGACTGGATCCCGCAGATCAGCGACCCGTGCATCGAAACGCCGCTCGTCGATACGGACGAGAGCGCGGACGGGCTGCAAGCGAACTGCGATCTCCGCGACGAGATCCACGCGCATGACGGGACGGTCCTCTCATCGCGATCGCTGCCCGCATGCAGTGGAACCAACCCTCCGTGCTGGCGGATCGAGAGCGATCCGCGCAACTGCGCGCCGGCTCCCGGCCACCTGCTCGTCAGCGTCGACCGCCTCGACTTCCCTCCGGACGGCACGCGGACGGTCGGTCAGTGCGAAGCGATTTGATCTAACCTGCGAAAAGCGCAGGGGAATTCGGTGCCAACGATCGATCCGGATCGCCAACTTGGTTGGCACCACTCCCGCACCAGGCCGAAAGTAAGACTTTGAAACTGCTCACTACTCAACTTGGCCGCGCTGTTGCTCTATGCTGCTCGAGCTTTATGGAGGTCCGCAACATGCGCGGTTTTTTGCCCGTTTTTGGAATGGCAGCACTTGGCGTCAGCCTGCTTGCCGGTTGTCCTGATCGCGAAATCTCGAAGGTGACGCCCGAGCAGGGCCGCGTCGAGTACAAGGACATCCCTGTTACGGTGAACCGTAACGTCGACCTCCTGTTCGTCATCGACGATTCGCCGTCGATGAACGACAAGCAGCAGAACCTCGCCGACAACTTCGGCGACTTCATCACCGTGCTCAACACGATTCAGGGCGGTCTGCCCGACGTGCACATCGGCGTCGTGACGTCGGACATGGGCACCAAGGCGTCGCAGGATCCGTCGCCGGGTCAGACGCTCGGTGGTTGCAGTGGCACCGGCAAAGCCGGAAATCTCCAGATCTCCGGCGCTCCGGTCAGCGGCTCGTTCATCTCTGACATCAAGGTCAGCGAGACGATGCGCAACCAGAACTACACCGGCGCCCTGAAGGACGTCTTCGCCACGATGGCCAAGGTCGGTGCCCTCGGTTGCGGCTTCGAGCAGCACCTCGCGGCGATGAAGGCGGCCCTCAACGGCAACTCGCAGAACGCCGGCTTCCTCCGCGCGGACGCGTATCTCGCGATCATCTTCATCCAGGACGAAGATGACTGCTCCATCTCGCACACCACTCTCCTCAACGGGCCGGTGTCGTCGCTCGGCAGCCAGCAGTCGTTCCGCTGTACGAGGTTTGGCGTGACGTGCGATCAGGGCGGCACGACGCCCGACTCGATGAACACGGTCGGCACCAAGACGATGTGCCATCCGAGCGATAGCGATCTGTACCTGGAGAAGGTTCAGACGTACGTCGACTTCGTGAAGGGCCTCAAGGCTGACCCGCAGAAGATCATCGTCGCCGGCATCATGGGCACCGTCGACCCGTTCCAGGTCGAGCTCCGCACGCCACCGGGCCAGTCGACTGCGCCCGAGCCCGCGCTCGCACACTCGTGCACGTACCAGGGCGGTATGGGTCCCGAAGTTGCGGATCCGCCCATTCGCCTGAAGTACTTCCTCGACCAGTTCCCGAACCGCTCGACGTTCACGACGATCTGCCAGCGCAACCTCTCTGACGGTCTGACGCTCATCGCGCAGCTCCTGAAGACGGTCCTCGGCGATCCGTGCATCGAGGGTAACCTCGCGATGCCGTACGACTGCTCTGTCTCCGACGTGCAGAACCTCGGCAAGCCGAACCAGGTCGAGAACATTCTCCCGGCCTGCAACAGCGACACGGCCCCGAGCAACACGCCGTGCTGGCGCATCGCGACGGACGCGCTCAACTGCGCGACCGCCCCGGGCAACCACACGCTCAAGATCGAGCGCGGTAACACGACGCCGGCGCCCGAGACTCACGTCATCGCGAACTGCGTGACCACGACCGACTAGTTCGCGCTTCAGCGAGCTTCGACGGCGAGGATGCACTCCTCGCCGTTTTGTTTTTCGGCGCGTGATGGATCGCGAGCGAGCGAGCACCAACAAACAAAAGAGAGGTGCTCATGCGCGCGACGCTGCCTGTGCTGGCGCTGTCGCTGCTCGCTGGATGTCCGGATCGTACGATCGCGGCTGTTCCGGTTGGGCAGAACAACGTCGAAGTGAAAGACATCCCCGTCACGATCAACCGCGATCTGGACATCCTGTTCCTGATCGACAAATCGCCGACGATGAAGGACGAGCAAGCGGCTCTCACCGCGAACTTTGGCCACTTCATGCAGATCCTCTCCGGCATCGACGGTGGCTTGCCCAACGTCCACGTCGGCGTGATCTCGCAGGACATCGGCGCGGGTGGAATGACCGTCGGTGGTGGGTGCAGCGGTAAGGGCGACGACGGCAAGCTGCTCGCGACGGCACGCGTGCCGGGTTGCACGGCGCCGGCCGGCCAGTTCATCTCTGACGTCGCGGAGTCGAGCGGCGACGGCACGACGCGGATCAAGAACTACACGGGCACGCTCGAGGACGAGTTCTCGTGCATCGCGACGCTCGGCGATATGGGCTGCGGTTTCGAGCAGCACCTCGGCTCACTCGAGAAGGCGTTGTTCGATCAGCCGCTGAACAAGGACTTCATCCGACCGAACGCGCTGCTCGCGATCATCATCATCTCCGACGAGGATGACTGCACCGCGGACAACACCGCGATCTACGATCCGGCGAACAGTGCGGCGGGACCGTTCGCGGACTTCCGCTGCTTCGAGTACGGCTGGGAGTGCGACGAGGGCACGATGTCGCGCGGCAACGCCACATATACGAACTGCCGGCCGCGCGAGAATTCGCCGTACTTGCGGTACCCCGACACGCTCGTCGATCGGATCAAGGCGCTCAAAGCGGATCCGCGCGACATCATCGTGTCGACGCTCATCGGCCCGAGCGCACTGTCCGATCCGCAGGTGCTGCAGACCGTCGTGAGGGTGGGCACGCAGGAAGGACAGACGCAGGCGGTTCCGCAGGTGCAGCCGTCATGCGTGAACGGATCGCAGAACGCGTTCCCAATGCCGCGCATCGCGTACTTCGCGCAGCAGTTCGAGAACAACACGTTCTACTCGCTGTGCAACAACGACCTCGGCGCGGGCCTCGAGAAGATCGCGGAGACGATCCGCCGCCGCATCGGCAACCCGTGCTTCGAGGCGGATGTGACGCTGACAGACAAGGATCCGCAGAACCCGGGCACGCAGCTCGAGTGCACGGTCTCGGAGACGACCGCGACGAGCGAGTCGATCATCCCCGTGTGCAAGATGGCGAACGCGACGACGCCCGCGCCCGACGCTGCGCAGCCGTGCTGGTACACGGTCCCCGACGACGATCGCTGCGCGAGCTATCCGACTAAGCTCAAGCTCGTCATCGCCCCCGAGAACCGACCGATCGCAGACCAGTCGCACATCCACGCTCAGTGCATCACCGACTGACGTGGGGCATTTTGGTCGGCCCGTAGGCCTTTTCTGCGCCTCGGAACGAGACGAAGATATTGGGAATGCCGACCGACGCCGCGTTCCTCAAGCAGACCCGACTGTTTGCGACGCTCGACGACGACGAGCGAGAAGTCCTCGCCAAGGTCATCGATCACAAATCGGTGAAGGCCGGCACGGACATCTTCAGCATCAACGAGCCGGGCGACGCGATGTACGTCGTCAAGTCGGGCAAGGTCGAGCTGCACGTCAAGGACAACGCCGGCGAGAAGATCGTGCTCAACACGTGTGAGCAATGCGATCAGTTCGGCGAGGTCTCGCTGCTCGATGGTGGACCGCGCACCGCCGGTGCGACCGCGCTCGAGGACACCGAGCTGTGCGTCATCGATCGCGACGACCTCCTGCTCCTGTTCAAGACGCGCCCCGAAGCGGGTCTCGACATGCTCGCTGCCGTCGGCGGCATGACGCGCAAGGCGAACCAGCTCCTCCGCTCGCGCGTCACCAAGAACGCCAACGAGATCGTTCACGATCGCGGCAACCTCGTCATGCGCGTGGCTGATTGGGTCGCGGACTTCTCCGGCAGCATCACGTTCCTCGTCGTGCACATCGGCCTGTTCACCGCCTGGATCGGCTTGAACCTGACGCTGCCCAAGCCGTTCGACGAGTACCCGTTCGGCCTGCTCACGATGTGCGTCTCGCTCGAGGCGATCATCCTCTCGACGCTGCTCCTGTTCAGCTCCAACCGCGGCGCGGCGCGCGATCGCGTCCGCAACGACATCGAGTACGACATCAACCTCAAGGCCGAGCTCGAGATCGCGCACCTCCACCAGAAGACCGACAAGATTCACGAGGACATGCTCGACCGGATGAACCGCATCGAGCGCGCGCTGACCGGCAACCAGAAGACGACGGGTCCCGTTCCGACCGCGCTGTCCTGACCGGTCCGGCCAATTCCGTTTCGCGCGGCGTGTGATAGGGTCCGCCCGTCGTGCCCGCCCCCGGAAAGCCTTGGATCACCGCTAACCAAGTAACGGTTGCGCGGCTGTTCCCGATGCCGCTCCTGAGCTGGCTCATCTACAAGGGCGCAGCGACGGGTGGAACGGGCGCCAATCCGTTCTTCCACAACACGTATATGGCGATCGCGTTGATCGCCGGCACGCTCATCGGCTGCACCGATTGGGTCGACGGCATGCTCGCCCGCAAGTACGGCCCGACCGTGCTCGGCGGCCTGCTCGATCCGATCGCCGACAAGGTGTTCATCGCGTTCGCGTACGTGCCGTTCGCGGACAACGGCATCAAGCTCGTCGCATGGTGGGCCGTCGCGCTGATGTTCACGCGCGAGTTCTTCATCACGTCGCTCCGCAGCGCCTACGCCCAGCGCAACCTCTCGTTCAAGACGAGCTTCCTCGCGAAGGTGAAGACGTGGGCGCAGATGCAGGGCATCGGCGTGATGCTGTTGTTCCCGCTCGTCGGTAACTCGCCGTGGCTCACGTGGTCGCTCGTCGTCATGACGTTCCTGCCGATCGTCGTCCTCATCGTCTGGTGGTTCGTCAAGAAGAGCTTCTGGCGCGGCTCGCTCGTCATGTTCGGCTGCGTGGCGCCGATCCTCGCGCTGCACCTCTTCACCGACATGAAGACGACGCTGTGGATGATCATGATCGGCATCGTCGGCCTCACGTGGGTGTCGGGCCTCGACTACATCTTCGGTGGCTGGAAGCAGCTCGCCGCTCGCGGTGACTTCAACCGCGCCGACGGCGTTCGCGTCATCGGCGGTCTCGCGATGCCGGGCCTTCTGTTCGCCGTCCTCGTCTACGCGCCCGCGCCGTCGTGGCCGATCTTCGGCATCCTCGCGCTCGAGCTCTCCGTCGGCGGTCTCGACAATCTCCTCTCGCACCACAAGCGCGCGACCAAGGCGCTCGCGTGGGGCAGCCGCGTGATCGGCATCTGCATCATGCTCGCGCTCGCGCTCCTGGTTCCCGCGTACGCGCAGTGGTTCCTCTACGCCGCGTTTGCTGGCTCGCTCGTCGGCACGTCGCTCGAGTTCTGGCACGGCCGCGACTACTTCCTCGACAAGCGCATCCGCGACCGCGCTCTCAAGGAGCAGCTGCCGGATTCCGCGTCTCAGCCGGTGTCGATCGACGAATAGGCGACGAGTAGCCTTAACCGATGACTCGGTTACGGCCTTCGCGCTTCGCTTTATACAGGTTGTCGTCGGCAACCTTGATGAACTGACTGACGTCGACGTCCTCACCCTCGACGCAGGTGATGCCGACAGAGACGGTCACGGGAAACGTGTCGCCTTCGTACTCGAACGGGGTGTCCGCGACGATGCGGCGGACCTGCTCGCCGAACGTGCGCGCACCGGTCACGTCCGTTTCGGGCAGGACGGCCGCGAACTCCTCACCGCCGTAGCGCGCGAGCAGCTCCTCGCGGCGCACGCGACCGAGCAGGCGCTTGGACATCTCGCGCAGCACGTAGTCGCCGGTGAGGTGGCCGTGCTTGTCGTTGATCAGCTTGAAGTGATCGATGTCGAACATCAGCAGCGACAGCGGACGACGGTAGCGGGCACAGCGCGCGATCTCTCGCTCGAGGAACTCGAGGAAGTAGCGCTTGTTGTGCGCGCCCGTCAGCGCGTCGATGATCGTCATCTTGTAAATCTCTTCGTGGTAGCTGGCTTCGACGCCCGCACCGACGAGGAACTTGAAGATGGCGGCGCCGATCTTCACGAAGTCAGCGTCGCGGAGGACGGACTTGGTGACCGGCACGTCGTTCACGTAGCTGCCGTTGGTGGACTGCAGATCCTCGACGGACCAGTTCTCACCGGTGCGAAACACGCGCGCGTGGCGACGCGAGACGGAGTCGCGATCGACCTGGATGTCGCAGTCAGCGCCGCGACCGAGCACGACCTCGCTGCGCGACAGCGGGAAGCGCTTTCCCATGTCGGGACCCGGCGGGTAGATGAGCACGAGACACGCCTCTCCCGCTTCCTTGGTCGGTTTGACGACCTGGACCTTGGTAATGCGTGTCTTCCACTCGGACATGAACGGCCAATACTGATCCAACCAGTTGGGATCGCATCGTGTCAATGTGGGCACGCGTGTGATAATCCGACGGAGTGGAACCGTTCGAGATCGACGGTGACGGCCCGCTCGGCGTGGTGGTGGTCCACGGGTTCACGGCGACGCCGTTCGAGGTGGCGTACCTCGGCAAAAAGCTCGGCGAGCGCGGCTTCTCCGTTGCTGTACCGCTGCTCCCGGGGCACGGGACCACCGTCGAGGATCTCGACGCGACAACCTGGCACCAGTGGGCGGACGCCGTCGCTGCGGCCGTGGATCGGATGGCCGGGAAGTGTGATCGGGTAGCGCTGGTCGGCTCTTCGCTGGGCGGGCTGCTCTCGCTGTACACGGCGAGCCGGCGGCCGTCCGTGGCCTGCGTGGCATCGCTCGCCGCGCCCATCTGGCTGGACGGTGTCGCTCGCATGGCCGCCCGCTTGACCCGCCCGGGCGCCCTGCTCGACCGCGTGCGGCGGCTGCCCAAGCTCGGCGGGAGCGACGTGCTCGACCCCGACATGAAGCGCCAGAACCCGAGCTATCGCTCGATCCCTACGCGGGCCCTCGATCAGCTCGCGCAGTTCATGGACGTCGTCGATGCGGCGCTCCCGACGATCACGCAGCCCGTGCTGGTGCTCCACGGCGTCCACGACCACACCGCTCCCGTCGCGTGCGCGCGGTACATCGCGACCAAGACGCACGCCGTCCGCCTGCGGCTTCTTCCTCGCAGCTACCACCTGCTCGCGATCGACGTGGAACGCGATATCGTCGCGAGCGAAGTAACGGACTTCCTGAGGGGACACTGATGCGCCACGTGATCGCGATCGACCAGGGCACCACCGGCTCCACCGTGCTGGTTCTCGACGAGAAACTTCAGCTCCGCGGTCGCGGCTACAAGGAGTTCCGCCAGATCTACCCCAAGCCGGGCTGGGTCGAGCACGCGCCCGAAGAGATCTGGGCGAGCGTCCTCACGGCGCTGAAGCAGGCGCTGAACGGCATCGATCCGTCGTCGATCGCCGCGATCGGCATCACCAACCAGCGCGAGACGTCGGTGCTGTGGAACCGAAAGACAGGCGCCGCCGCGCACAACGCGATCGTGTGGCAGGACCGCCGCACCGCTGATCGCTGCGCCGAGCTCAAGGCTGCCGGCAAGCAGGACCGCGTGAAGCAGCTCACCGGACTGACGCTGGATCCGTACTTCTCCGGCACCAAGGTCAGCTGGATGCTGCACAACGTCGAGGGACTTGCCGCTGCAGCGCGCGCCGGTGAGATCGCGTTCGGCACGATCGATTGCTACCTGCTCGCGCGGCTCACCAACTGGGGCGTGCACGCGACGGACGTCACGAATGCATCTCGCACGCTGCTGTTCGACATCAACACGCTCGATTGGAGCGACGAGCTCCTCGAGATCATCGGCGTGCCGCGCCAGCTGCTCCCGCAAGTCGTCGCGTCGTCGGGAATCGTCGGCGAGACCAAGGGCGTGCCCGGCCTGCCCGACGGGATTCCGATCGCGGGCCTCGCCGGAGACCAGCAATCCGCGCTGTTCGGCCAGGCGTGCTTCACGCCCGGTGATGCAAAGTGCACGTACGGCACGGGCGCGTTCATCCTGATGAACACGGGCGACACACCCGTCGCGTCCAACGCAGGTCTATTGACCACCGTCGCGTGGAAGCTGTCGACGGGCGAGCTGCGCTACGCACTGGAAGGTAGTGCATTCATCGCGGGCGCCGCGGTGCAGTGGCTGCGCGACGGCCTGCAGTTCTTCTCGTCAGCGACGGAGATCGAAGCGCTCGCCGGCACCGTCCCCGATTCGGGTGGCGTGATCGTCGTCCCCGCATTCGCCGGCCTCGGCGCACCGCACTGGCGCCCCGAAGCGCGCGGCGCGATCACCGGCCTCACGCGCGGCACCACGCGCGCTCACATCGCACGCGCCACGCTCGAAGGCATCGCGCTGCAGAACGTCGACATCCTCCGCGCGATGGAGCGCGACAGCGGTCGTTCGCTCACGACGCTCAAGGTCGATGGCGGCGCATCCGCGAACAATCTCTTGATGCAGTTCCAGGCCGACGTGCTCGGCGTGCAGATCTCGCGTCCGGAGATCGTCGAGACGACGGCGCTCGGCGCTCTCTTCCTCGCGGGCCTCGGCACGGGAGTGTGGAAGGACCAAGCGCAAGTCACCGCGACGTGGCGCGAGCAGAAGCGCTTCGTGCCGACCAGCGATCGCTCCCGCGTGACGGAACACCTCGCGCGCTGGGATGCGGCTGTCGCAAAGGCGTGATGGTCGGCGGACCTACACGTCGGGGATAAGAGGCGAAATACGCGCCTTCCCTCCCGAGTCTTCCCTCCCGATTTACCCAGCCTGGTCGATTTCACCGAAAACCGGTGGTGGAGACCGCCAGGGAAGGTTTCGGCGCAAGCGATTCTCGACAGTTAACTGTCGGCACGAGGGGTGCTCTACGTCCTGCCGATGCCCATCCTCGCTCAGCGCGTTTCGAAGCAGCCCGCCGACTGGACCGACCGGGAGCTTCTCAAGCACGTGCTCCGGAGCGAAGCCCGCGGCTGGGCGGAGCTGGTTCGCCGCTTCCGCCCGCTCATCTATCGGTGCATCACCAAGGTCACGCTGAAGTACTCGCCGATGCTCGGCAGCGCCGACCTCGATGAGATCTACGCGGACGTCATGATGCAGCTCGTGCGCGACGACATGCACAAGCTCCGCATCTACAACCCGGCGCGCGGCACCAAGCTCGGCTCGTGGATCGGCATGATCTCGGTCAACGCCGCCTACGACTTCCTCCGCGGCGCTGGTCGTCGCCCGCTCCTCGACAAGGTCGACGGTATGGTCGATGCCGAGTCCGAGGAAGGCGACCGCTCGCCGCTCGATCAGCTGATCGAGAAGGAGCGTTGGAGCCACCTCAACGAGCTCCTCTCCGACTTCACCGATAAGGACCGCACGTTCGTCGAGCTGTACTACCAGAAGGGCATGGACGCCGACGAGATCGCGGCCGAGATGCAGATCAGCCTCAAGACGGTCTACTCGAAGAAGCACAAGATCCGCGCGCACCTCGTGAAGAGCCTGCAGAACATCGCCGGCGACTCGCCGATCGCAGACCTCGCGATGGCCGCCGCCTAAACGTTTTTTTGGTTTGTCCCGCAGGCGCCACGAGTCCCCCCTCGTGGCGTTTGTCGTTTCGGCCGCCTAACCGCCCAAAATTGCCAAGGATGAGGGAGCCGCGAGGTGGTTGCTCCGACGAGCCTCGACGTGGCTAGATGTCCCCCTCGTGAGCAGTTCCGACGAGCCCGACGATAAGCCCGAATCCGCACAGGATCCTGGCGAGCCGCGCGCGAGCTCCGTCGACAGCTCCGATGAGGTTCCGACGACGGCGTTCGAAAAGGAACCCGCGGTCGATGAGCCCGTGATGCTCACCAACGAGAAGCCGGCGGTCGACGAGAAGCGAGCGTCGAAGGGCCACGTGACGGACGAGGAGAAGGCTGCGTTCAAGGCCGAAGTCGCGGCGGAGAAGGCGCGCTCGCGCGACGAGATCGCGGCGGGTGGGCGTGCGCGGATCTCGGTCGCGAATCCCGCGGACGGCGGGTTCTTCTACTGGGTCGGCAAGCTGTACGTGTTCGCGATCGCGACCGTCTTGATGCTGTTCGTCGTCGCGGGCGTGATGACGTACAGCCACTTCTCCAAGACGGCACCGCCGCTGCCCGATCTCTCGAAGTACTCCACGGCCGCACCTTCCATCTCGCGCATGTACGCCGCGGACGGCACGCTGCTCGGCGAGTTCGCCAAGGAGTGGCGCGAGATCGTTCCGTTCGAAACGATCCCGAAGAACCTCGTGAACGCGTTCCTCGCCGTCGAGGATCACGACTTCTTCTCGCACCGCGGTCTCTACTTCAAAGGCATCGGTCGCGCCGTGTGGGCGAACATCACCGCGCGCGACTTCGCGCAGGGCGGCTCGACGATCACGCAGCAGGTCGCGAAGCAGTTCCTCGGCGGAGAGAAATCACTCTCGCGCAAAGGCAAGGAAGCGATCATGGCGCGCCGCCTCGAGGCTCGGTACTCGAAGCAGGCGATCCTGTCCGTCTACCTCAATCACATCTATCTCGGCGCAGGCGCGTGGGGTGTGGCGGCGGCGGCGCACCGGTACTTCCAGAAGAACCTCGATCAACTGACGCTCGCCGAGTGCGCGATGATCGCGGGCCTCGCGAAAGCGCCGACAAAGTTCTCGCCGCTCACGTCGCTCGAAGCCGCCGCCGAGCGTCGCAACGTCGTGCTCGACAAGATGGCGACGTACAGCTACGCGAACGCCGCCGACGTCGCGAACGCGAAGAAGGAGCAGATCAAGCTCAACCTCTATCGCGACGTGTTCCCGAATCGCATGCCGTACTACGCGGAGTGGGTCCGCAACTACGTGCAGAAGAAGTTCCCGTCCGCCGACGGTGGCGATGCGCTGTACGAGCGTGGCCTGCGCGTGGAGACCGCCGCGGAGCCGACGTGGGAAGCCGCCGCGTACGACAACACCGACTACGGCGCGCGGCACCAGGACAAGCGTCAGGGCTGGCGCGGTCCCGAGTGGCGCGTCGACGGCCCCGCGCGCGAGATGTTCGTGAAGCGCCAGAAGCAGCTCTACGGTGACGCGCCGCTCGTGATCGGCAAGCGCTACCTCGCGGTCGTCGACAAGGTGAACAGTGACGGAGCGGAGGTTCTCGTCGGAGATCGCCGGCTGAAGCTGCCGCTCAAGAACATTAAGTGGGCGTCGAAGTGGATGCCCGGCAACTCGGAGAACGACATCGAGATCGACTCCGCGACGCAGGCGCTCAAGGCGGGATACGTCGTGTGGGTCTCGCGCGAGACGCACGTGTTTGGTCCGTACCGCGAGTTCATCTTGCCCGACCACACGAACCCGAACTGGGTGCACTCGGCGAACGACTCCGACTGGGACGCCGCGCACACCGACGTCGTGAAGCTCGAGCAGGTGCCGCATCCGCAGATGTCGATCTTCACCGCTGACCACCACGACGGCTACGTCGTCGCGATGACGGGCGGCTACGACTACGACCGCAGCGTGTTCAACCGCGCCGTGCAGGCGTGCCGTCAACCCGGCTCGACGTACAAGCCGATCTACTACTCGCTCGGCCTGGACCAGGGCTACGGCTTCGACACGGTGCTCAACGACATTCCAACGACGATCACCGATCCGAACACCGGCGAGGAGTGGACGCCCACCAACCTCGGCGACACGATGGATGGCGACGTCACGCTCGAGTACGCGCTCGTGTTCTCCAAGAACATCCCGTCGGTGGATCTGTTCAAGCGCCTCGGTGCTCCCAACGTGGAGGACTGGGCGCGTCGCCTCGGCTTCACGACGAAGATCTTCGCCGATGACGCGCTCGCGCTCGGTGCATCGTGCTCCAAGCTCGACGAGATGGCGCGCGCGTACACCGTGTTCGCGCGCCTCGGTCAGTGGTGGCCGCGCAAGGAAGGCCACGAGAAGGACTGGGTCTACGTGCGTCGCATCCTCGATCGCGAGGGCAACACCGTCGAGGACAACACTGTCGCCGAGGATCCGCAGCTCACCGCGGGCGATCGTTTCGACCGTCTCGCAGCCGTGGCCGGTATCGTGCCGAAGCAGGCCATTCCCGTGCGCACGGCGTACCTCATGACCAAGCTACTCGCGCAGGAAGTGAAGTTCGGCTTTGCGAACGTCCTGCGCCAGACGAGCGTGCAGGCCGCGGGTAAGACCGGTACGTCGAGCGACACGCACGACACGCTGTTCATCGCATTCACGTCCAAGTTCACGACGCTGACGTGGATGGGCGATGACAGGAAGGAGCGCGCGCTCGGCAAGACCGACGCCGCCTACATGACGGTCGTGCCGGTGTGGTCCCGCTACATGCTGCAAGCCGCCAAGGACTATCCGAATCCGGAGATCCCGTGGGTCGTGCCGCCGGGCGTCAAGGCGACCGATCGCGGTGATCACAGCAAGGGTACGAAAGGTCCGCAGATGGACCTCATCTGGCGTCCGGCGAAGAAGGACGCGACCGATGCCGACTCGCGTCCGCCGGTCTGAGGGCCCGTCCGCGTCGCTTTTCGGGGTTTCTCTGCTTGTCGAAGCGGCCGGGCGGACTTACGCAGGCTCCCGTATGACCGCATCTCCCGAGCGTCACGAGTTCCAGGCCGAGGTCAAGCAGCTGCTCGACCTCATGATTCACTCGCTGTATTCGGATCGCGACGTCTTCTTGCGCGAGCTGATCTCGAACGCATCCGATGCGCTCGACAAGCTCCGGTTCGAACAACTCACCAAAGGTGAGCTCGGGGCCACCGGCGAACCGGCTATCCAGCTCGAGGCCAACCGCGAGGCGCGCACGCTCTCGGTATCCGACAACGGCATCGGCATGTCGCGCGAGGAGGTCATCCGCAACATCGGCACCATCGCGCGTTCGGGGACCAAGGAGTTCACGGGCGCCCTGGCGCGCTCGACGGCGAAGGACATCCCCGCGCTGATCGGCCAGTTCGGCGTCGGATTTTACTCGGCGTTCATGGTCGCCGATCGGCTCGAGTTGGTCACCCGTCGCGCCGGTGAGGCCACCGCCACCCGGTGGGAGTCCGTGGGTGATGGCGCGTACACCATCTCCGACGCCGAGCGCGATCAGCCGGGCACGACGGTCACGCTGCACCTCAAGCCCGCGGACCCCGAGCACGGACTTGCTGACTATGCCGACGACGCGGTCATCGCGCCGATCGTGAAGCGGTACTCGGACTTCGTCGGATATCCGGTCCGCATGAAGGACAAGACGCTGAACTCGATGAAGGCGATCTGGGATCGCGCGAAGGGCGAGGTCAGCGAGGACGAGTACAAGCAGTTCTACCGGCACGTGTCCCATGACTGGAACGATCCGCTCAAGACGATCCCGGTCAAGATCGAGGGCACGTACGAGGCGAACGCGCTGCTGTACATCCCGTCGAAGGCGCCGTTCGATCTGTACAACGCGGAGATGAAGCGCGGGCTCCAGCTCTACGTGAAGCGCGTGTTCGTGATGGACGAGTGCCGCGATCTGATCCCGGCGCACCTGCGCTTCGTCCGGGGCGTGGTCGACGCGCACGACCTGTCGCTCAACGTCTCGCGCGAGATCTTGCAGAAGGACCGCCAGATCCAGGTCATCCGCAAGCAGCTCGTGAAGAAGGTCCTCGGGGCCCTCGAGGAGCTGCAGCGCGACGCGCCCGATCAGTATGCGCAGTTCTGGACCGAGCTGGGCCCCGTCCTCAAGGAGGGCCTCGCGACCCATGATGCGGAGAGCAAGGACAAGGTGCTCGAGCTGGTCATGGCCGCGTCGACGAAGCACGAGCGAACGTCGATCGGTGACTACGTGTCGCGCATGAAGGAAGGCCAGGACGCGATCTACTACCTCGTCGGTACGTCGAAGGACACGGTCGCCAAGTCGCCGCTCCTCGAGGCGTTCGTCGCGAAGGGCTACGAGGTGCTGCTGTTCTCGGACCCGATCGACGAGTTCTGGCTCGAGCGCGCGCCCGCGTTCCGCGACAAGCCGATGAAGTCGATCGGACGCGGCGACATCGATCTCGGCGCCACCGCGACGACCGACGACGAGCGCGCGCGGTTCGCGGATCTCCTCGCGTGCCTGCGCGTGGAGCTGCAGGAAGAGGTCAAGGAGGTCCGACTGTCGCAGCGACTGGCGACCTCAGCGGCCTGCCTCGTGACCGACGAGCACGACATGACGCCGCGCATGCAGCGCATGATGGAGCAGATGGGCCAGGCGCTGCCCAAGGTGAAACGCATCCTCGAGATCAACCCACAGCACCCGCTGGTGGAGAAGCTGCGCGCGATCTTCGCGGAGAGCCATGCGGATCCGCGCCTCGGGCAGTGCGCGAGGCTGCTGTATGGCCAGGCGCATCTCGCCGAGTCGGGGACGCTGCCGGATCTGACGATGTTCACGCAGGCGCTGACAGACATCATGCTCCGCGCGACCTGAGAGCATCGCTACTCTTCGAAGTGAGTGACCAGCCCGCTCGTGATGATGCGGCTGCCGGCGTGCCGCTGCTCGATCTCCGTCAGTCCCGCGCAGAGCGCGCGCCGGCTCGTCTCTTCTGGCTTGCCCTTATCGACGAGCACGACCGCGCCGCCATCGCGCACGACCCGCGTCCACTCGCCGAGCGTCGCGGCCCAGGTCTCATTGTTCGCGATATCGATGCCGATCACGGCGGCGACCGACTTCGCGTCCATCGCGGTCGTGTCCGCCGTCGAGCCGAGCTTCTTCGCGGCGCGCGGGCTCAAGCCGACAGCGACCACGTCGCGCTTTTCCTTCAGCGCTTGAGCGAGCTTTGCGTGGCCGACGACGACAATGATCCCATCTGTCGCACGTGCCGACGCGAGCGCATCGGTAATCGCGGTCACGGCCGGCGTCACGAACAGACCGTCGAGCACGAAGCGACGCTACCACTATCGCTGTAGCAAATACTGGCAGCGCGGCGCCTGCACGTGCGGCGTGATCCAGTTCATGCCGAGCAGCTGCTCGAGGAGAAACCGAAAGTTGCCGTACGTGACGACGAAGAAGTCCATCTTGCGCTTCTTGATGCCGCCGCCCGTGTCATCCGCGCGCACGCAACCGTCGTGAATGCTCCCGTCGGGGAGCTGCATGCCGTCGAATTCGGGGATGTAGAGCGGCGTGCCGATCGGGATGATGTCCTTGTCGACGGCGACGCTCTTGAACGGCACGATCGCGCGCCAGCCCGCGCCTTTGCCAAACGGATGCGTCTTGGTGTCGAGCTGCGCGAAGCACGTGCCGTAGCCGTAGTCGCACTTGCCGCGGTAGTTCACGACGCGCCCGTCCATCATCAGGCCGGAGCCCTCGAGGCGCAGGTTCCACGCGAAGCGCTCCGACACGCGCTGCAGGAAGTAGCCCTCGGGCGTGTAGAGATCCACGAACGAATCGGCCGCGATCGCGGGGCCCCTACCCGGCTTGGCCGCGCTGTCGAGATCTTGAAATGACTCCTCGGTCGCGAGCCAGTAAAACCGCAGCGCCCACTGCAGATCATCGACGATCGGATAACCGCAGCACAGCTTGTCCTTGCCGCGCATGACCTCGCGCGGCTGGATCGGCGTCGCATCTTTCTCGAGCTTGCTCGTATCCGCGCTCGCCTGGCCCGCGCACATGGCGAGCAGCATGATCAGAGCGAGGCGCACGCGCTGATCGTACGGCACGCGGTACAACTCGTCCATGTCGCGCGAGGACTCCACGCCGCCAGCAGAGTGGGTGCACTCGCTTGCCGACGTCGCCGACGATCCGCGGTGCGGCGGCAAGGCGCGAGGGCTCGCGAAGCTGATCGCGGCCGGCCAGCCTGTGCCGCCGGGCATCGTGATCGATAGCCGCGCGTTCGCGTCGTTTGTCGGACCGCTCACCATCGACGGTACGTCGACGGAACCGAATCACGATCTCTCGCATCGTCTGTTCGCAGGAGCCACCGTGCCTCCCGCGCTCCTCGACGAGGTCCGTCGCCATGTCGCCGCGCCGCTCCTCGCCGTGCGTTCGTCAGCGACGATCGAGGACGCCGCCGCGGGTGCGGGCGCGGGCCTGTTTTCGTCGAAGACAGCCGTCGCGCAAGACCAGCTCGCGGGCGCGATCTTGTTCGTTTGGCAGAGCGCGCTGTCAGCCGCCGTCGCCGCCTACGCACGCAGACGCGATGCGGCCGTGGAGATCGCGGTGATCGTGCAGCCGTTCATCGAGGGCGAGCCGATCACGGTCTACACGCGACCTCCCGGTGCGCCAGCCGCGGACGAGGTGTTGGTCCAGCGCGGGTCGTCGCTCGAGCGCATCTCGCGCATCTCGGCGCAATGGATGGTGTGCCTCGCATTGCGCGCCGAAGCGGCGATCGGCGCGACCGACGGCGCCGACGTCGAGATGATCCAGCCGCCCGACGGCGGCCCGCTCACGATCGTCCAGGCGCGACCGATCATTCACCCGACAAAGGCGCGCCGCATGCCGATGCCCGCACCGCTGCTCGCCGCGCTCGTCGCGGATGGTCGCAAGTGGACGTGGGATGTCACGCACAATCCCGATCCGCTCTCGGTCGCGCAGGCCGAGCTCGTCGAGCGCGTCGAGCGCGCGGGCGTCGCGCCGTTCTCGTTGCGCTCGTGCAGCGGGTATCTCTATTCGGCGGCGCTCGATTCGGCGATGGCGATCACGCTTCCAGAGAACATCACCGACGACGATCTCGAGGTTCGGGTCACCGACATCGAGCAGCGACTCGCGAGCGCGCTGGGGCTGCTGCACCATCCCGAATTCGGTTGGCATTCCGCGACGGAAGACCGACCAGGCCTCGACGAGGCAGTCGCGCGCTACGTCGCGTTCTACAAGATCTGGACGAACGAGCTCTCGCCGTTGATCGGCGCCGCTCGCCGACGCGTTGCTCACCACGACGTCGCGACCATCGAGCGCCCCTCGTCGATCGAGGGGCTCCTCAAGAGGGCAGCCGTCGGAGAGCTGACCATCGTCGAGGTGCTGAAGCACGTGGGAGATCTAGCGCCGGCCTGGGACGTCGCCGTGCCGACGTACAGCGAGAACCCGCGACTGATCCTCGAAGCGGTCTCGAGAGCACGAGCGCTCCTGGCACCGCACTTGTCGCCTCTGGAGACGACGGAGATTCGTCCACAGCGCTCGTTTTCCGCAAAGCGCGGAGCTGCGCAGGATGCGGCCAGCACGCTCAGCGCGAGCTTGATCGCGGATCTTGCCGAGCGCGACGACCAATGGTTCGCGCGGGCGCAGTTCTTCGTGCGCTCGAGGTTGATGTTCCGCGGCATCGAGCTCGGCCTCGAAAAGGATGATGTGTATTGGCTGCCGTTCGACGAGCTGATCGCCGGCATCGACGCCGACACGGCACGACGAAGAGCAGCGGGCGCGAGAGCAGCGATGGCGCGCGCTGCGCAGTGGGATCCGCCACTCGTCGTGCACGGCGGGATCGCGAGCGACGCAACCCGCGATCCATCGGCGCGCGAGCTACGCGGTGTGGCTGGCGGAGTTGGACGCGCGGTCGGCCGAGTCGTTCGCTACGCGAGCCTCGCGAGTGCTGTGATGGCGAAGCCTGGCGATGTGATCGTCGCTCGCGCGATCACGCCGGCGCTCGCCGTGATGGTGATCGGCTGCGCTGCGATCGTGAGTGAGACGGGCGGTCTGCTCGATCACGGCGCCGCGATGGCGCGCGAGCTCGGGATCCCGTGCGTCGTTGGCTGCACGGATGCATGGCGCGTACTCGAGGATGGCGCGCTCGTCGAGGTCGACGGGGACGCGGGCGTCGTCCGCATGCGCTAGCAGTCGCCCGGGCAGTCCTCGCCAGCGTCGCACTGACCATCGCCACAGATCGGAGCGCAGGCGCCGCAGTCGTCAGGACACGACGAGCAAGTCTCCAACGTCGCATTGCACGAACCATCGCCGCAGCGAGGCGCATCGGGCGGACACGACGTCTGCGGCGGGCACTGCGGCGTACATGTGTACCAGCAGTCAGGATCGGCGCAGCCGAGGAGGCCATCGCCGTCGTTCTCGATCGGGACGTCGCACGTGTCAGAGGTCTGATCGCTCTGCCAGCGAAGCGTCCACGCATCGTCGACGGTAGCGAGTCCTTGCGCAGGGGAGCCGAACATCATCGTGAAGCCGTCGCCACTGCGCGTTGCAACGACCGTGGCGTCGCGGCGCGTGCGCGGAAGCGGAGGGACCGCGATCTGTTCCCACGTCGTGCCGCTCCATTCCCAGACCTCGCTCGTCGGTGCTTGGAGGCCGCCGGCGACGAGAGCGAGCTTCGCCCGCACTGGTTGCCAGACGAACGTCGCGAAGTTGCGAGCGCTGGGCGACAGCGGCGGCGATGCCTGCGTCCAGTCGGTGCCGTCCCAGGTCCACGTTTCGGCGGAGCCGCCGCCGAAGATGACCGTCTGCTCGCGGATCGGATCGTAGCCCATGGAGAGCGAGTCTCGCGCGGAGGGCGTATGCACGGGATGGAGCAACTCCCATGTCGAGCCGTCCCATCGCCACGTCTCGTCGGTGAGAGGCAGCGAGGCGTTGAGGATCGTGCCGCCAAAGAGGAGCGCGTGACCCGTGCGATCGCGCGAGAAGCCGACGTACCGACGGCCCGACGGTGACGTTGCCGGCGTGAGTTGCGTCCACGTGGATCCGTCCCACTGCCAGGTCTCGCACGTCGAGGAGACGACCTTGAGCGCGAGCGTGACGCCCTGCGCGCTGTCGTACGCGAGATAGACGAACCCGTTCGTCGTCCCGAGAAGGCCGACCTTGTGCCACGCATCGCGAACGCGCTCGACCGTGACGCCAAACGAGTCGACGATGATCGGCACACCGCGCCGCTCGTCGACGGTCGCGCGAGGATTGAGGCCGATCAGGTTGCCCGAGACGAACGATGTTCCGACCGGTGTCCACGTGGGACCGACGAGCTCCCACAATGCGGCCTCGGCGAGCGGGCTGGATGCTTGTCCACCGAACACCACCACGCGGCCGCGCGTGAAATCGGTGACGGCGGCGGCGTAACGACGACCGACGGGCTTGGTCGTTGGCGAGGTCGCGGTCCACGCCGTGCCGTCCCATTCCCAGATGTCGTCGTAGTACGTCGGGTTCGTCGTCGCGCTGTTGCTGCCGTCCGCGAGCAGCAGGCGTTGGGTCGCGGGGTTGTACGTGAACACGGCATCCGCGCGCGACGCGGGACCGGGCGTGGGCGTGATCTCGTGCCAGTCCGTGCTGTCGAGCTCCCACACGTGATCGTTCGCGACGGTGCGAGAGATGAACGGACCTGCGATTTGCGTCGAGATGCCGCCGAACAGCACGACGCGATTGCGATGAGGATCGAACGCCATCGCGACGGACGAACGGCCGTCGGTGGCGATGGTCGAAGCGGAGGTCGGGCGGTGCTCCGTCGCGATGCGCGTCCAGTGCACGCCATCCCACGCCCACGTGTCCGCGAAGTCGGGCGTCGGTGTCGGCAAGCCAGCGAGAGCGAACTGACCGCCGAACAGGACGATCGCGTGGCGTGATCCGTCGTAGGTCATCGCGAGGTCGTAGCGACCCGAGGGGAACGTATCGACGGTGATCGCGTGCCACTGCGAGCCATCCCACTCCCACGTATCAGCGAGTGCGTCATTCTCCGCGGAGACGCCACCGAACATCACGACTCGTTGGCGAAGCGGATCGTAGGCCATGCCGGGTCGGCGGCGCGGGCGGGGCTGGAGTTGCGGGCTCATTTTTCGCCAGCCGACACCGTTCCACACCCAGGTGTCCCCGAGCATCGTGCCGTCGCTCGCGACGCCACCGAACATCACGGTCTCTTGGCGCGCACCGTCGAACGCCATCGCGTGCTGCGAGCGCAGCGTGGGCTCGCGGAAATCCGTCAGCGACCACGCGGGCGTCTCGATCTGACAGGCGCTCGAGCAGCCATCGTGATCGATGTGATCTCCTTCATCGCAGCGCTCGCCGGTCGTGAAGTCGGTGATGCCGTTGCCGCACGTCTCGTTCGACATGCAGTCGCCCGAGCAGCCGTCGCGATCGCTCGTGTTGCCGTCATCACATGCTTCACCCGGATCATCGAGTGCGCCCGCGGGACCGTGATCGACAACGCCGTCGCCGCAGATCGCAGCGAAGCACGCACCGCCCTCACACCGGCCGGTGATCTGATCGGCCGTGCAGCGCTCGTGCTCGGCGAGTCCATCACACGCGACGACCTGCGCCGGCGGAACGCAGACGTAGACCCCGACGTCGCGCTGAACGCACGCCGCGTCCTTGCTGCAGGACAGCTCGGAGCCGCATGCGAGTAGGTCAGGAGCTACGCACCCGCCTAGCGCGGCTGCAACAATCGCGACGATCCCCACACGCGCCACCTCACCAGGGTATCCCGGCGGGTTACCGCGCGCTGAAGCGTCGACGGAGACTCACCTCAACCGAACAAGCGACTAGTCTTCGTCGTCGTCCAAGTCCGGATCGTCCGGATCGGTATCGTCCGGCTCGTCCGGCTTGTCAGCCGGGAGGGGCGTACCGAGGCCGGCGTTGACTCGCTCGCGCAAGTCTTTGCCAACCTTGAAGAAAGGGAGACGCTTCTCCGCAACATGAACGGTTTCACCCGTCCGGGGGTTCCGGCCTTCGTAAGCCTTGTATTTGCGGACGGTGAAGCTTCCAAATCCACGGATTTCGATGCCTTCGCCACGCTCCAGCGCCTTCACCATCGAATCGAAGATGGTGTTGACGATGGCCTCCGCTTTACCAGCCGGCAGCTTTAGGGTCTCGGAGATTTTCTCGATGAGCTCGGACTTGGTCACCCGCAACTCCGCGTAAGTACAAGAGTAGGCTAAACGGGGTTGGAGGTGATGCGCAAGTCTAACGTCGCGAAAACTCGTCACATGCTCGAATCGACTGCCGGGAGTGCGTACTGATTATCGGACGTAAACGCCTTGTACGACAGCGGAAAACGGTAAGTCGGGCACCTGTGGCGGGCATAGAAGTCTACGAGATCCCGCCAGCCGATTTGCCCCTTTTCGAGGCCCGCGCGGACCGCTTGGGAGATATTTGCCGAACAAGTTTCGGTGGTTTTCACACCTTGGTGACCTCGGCTGGTCCTCGGATCGAGGCCGATCGCCGACGGGGGCACCAGGCCGAGCATCCACGCCGAGAGGGGCGGGACGGAGATGCTCTCGACGCGGGTGATCGCGAGCGCCATATCGTTGCGATACACGCACTCGACGCGACGCTCGGTGGCCCCCTTCGCGATGACGAGCGCGTTCTGCGCGATCGGCTGAGAGCTGGTGCACTCGCTGATGTTGGGCACCGGCGCGGTGACAACGGAGTACGCGAGATCACCGTCGGTGGTGTTGGTGATCGAGAGAACGAGCGAACCGCTCGAGCTCTCGAGCGCGAGCTTCACGCCCGCGAGCTCGATCGCAGGTTGTCCTACCTCCAGGACGTGGCGCGCATCATCGACGCGATACGGGAACTTGCGACCCATGTCATCGATGGACGGGACTTGCACACCCGCGGCGGCCGCATCGTGCGCGAGATATTCGGCGTAGACGTTCGCAGTTTTCGAGGACTTCGCGAGCAGCTGCGATTGCGAGCCCGTCGGAAACGCCGGCGCGGGCTTGGGCGGAATCGCAACGCTCCCGCAGAAGCGCATGAACGTCATCGCGGCAACAAGCGCTACGCCTCCCGCGAGTACACCCACACGGAATCGGTCGTCGAAGAATGCCACCCTACCGAAACCATACACCGAGAAAACATTGACTCGCGAAAACACCGAGCGCCTAATCGGGGCACGACATGCTCGGAGGGCGTCTAGCTGTCATCTGTCTCGCCCTCGCCCTCGCATTCGCGGGCGGCACGGCGATGGCGGATGCCCGCGTCGACGAGCTCACCAAGAGCATGCAGAGCAGCTCCGCGAAGACGCGCATCGCGTCCGTGACAGCGCTCGGTCGTCTCGAAGACAAAGCGGCGCTCCGTCCATTGGTCGATGCGCTGCACGATCCCAACACGCAAGTGCGCGCGATCGCAGCGACAGCACTCGGCAAGTTGGGTCACAAGGCGGCGCTCCCTGCGCTGCATGCAGCAGCAGAGGATGACAGCGACGCGAGCGTGAAGAAGACGGCGCGCGAGGCAGCGATCTCGATCGCAAAGGCGAACGACCTGCCCGACCCGTTCCCTGCAGCGGCGCTTCCGTCCAAGCCGTCGATCGCGGCGCGCAAGAGCGGCGGTACGGCGGGCTTCGGTCGCCAAGGGCACGCGGTGGAAGGTCATCCGGACCTGTTTGTCCTCGTCAACTCGACGACGGATGACTCGCCCGGCAAGTTGGACAAGACGACGCGCAAAGGCCACGCGGACTTGCTGCGCGACACGCTCGCGAGCTCGTTCAAGAGTGCGGCACTTGTCACGACGGTCGCGGCGGACGCGCAGCGCTGGGGTCTGGATCCGCGCCATCTGGACGTCTCGGTGACCAAGCTCGAGGTCGGCCAGGCCGGTGGCTACGTCGAGGTCGAGGCGCAGCTGCGGCTCGCGATCTCCGACGACGACGGCAAGATGCTCTCGTTCCTCTCGGGCGGCGCCAAGGTGCAGGTCCCCAAGGGCACGTTCAATGCGAAGTACTTGCCTCAAATGCGCAAGGAAGCGCTCGAGAACGCGATGCGCGGCATGTTCGACAAGCTGCTGGCTCAGCTGCGCGACAAGTCCCAGAGCTAGCGGTTAGGCTTCCCCGCGATGCGTGGGGTGTGTTTCGCAGCCGCTTGCGGGCTAGCGATCTGCCTCGCGCACGGAACGGCGCTCGCCCAGGATGCGCGGGCTCCAGATGAACAGCAGCCGCCGGCGCCCAAGGGTGTCGTCACCAAGCAGCCGAAGCTGATCCAAGCGGTCGCGCCGGAGTACCCCAAGGCGGCGCTCGATGCGGGCAAGACCGCGGACGTGAAGGTCCGCATTCACATCGACGCGGGCGGCACGGTGTCGGCGGTCGATGTGATCGACAAGGTCGGCGATGGCTTCGACGAAGCAGCGGTCGCAGCCGCAGAGCAGTACGTGTTCGAGCCGGCGGAGATCGATGGCGTTGCGGCGCCGATCGTCGTGGAGACCGAGATCCACTTCGTGATCGATACGCCTCCCGACGAGCCGGATCTCCCAGACGTGCCGCCGCGCTCTGGTGACACGCCCGCGGCGTCGACCAACCCGCCGAATCACGCGGGCAACATGCTGCTGCCCGTCACGATCGAGGGCGAGGTGCTCGAGGCCGGTACGCGCAGGAAGATGGCGGGCGCGATCGTGTCGATCGTCGAGCTCGGCCTCGACGTGACGACGGATGAAGAAGGTCGGTTCTTCTTCCACGGTGTCACGGCCGGCACGTATCGCATCCTCGGCGTCGAGGATAAGAGCCAGCGCGCGCTTCGCCAGATCACGCTGAACAAGCACGAGAAGCTCGAGCTGCGGTTGTGGATGCGCCCCAAGGACGCCAATCCGTATCAGACCGTCGTCGAAGGCGAGCGTGAAGTCCTCGAGGTCACGCGCCGCTCGTTGCAGCGCCAGCAGCTGTCCAACGTGCCCGGTACGTTTGGCGATCCGATCCGCGTGATCCAGACGATGCCGGGCGTGCAGCGCGCACCTTTCGGCTTGGGCCTACTGCTCATCCGCGGCAGCAATCCCGACGACACGGGCATCTACGTCGACGGTCACGAAGTTCCGTCGCTGTTCCACTTCCTCGGTGGCCCGTCGATCTTCAACGTCGAGATGCTCGAGTCGCTCGACCTCTATCCGGGTGGCTTCCCGGCGCGCTTTGGTCGTCACCACGGTGGCGCGGTCGCGTTGGAATTGCGCCCCACCAAGTCCGACGGCGTGCACGGCTCGGCAAAGGTCGACTTCATCGACGCGGGCGGCTACATCCGCGCGCCGATCACCAAGGATCTCTCGTTCGCGTTCGCGGGACGGCGCTCGTACATCGACGCGTTCCTCGGCCTGGTGCTGCCCTCTGCACCGTCGGGCGGAACGCGCATCGTCACGCCGGTCTACTACGACTTTGCGGGGCGCCTCGACTACAACCTCCACGAGGAAGGCCGGCTCGGCCTGTTCGTGATCGGGTCGTCGGATTCGCTGCGCGTCGTCGATTCCGATCCCAACTCCAGCGTCTCGACGGATCTGTCGACCGCGATCAAGTTCCTCCGCGTCATCGGTAACTACACGCGGCAGATCACCGACGATCTCAAGCTCACGATCTCGCCGGCGTGGGGCCGCGACACGGCGACGTTCACCGGTGCGCAGGCGGAAGCAGCGGGACCGTTCACGTCGATCGCGATCACCAACAGCTCCCTGTCGTATCGCGCGCGCGTGTATGGCCGGCCGGCTCCCAAGGTCGCGCTCGACACCGGCGTGGACGTGCTCTCGCGCGTGACGTCGTACGACGCACTCGTTCCCATCGACGACAACCTGATCAATTCACAGGGCGTCGACATCATGCCGTCGCAGCTGTTCCGCGGCGCCAGCACGCTCGGCTTTGGCGCGTACGCGGACGTGGGCATCGACATCAACAAGCGCTTGAAGCTCATCCCGAGCCTGCGCCTCGACGGCTACATCATCGACGGCGAGAACAAGCACTCCGTCGATCCGCGCCTCGTCGCGCGCTATCAGGTCAACAAGGACTTCCTCGCCAAGGCGTACCTCGGCGAGTTCAGTCAGCCACCGCAACCCGAGGCCGTCGATCGCCGGTTCGGTAATCCGAACGTCGGCATCGAGCACGCGACGCACATGGGCGTCGGTTACGAGTGGAAGCCCGATCGCTTGTGGAGCATCGACAGCGAGATCTACTACGTGAAGCGGCACGACCTCGTCGTGTTCGACGACACCGTCGTCCAGAACGAGGACGGCACGTTCACCCGGGTGAACTTCTCCAACGCGGGTAAGCGCAACTCGTATGGGTTCGAGGTGCTGCTCAAGCGCGAGATCAGCGAGCACGCGTTTGGCTGGCTCTCGTACACGTTCAGCCGCTCGCACCAGCAGCAGCATCCCGACGAGGCGTGGACCACGACGGGCTTCGATCAGCCGCACGTGCTCAACGCTGTCGCGAGCTGGAAGCCGGGCCGCAACTTCGAGCTCGGCGTGCGCTACCAGCTCTCGACGGGCCGCCCCGATACGCCCGTGATCGGCGCGACGTACGACGCGGACACCGGCACGTACGTTCCGGTCAAAGGTGAGAAGAACAGCATCCGCCAGCCGCTGTTCACGCAGCTCGACGTGCGCGCAGAGAAGTCGTGGATCTACAACACGTGGAGCCTCGCCGCGTACATCGACATCATCAACGTCACGAACAACACGAACGTGGAAGCGACGCAGTACGACTACCGCTTCAAGGACTCGGCGCCCGTGACGAGCTTTCCGTTCCTGCCGACGCTCGGCATGCGAGGTACGTGGTGAAGCGCGCACTGCTAGCGGGCGCCGTGCTCGCGAGCGCGTGCGGCAAGTTCGAGACGGAGTCGATCGTCCTCGATCTGCGCGTGCTCGCGATCAAGACCCAGATTGACGATCCCGCGTCGGGCAAGCCCACAAACGAAGCGGACCTCGTCATCGATGTCGACATGAACCACCTGGACCTCGGCTCGTTGCGCGACCAGCTGCGGGATGTGGACGTCACGGCGCTCGTCTCCGATCCTGGAAAACGGCGCGTGCTTCGCTACACCTGGACGTTGTGCCTCGCGGACGATGACGGACGCTGCATCGCTGGAGAGCCGCACAAGCAATTTGCCGACTCGGACACGCAAGAGGATCCGGATACGTCGGCCTTCGCGGAATACCCACACGCGACTCTGCCTCTGAGCGTGGACGAGGCGACTGCGATCACGGCGCTCTCGATGATCCAATCGGACATTCAGAAGAACCCGGTCGATGCCCTCGGCGGCGTCGATCTGGATCTCGTGCTTCAAATCGGTGGGATCGATGAGGATCCCGTGAACGACGTCTACGCGGTGAAGAAGCTGCGTATCGCACCGAGGATTCCCGCAGGACGATTGCCGAACCAGAACCCGTCGATCACGCACCTCGATGGCTCGCTCACGACCGCGACCCGCTCGAGCGTCGAGACCGAAGTGATCCAAACCAACGAGAACGATTCGCGGTGCGGCGCGATGCCCTTGGAATCAGCGACGGCGGTGATGGACCCGGGCGACGTGATCACGCTGTTTCCGCAAGCGTCGTCATCGGTAGAGACCTACGTGACGCCGGGCCTCGATGGCAGCACGATCATGCTGACGGAGACGCTCAGTTTCCAGTGGTTGTCGACGCGAGGCAGCTGGTCCGACGAGACCACGGGCGGTGGCCACGACATCCTCGGCAATCAGTCGCTACTCGGAAGCGATTGGAAGTCTCCGAACGTGAACGGGACCGACATCGTCCCCGTGCAGATCTGGATGATCGAGCGCGACGAGCGCCTCGGTGTGAACTGGCTCGAGACCTGTATCTACGCGCGCCCCGCCAGCCCGTAGTTACGCGCAGGAGTCGCAGAGGCCGCGCACGTGGACCTCGACCTGGCGGGTGCGCAGAGCGCGCGGCGCGCGGGCACGGCGCGGACCGGCGAGCTCGAGCTCGGGTAAGCACTCGACGGTGCCGCACTCGGTGCACACGAAGTGCGGATGCGGCGTGCCGGTGTGATCACCGCTAACGGCTTCGAAGCGCCACACGTGGTCACCGAGATCCGTGCGGCGCGCGAGGCCCGCTTCCGCGAGGTCGATGAGGTTGCGATAGATGGTCGCGCGATCCCAGCCGTGCGAGGCGAGGCGATCGGCGACGTCGCCGTGCGTGACGGGCGAGGCAACGGTGCGCAACAGCGAGAGTACGCCGAGGCGCGATGGCGTCGCACGCAGGTTCACGTCGCGCAGCGCGCGGCGGAGCTCCTCGTTGCGATCGATCCCCATCCGACCACTGTACCTCAGGGGGCCAGCTCGTCGAGCACGACCTGCGTGGTCAGCTTCGCAGCGAGGCCGAGATACGTCTCGTTCACCGTATCGGCGGTGTCCGTCGGCAAATGGCGGTAGGGCGACGTGTCACCGCCGACGTACTCCTCGGTGAGGCCCACGGCAGCGAAGCCTCGGTCGCGGAACGCTTCGTGATCGGTCCCCTGGGTGGTCGTGCGCGTCACCGAGACGCCGACGATCTGCGCCGCTGCGCTCCACTCCGTGAACAGCGTGTCGGTCGGGCTCTCGATCTCGAAGCGACCGTCACCGTCGCTGTCCCACGCGACCTGATCGATGGTGTGGACAGCGCGCACGGCGGATGGGTCGCGCGTCATCGCGAACGCGCGGCTTCCAAACAGCCCCGTCTCCTCGAGATCGAACAGCGCGAGCGTGACGGGCGCTTTGCGACAGGGCGTCTCGGTGAGGTAGTACGCGAGCGCGAGGACGACGGCGGTACCGCTCGCGTTGTCGTTCGCGCCAGGACTGTTCGCGACGGTGTCGAAGTGCGCACCGACGATGATCTCGGGCTCGGCCGGCGTCATCGTCGCCGGGATGGTCGTGTAGACGTTCTCTCCGCCCGCAAACGCACCGCGCTGCGTGGTCCAGCCCATCCCTTGGAGCTCGGAAGTAAGGTATTCGCGTGCGGCCATGCGCTGCGTGGTCGTCGAGCGCGGCGTCGCAGCGAGCATCGAGATCCATCGATTCAAAAAGGTCGCGAGCCACGGAGCCTGAAGCGCCGGGCGATCGCAGCCAAGCGCGTCGGGGCGCGCGTCGATCGTGTCACCGCCGTCGGGCGGAGTCATCGCGTCATCGCTGCATGCACCGAGCACAGCGACGAACGCGACGAGCGCGCGGTTCACTGCGGAGCCGTGTAATCGACAGCGACTTCGATGTGGAAGTGATCGCTGTGCGAGATGGGATCGTTCTTGGGCGTGAGCAGCGTGCGGAACTTGCCGCTCGCGTTGACCGCGTGCTCCGCGGCGAGCAGCAGCTCGTCGTCCTGCTTGTAGTCGCGCTTCACGTTTGCTTCGCGGCCATCCGCATCGATCAACGACACGATGTCCATCGCGATGCCGAGCGCGTGGCGCGAGAGGATCGGCTTGGTCTCGCCGTTCACGCGCACGTTGGTCCAGCGGTAGATGCTGCCGAACTTCACCTCGTGCACGCCAGCGGCGGAGAGCTCCGGGCCGAAGCGCTCGAGCGCCAGTGCGAGCTGGCAGTCCATGCGGCTGTTCTTGGATCCAAAGGCGCTGCGGTACGTGACACCGCCGAGCGTGAACGCGCCCGTCTCGTCCATGGGGAGCGCGATCGCGCTGACGATGCGGCCCTCGGACTTGGCGGGGGTAGACTCGACGCCCGCCTCGGTCAGCTCTGAAGCACACTGATCCTCGGCTGCGAGCATCACCTTGTTGGGCGGCCAGACGTACCCGCGGGGCATGTTCTTGACGTTCTTCAGTGTCGCTGCGCTCGGTATGCGGGACACCTGCTTCTTCTTCGACTTCTTCCCCTTCTTCTTGCCTGATTTCTCGGACTTAGAAGACTTCGAGGTCTGGGCTGTCCGCGCATCGGACGGTGCTGTAACGCCGGCGATGAGCGCCAGCGCGAGGAGCACCCGCATCGACATGGTCGGACCCTACCCTCGGTTCCGGGCTGGGCGGAAGCGCTAAATCGCGAGGCGCCGCTCCCGATGTCACCCGCGCGCCACGAACCGCGCACGCGCGGGACACACCGCCCTGTCACCGTCTCTATCGTGGCTCGTCTCGCGATGTCAGACGTGTCGATTAGGATCCCGGCGATGGTCGTGATCTCCAACCGCCGTCTAGGTGCCGCGGCCGAGTTGCTGGTGTCGTCGGACGTCGCATCGGCGATGCTCACCGAGACCGCTGCCGCTGCGCGCCCGCTCGCGCAAGGTCGGTGGGAGCACGAGCTCGTCCAGTGGCTCGACGATCGCGCACGGACGATCTCAGCTCGGGACACCTCTGATCTCGACGTCACCGACATCGCGTGGTCTCCGGAAAACTTCGAGCGCCAGCAGCGCTTCGTGATCGACGCGATCGAGCGCGCCGCACTACTCTCCTTGCACGCTCGCGCGCTCCAGCGCTGGAGCACGCAGATCGCGCAACACCCGCGCGAGCACGTCCTCGTGGGCAGGCGCTGGGCCTGGGCCCAATCGTCGTCGCCGGCGTAAAGCAGCCCGTCCGGGTCGATTCGTCAAGCCCGATTCGGCTGCGGGATCGCGTGGTCGGACCAGCCGTGCGATAGTTAACTTGCCATTATCACTGCGTAAAAATGCCTGCGGGAGTGGCTGCAGGGACCGTGGGGGTAGCGGGCCACGGTGCTAGATTGCCGTCGTGGACAAAGGGCTGAGCGGACCGGGTTTCTACCCGCAACCGAACGAATGGACGTGTGGTCCGTTCGCCCTCAAGCACGCGTTGCTCGCGCTCGGCCGCATGGTCGACGTGAATGAAATCTCGTCCACCGCCAAGACGCACTGGTGGTCGGGCACGAACGAGATCCAGCTCGCACGCGCCGCGCGCGCATTCGAATGCGACCTCGTGCTGGAGCGCCGTCGCGATGCCGAGCAGGCGCGCAAGACGCTGACAAAGTTTCTCAAGGACCAGACGCCGGTGCTGCTCTGCGTGGACGAGTGGAGCCACTGGGTCACCGTGCTGCGCGCGCAGAACTCGCAGTTCGTGGTCGTCGATTCGCAGGACGAGCCGCTGCTCTCCGTGCGCTCGTGGCCGCAGCTTCGCAACTGGTGGCGCTACCGCGATACCGACTACGCCAAGGATGATCCGCCGGTCCTCTACGACCTGATGGCGGTCTCGCCGCGCTTCCGCACGACGGTCAAGGCCGACTTCTCCGTCGAGCGCGTGAAGTTCCTGCGCCGCCCCGAGAACCGCCGGCTCGCGCATCACTGGAACGAGTACCTCGAGGATCTCCTCGTCATCTGCAAGCCGCCGACGCACCGCATCGCGGAGCCGCTATCGATGGCCGAGTTCCTGCGTCGTCACCAGGAGCTCCTGTTGACGCGCGTCGTGTACTGGCACGGCGACGTCAATCGCGAGGAAGTCTCGCGCGTGCTGCGCGACATGCGCTTCGTCTCGGAGACCTATGGTCTCGTCGTGCCGGCGTCGATGAGCCGACGCGCGCTCTCTGACCTCGCGATCATCATCACGATGTGGGCGTGCTCCGACCGCGGCGTGAACGGCATGTTCGGCGCCTCTGGTTCGGATCCACGTCCGACGGCCAAGCCGAAGAAGCGCAAGAAGAGCTAGGTAGCGACGCTACTTGCGCCGCGGGCCACCGCGCGTCGGGAGGACCGGCACGAGGTTCGGATTCACGCGCGGGTCGTCGACGCGGACCCACTGCTCCCGGAGATTCACCGCGATGCGGCCGACGGTGCTGCGCTCGTTCGTGAGCTCGAACGGCAGCGAGCGGCGCTGGCCGAGCGCGGTGACGTCGATGGTGCCGCGGATGACGCCGGTCGACGGCGTGCCGCGGGTGATCTCGAGGAGGTAGTTGCCCTTCCTGAGCGAGCGGAGTGCGAGCGCTTCGCGATCGTTGCTGCTCGCATCCTTGGCGACAGCGTCGGTGCGACCGCCCATCCAGGACACGCGCTCGCCGCTCGGCGTGACGAGCGAGATGTCGAGGTCGATGTTGCCTTGCCAGCTCGCGTTCATGACGAGGTCGCCGGACGGCTTGCGATCGAGGCCGGCGACGGTCGCGGCCTTCTCGGCAGTTGAGCGCGCCTGATCATCGGGCAGCGCCTTGCGGATGAGCTCGGCGTCGGAGTCGCGGCCCACCGCGCGGAGGCAGCGCATCGCGGCGCCAGCGGCCGTCAGATCCTTGGACTGGATCGTCGCGACGGCGATGCGGTGCGAGCACGCCTGCGAGAGCCGGCCGGCTGCTTCGTACGCGCCGATCATGCGCTGGTGCAGAGGAATGCTGTCCGCGTCGAGATCGACGAGGCCGGCGAGCGTGCGGAGCGCGAGCTCGCGCTGACCGTCGCGACCGAGGAGGTCGGCCGTGTAGCCCAGCGCCTGCGGATCCATGCGGTCGCGGTCGAGCCACTTCGCAGCGACTTCCTTCGCGCGGTCGATGTCACCCGCGTAGGCGAGCGCCTGGACGAGCGCGCGGTGCTTCTCGCGGCTGTCGGGGTTCGCGGCGAGCGCGTCCTCGGCATCGGCGACGGCCTTGGTGATCGCGGGCGACGTACCGCTGAACTCCGCGATGCTCGGGATGCGAACCCAGATGCGGCGCATCGGGATCATGTTGGCCTGGTACATGCTGCCGTCGAGGTCATCGGTCGCGATCGACTGGCGGCGGTCAGCGGCGCGATTCGCGGGCACGGGGCCAGCGGACTTGCCCTTACCCATGTCGCGCGAGTCCTTCTTGTCGGCGGCAGGCTTGGCTTCGGGCGTCTTCGCGGCCTCCTTCGCGGGCGTGGCAACGGGCGCTGGCGTGGCCGGCGGTGCGCTCGTGGTGACGGCCTTGGTCGCCGCAGGCGCGCCGTGGCGGTAGTAACCGAGCTCGTCCTTCCAGGTACCGCTGTTCACGTCGCCGCCAGCAGCGGTGCCTCCACCAACACTCGCGCCCGTCGCGACCTGCGCCGCAGCGTCCGCGGGTGCCGTGGCGGTGTCGAGCGCGAGCGCGCCATCGGCGACAACCTCGTCGAGCGAGTCCTCGCCGGTCCACTTGTTCTGGGGCTGCGTGCGATCGACGCCGAACGCGTCGAACATCTTGTCGCTCTCGAGCACGAGCAACGACGTGTCCTTGGACATCACGCCGTAGCCCTGCGAGAGCGCGATCGTCTGGATGCGATCGTCACCTTCGCCGCGGCGCTCGAGCTGCGCGATGGCGAGCGAGGCCCACAGGCGGGGAACGAAGCCATTGCCGGCCGAACCGGAGACTGCGAGGTGCACCGGGTACTCCTGGCGGTACGGCTCGTTGCCGACCATGCCCGTGACGACGATCTTGCCGTTCACGTCCGACGTCATGCGCGCCGCGAGGAGAACCTCTTCACCGGAGCGGACCGTCGGCAGCACCGTCGGGGCGGCGTCGGCGAGACCTTCCGGCAGCTCGATCTTGGCATCGCGCAGCTGCGCGCCGTTGATCGAATCGAGCGCCGTCGTAGCAACGAGCTCGACGCTCTCACCCGGCGTCCACGCGAGGAAGCTTCCGCCACCACCGCGCGCGGCCGACGCGAGAACCGTCGCATCAGCGTCGCCACCGATGCCGATGGTCGAAACGGAGACGCCCTTCGCGGTCACGCTCGCGAGCGCGTGCTCGACGTCAGCGGCCTTGCGGAAGCCCGTCGACGCGAAGCCGTCACCGACGAAGATGACCCACTTCTCGCGGCCTTCCTCGGTCGCGAAGTCAGACGACTTGCGGATCGATTGCACGATATCGCTCGCGCCCGCGACCTGATGCTCGGTGAGGAACGCCTTGGCTTCCTTCGCCGTGAGCTGCGTCGGGGTGCGCATGTCGCCGAGCGTCGCGCACTCGCTGTCGCACGCGCTGATGCTGAAGCGATCGCGGCGATCCATCTGACCGATCATCTCGACCGCGAGGTTGGACGCGCGCGTGTAGCGCTCGCCGACCATCGACTGACTCGAGTCGATGACGATCATCACGTCGCGCGGCTTGGACTCCGCGGAGCGCGGCAGGTGCGGACGCAGCGCGAGCACCGCCGTCGGGCGCGCGTCGCCGGCGACGACCTTCTGTGCGGCGACGACCTTGGGATCGATTCCGACGCCCTTTTTGGCCGCGAGCTTGTCGTCGGGCGCGACGGCAGCGCCGCCGGTGAACGTCCACGCGCGCAGCTCCTTGTCACCATCCTGCGCCTTGTAGTCGATCACGAGATCGCCCTTGGGCACGAAGCCACTGGAGCTCATCGTCATCGCATTGACGTTGGTGCGCGCAGGGTCGGCGGTGAGCGCATAGGTCTGCGCGTGAACGCCGCCCTGCTCTGCGCCGCGAACCTCCACGTCGATGCTCATCTGGTCCGCGACCGTCGAGCCGTCGGTGGAGTGCGCGAGCGGGTAGACGTAGCGGCGCTGGGAGCCGTGCACGCCGACGACCTGCGTGTACGCGATCTTGATCGTGCGCGAGCCGTGCGCGGGGATCGGATAGATCTTCAGCTGGAAGCGACCACCGCGCTGCCAATCGAGGAGCGCGGGATCGCGCCAGCGGCCGGGCACCCAGATGATCTCGTTCTTCGGGCGCTCGACGAGCACGGGCGTCGCCTTGTCGATGACGCCCTGGAAGATCTTCTGGCCGCGCGACTTGTCGACGAACGCGCCGTCGATGAAGCCGTTCGGTGCGTCCTTGCTGTCCAACGCGAGACCATCGATCTGCGCATCGGATGGGAGAGGAAACTGATAGCGACCCTCGAGCGTCGTGTCGGAGTCGTTGCGGAACGTCTCCGTGATCTCGGTGCGCGCGATCGGGCCGCTGATGCGGACCTTCACGTCGTGCTTCGCGAGCGCCATGTTCCAGTCGCGATCGCGCTTCTCGCCAGGTTTATAGGCCTTGAGTGAACCGAGGCCCGATGCGAGATCGTCGTCGGTCACCGCGGGCTTTTCCAGATTCGTCCACGCGAGCTCGTTCGCGATCGACGGCGTCGACGCGACGTTGACAGCGCCGTTCTCCATCACGCCCTCTTCGCCGGCGCGCACGCTGCCCTTGGCACCCGACGCAGCGGTGAGCGAGACCTCGCCGCGCACGGTCTGCACGGACGTCATCGCTGCGGTCGCGGTGACGACGAGCTTGGTGCCGAGGATGTTCACGGCGCCGCTCGGCGTGGTGATCGACGCGTGGTGCTTCTCGTCGTGCGTGACGTCCGCGACGAGGCGCCCCTGCGCGAGCTTCATCTGGCGAGCGTCCGCAGACGCGAACGAGATCTCGGTGTCGTGGTCGAGCGTGAGCGTCGACCCATCGGTCAGCGTGAACGACACGCGCGTGCGGTCATCCGTCTTCAACGTCGCGCCCGCGGGGATCGCGTCGCCCTTCTTCAGCGCTTTCCAATCGCCGGTCGTCTTCACGGTGATGCCACCGTCGGTCTTCGACGAGGCGCGCGCGACGGACGCGATGGTGCCGATCTGGTCCTTCGACGCGACAGGCGTGGTGATCGGATCATGGGGCGCGTCCGTCGTCGACGTCGCGTTGTGGTGCTTCATCAGCGCGCTACCACCGACGACGGCAGCAGCGGCGGCGGCAGCGGCGAGCCACACGGGCGCGCGGCTCCTGGACGGCTTGTTCGCGATGGGCTTGGGAGTGACCTTCTCGATCGCTTTCTTCGCCGCCTGCTTCTCGGCCGGCGTCGCTTCGACGACCTCGATCTTCTTCGGGGCCGGAACGTCGTCGATCTTCGCGAGCACGCGCGACGCGAGATCCGCGGACGGAACGTAGTCGTCACCCGCGTGGGCAGCGAGGCCCGCAGCGGATTCCACGTCGTGGCGCAGGTCGCGGCACGCATCGCACGAAGCGAGGTGCTCCGCGTGGCGAGAGATCGCGGCGGAGTCGCCAGCGACGATGTCAGCGAGGTCGTCCAGTACGTCGTTGCAGGTCGTCATTATTCGAGCTCCTCGTCGGGCAATACAGAGCGAAGGCGAGCGAGCGCGCGACTGATGCGTTTGCGCGCGGCCGACTCGTCGAGATTTGTGGCCGCCGCGATCTCGCGATGGCTGAGGTCAGAGACGTAACGAAGCACCAGCGCTTCGCGTTCGGAGGGTTTCAACTTGGCGAGCGCATCGCGCAGCACGCGCGCGCGGCGACGAACGAGGAACACGTCCTTTGCTTCGCCATCCGTCGGAACGACTTCGAGCAGCTCGCGCTGCTTGGTGCGCGTCTCGAGCATGTGCGCGCAGACGTGGCGCGCAATGCCGCACAACCACGCCTTCACGGAACCTTCCGCGCGGTACGTGCTCATCCCGCGGTGAGCGCGGAGCATCGTCTCCTGCACCGCTTCGTCGGCGTCGGCTTGCGAGCCGAGGAGCGCCATGCAGACGCGACCGACGGCCGTGCCGTGCGTGGTCGCGCATCCGGTGACCGCATCGCGATACCGGCCATCGCGGATGAGCGCGATGATCGGGTCCTCGTCAGGAGCGACAGGCAGCGGGAGAGCGATGGCAGCAGCGTCCATGTAGACTTCCAACGCCCACGTGCGGTCCACGGGTCATTTCGTGACCGTCGATCGTCGAGAATCGCCTAACTAGCGGGATCTAGAAGGTCTACGACGGCGTCATTCACGGCGCGCCGGAGCGCTTTGATGCCGTCCGCGGAGCCATGTCGGGAAGGGTGGACGCGATTGGTGAGGAGGATGGACCACCGCTTGTTCTGCAGATCGAGCCACATCGACGTGCCGGTGAAGCCCGTGTGCCCGACGCCGAAGCGACGCGACCAGCGATCACCTGCCTGCGAGACCCCGGGCTGCGTGGCGGGCGTATCCCACCCGAGGCGCCACGCGGAGCCGGCGAGAGGAACGTCGGTGAGGAAGTGCTTCACCACGTCGGGCTTGAAGCGACCGCGCGCGGTGCCCGTCGCGGAGTCGATGATCGCAGCGGCGAACTTCGCGACGTCATCGATGCGCGCGAACAGGCCCGCGTGACCGCAGATGCCGCCACCGAAGTACGCGTTCTCGTCGTGCACGACGCCGCAGACGAGACCGCGATCGTCGACCTCTGTCGCGACGGCGCCGAACAACGCCGCACCCGTCGTGTCGATCGCGCCCGCCGTGGGCACGAAGCGTGCGACCAGGCCGAGCGGTTCTCCGACGAGCTTTGCGAATGCGTGATCGAGCGATGAGCCCGTGACGCGCTCGATCACCGCACCCATCATGATGAAGCCGAGGTCGCTGTACACCGCCGACGTACCGGGCTCGCTCGCGACGGGCTCGCGCGCCGCCATCTCGACGAGATCCTTGTACGAGTGGTTGCCCTCCTTGAGCACGCGGAAGAACTCCACGTGCGACGCACACCCAGCGCAGTGAGCGAGCAGCTGGCGGACGGTGCCGGTCGTCGCCGCGCGGTCGATGTAGCTGCGGACCGGCGCGTCCAGATCGAGCGCGCCATCACCGACGAGCACCATCGCGCACGCGACCGTGACCATGGGCTTGGTCAGCGATGCGACGTCGAACCACGCCTTCTCGTCGATGCGCGGACCCTCATCGGGGATGCGGCGCGATCGGCCTCGCACGAGGCGAGCGACCTCGCGACCTGCATCGCCGACGGACAGCGCAGCTGCCGAGCCCAAGTGATTCGCGAGCGCCTCGTCGACGAGCGTAACAATCCGGTCCACGCCTCTATCTTAGGCAAAGCCCGTAGGTTGGCGAATTTCTAGAGCTTCCCGCGCCGTGATACCGTTTCCGCCGCCGTGACCAGGTACGAGCTACTCGACCGTATCGGTGTTGGCGGCATGGCCGAGATCTTCCGCGGCAAGGCCGTGGCCGCCGGCGGCTTCGAGAAGCCGGTCGCGATCAAGCGCATCCTCCCGCACCTCTCCCAGGACAGCCGGTTCGTCCAGCTGCTGATCGCAGAGGCGAAGGTGCTGTCGCTGTTGAAGCATCGCAACATCGTGCAGATCTTCGACGTCGGTCTCGGTGACGACGGTCAGTACTTCCTGGTGATGGAGTACGTCGACGGCAAGGATCTCGGCGGCGTCCAGCGCGGCAACGAGGCCGCGCGCCGGCGGATCCCGTTCGATCTCGCGCTGCATATCGGTGCCGAGGTATGCGAGGCGCTCGAGCACGCGCACTCGTCGCGCGGTCCCGACGGCAAGCCGATGTCGCTGGTGCATCGCGATCTGTCGCCGAGCAACGTTCTGTTGTCGCGCGCCGGCGAGGTGAAGCTGACGGACTTTGGCATCGCGAAGCGCGCGGAGTCCGAGCAGACTGGCAGCGGCGCGGTGCGCGGGAAGTTCGCGTACATCTCGCCCGAGCAAGCGCGCAACGAGCACGTCGAGCCGCGCAGCGACGTGTTCTCCGTCGGAATTCTCCTCTGGGAGATGGTCACCGGGCAGCGGTTATTCTCCAAGCTCGGCGATCTCGAAGCGCTGCGCATGGTGCGCGAGCCAAACGTGCAGCCGCCGACGTCGGTCGATCCGCGCTTGCACAAGGGCGTCGATGCGTTGCTCCTCGCTGCGCTGAGCAAGGATCCCAAGCGTCGGCCCACCGCGGGTCAGCTCGGTGAACAACTGCGCTCGCTGCGCTACTCGCTCGACGAAGTCGGCGGCGATCCGGGAACCGAGCTCGGCAAGATGATCGAGGGTGCGGAAGAGGTCGAGCGCGAGAGCAGCCAGAGCATGACGGCGATGACGGCACCGCCGCGCGCGAAACCCAAGGCGAGTGGCTTCGAGGCCGAGGGCACCGAAGCGACCGTCATCCGCATTCGCACGGCCGCCGAGTTCAACTTGCTCGATGCGGCTTCGAGCATGTCGAGCGCCCGCGCCGTCATCGATCGCTTCGACGAGCAGGAGACCAAGCTCGCGCAGCTCTCGGGCGACCAGCTCCGCCGCCTGCGCGAGACGCGTGACTCGAGCGAGATGGACGCGAGCGATGCGACGATCGCCGATGGCATGGGGGCGTCACCGATCCCGCACGGTGCGTTCGAGTCCGACGAGGCGACGAAGCTCGTCGCGCCGATCAGCCGACGCACACCGCCGCCCGAGCGCGTGAAGCCCAAGAGCATCGCGCCTCCCTTGCCCGGTATGACCAACGCGCGCGCCGCAGGCGGACCGTCGCTCCCGGGCCTGCCTGCCAATCGCAGCGCTGCTGCCCGTCCGCGCGCCGCGAGTGTTCCGCCGCCCGCCCCGCGCGCTCCGTCGGTCGCGCCTCCTCCGATGCCCGACGCGGCACTACTCGAGCAACCGTCGTATTCGGCGCCTGGCACCGTCCACAATCGCTATCCGACGGGAGTGCCGCATCCGCCGGCGACCAATCCCGCGCCGCACGCACCGATGACGCTCACCGAGAGCGCGCCCGTCGTGATGCCGAACACGAACGCGCCGCTCACGCTCGACGATTCCCCCCTCCCGACGCAGCCGCGTGCTCCCACGGCCGACGCACCAAACCTGTATGCACAGCCAGGCATGGCGCCGATGAACAGGGCGATCTCGCAACCGATGCAGAACCTGCCGCCGCCGATGTCGCAACCGGGCCCGATGCCGATGGGGCTTCCATCGCCGCCGATGTCGCAACCGGGCCTTCGTCCATCGATGCAGCAGCCCAATTGGGGTCCGCCGCCTCAGCGTCCGATGACGCACGCGAAGCGGTCAGCTATTCAGCCGTGGATGCTCGTCCTCGGCGCTCTCGTCATGGCGGCGGTCGCGTTTTTGGTCACGCGCGCGCTCATGCACCGATGACTACTACTCGTCCATACTGAATCTGACCTCGAGCCCGAGCCCGAGCCCGCGATTTGGTGGGTAACTCGCGAGGATGCCGGCCGACAGACGGAACGAGCTCCAGCACGAGCGGCTCGACTCGACGCCTAGAACGCATCTCAAAACTGCCTCCAGAGGATCTGTGCGCAGGCTAACTGCACGAGTCCGAGGAAGTTCTGAGCTTTCTCCTCGTATCGAGTGACGAGACGCCGCGAACGGAAGATCCAAGCAAAGAGCCGTTCGACCTT
>DASYDE010000129.1:0-93349 GCA_036499725.1 Kofleriaceae bacterium
AGGCCGGCGATCGCGCCTGCATCCTTGGTCGCCTGGCGCTGCACGTCGTCGAAGTACGCTGGAACCGTGACGACTGCCTCGGTGACCTGCGTTCCGAGGTAGTCCTCCGCGACGCGCTTCATCTTCGCGAGCACGTGCGCCGAGATCTCCTGCGGAGAGCGCGGCGTCCCGGCGATGTCGATCCATGCGTCACCGTTCTTGGCGGCGACGATCTGATACGGGAGGCGCTTTGCGAGCTCGATGACGCCCTGGTCGTTCGCCTTGCGGCCGATCAGTCGCTTGGCGCCAAAGACGGTGCGCTGGGGGTTCGTGACCATCTGGCGCTTGCTAGCCGCGCCTACCACGACATCGCCGTCGGCATTCCACGACACCATCGACGGCGTGGTGCGGCCGCCTTCTTGGTTGTGGATCACGGTGGCCTCGCCGCCTTCGAGCACGGCCACGCACGAGTTCGTGGTGCCTAGATCGATACCGATGACGCGCCCCATCGCGTCGTGAGTATACCTACTTCCGTCGGGTCATCATCTCGCGCAGCGCGCTCTTCGCGAGCGGATGCTCGGGGATGATCTGTAGCGCTTCTTGGATCTCCACACGCGCCTCATCGAGCTGGTGGGACGCCATGGCTTCCTTGCCCTTCGCAAAATGCAGCAGTGCCTTGTACTCGGGCGTCGGCTTCTCGTTGACGAGGTCCTCGAGGAGCATGCGCGCCGACTCGAACTGGTTCTTCTCGATCAGGCGGTAGATCTGCACGAGCTTCGGATCCGTGTTCGCAGCGATCGCAGCGGCGACGGGCGACGGTGCAGCAGCGGCCGGAGGATTCGTCGGGCGCGTTGGCGAGCGGCCCACGGTCGGCACCGCCGCCGTACCCGGACGGACCGACGAGCCCTTCGCTGCCGGCGTCGTCGGTTGTGCAGGCGGAGCACTCGGCTGGGCCAGGCGAGAGCGCGCCGGATCATCGGGGATTCCCGTGCCCGCTCGCGGTGCAGCGCGCAGCGGCTGGGTCTGCTGTGCGGGCGCGATCGGTGGACGCTGAAGCACCGCGGGCGTCGGACGCACGGGGGCCGACGGGCCCGATGGCGACGTGCGCGGAATGGGCTGCGTCGGTGCGTGGGTCAGCGGGACCTGCTGCGTCGGCGAATTGCTGGTGGGCGAGCGCGCGCCGGATCCCGACGCGACGTTCTGCGGCGGGCTCGATAGGCGGGCCGGCGCTTGAGGACGGAAGATCGGGACCTGCCCCGTCGCCTGCCGCGGCGGCGTCGACGCTGGTTTCGCGAGCGTGTCGTGCGCACCGCGGAGCGCGAGGAACACCTCGTTCGCGAGCTTCTGCACGTCGAGCGAGAGGCGCGCGAACTTCGCCGGATGAAACTGTTTGGTCAGCTGCAGGAACGCACTGCGCACCTGATCGTGACCCGCCGCGCCAGTCAGCCCGAGAGCCTCGTACGGATCACGGCTGAGCCGAGCCTGCATGTTGCCGAGCAGGCTGCGTGCACTGGCGTCGTCCACCTGGGATCAAGCCTAGCCCGGAACGACCGGCGGGAGCTATCCCGCGAATGGCCGGGTCGCCCGGACCGCGCCCTGCCGGCTCATTTTTTCGGCTTCAGAACGGGCTGTTGGACCTGTTGGGGTGCCTTCTGGGGCGCCTGCTGCTGCGGGGGCGCCTGCGCCTGCGTCGGCTCGTCATCGAACTGGTTGTCCGCGGCCTTCTTGGAGCTGCTGGGCTTCTTCCCATAGGACGGACCAGACTCCTTGGCTCCGAAGTCCTGGAACTGCGGCGGCGCGTTGTTCGCCGACGTTTGCTCCGGCGGCGGCTCCTTGGGCTTGGTCGGCGGTGCCGCCTTGCCGTTCTTCGACACCGACTTGGTCGGCGCGTTGGACGTGTTCGCGTTGATCTTGTCAGCCACGAGCTTCTTCCGCTTCGCGTCCTCGAGCGCCTGGGTCTTGCGCGGAATGCCGACCGGCGCTTGCGACTCGCGCTCGTCCTGGGTCCCACCGCGATCCGCGCGCGTCAGCAACTCGGGCTCGCCGAGCGCGGCGGACTTGCGAACACACTGATTGCCGACGATCGTCGTGACGATCTTTTCGCGGCGAACCGTGAGTGCATCGGTGCCGGGCTCGTAGTGGTACTCGGTCGTGTACGGCACGTAGCACGTCGGATCCTCGGGGCGACCGGGCTCGTGCAGCGTCTCTGTCGACGAGAACGAGGCGCCCGCTGGCGCATCGACGAGCTCGTAGGCGCGGAAGAACTCGCGCGCGCCGTCGACGGTGGCGAGCTTGAACACCTCGACGCGACCGCCGACGCGCGAGAACGCGCGCAGCTCGCCCGATGGCAGCACCCACACGCCCTGGAACCCCTCGATCGCGACGAGTTGGAACGGCGGCACCGTCAGTCCGTCGGTAGCGGTCAGCGCATGATGAACGGACACGTAGCCCGGCTTGGTCAGGTCGAAGTCGACCGTCTCGCCCGCGTTCACCTCGAGCGTCGTCGGCGTACGCATCGTCTGCGTGCCGCGATGGATCTGCGCGCCGCGCGGAACCGTATCGAGATCGATCCGCACCTTGCCGGGCGCCGCCGGCGGGCGCTCGCTCGCTTGCGGCTTCGGCGCATGCTCCGGCGCGCGCAGCCCGTACGCGACGGCCGCGATACCGAGGCCGAGCACGCCGACGCCTGCGATGCCCGCAAAGACGAGGCTCTTCGACGGTGCAGCACCCGGCGGACGCGAGCGCTTCTGCGATCCGGCCGCGGCGCGCAGCGCATCGACCATCGCCTTGCTCGACGGAAACCGCGCGTCGGGATCCTTGGCCATCGCGCGCGCCAGGATCGGATCGAACGCCGCGGGTGCGGAGACCGCGCCACGCTGCGAGAGCGCGGGGACCTTGGCGCGAAAGTGCTGCTCCATCATCTGCGGCAAGCTCTGCGCCTCGAACGGCACCGCACCGGCGAGGAGCTCGAACGCGATCACGCCGAGCGAATAGCGATCCGACGCCGGCACTGCACCGTCGGCGCTCCACTGCTCTGGCGCCATGTAGCTCGGCGTTCCGAGCCACGTGCCCTGCCCCGTCAGCATCGAGGCCGGTGCGACTCCCTCGGGCGTCAGCAGCTTCGCGAGGCCGAAGTCGAGCACGAAGACTTTCGGACTGTCCGGTTCTCCGGACAGCATCACGTTGTCGGGCTTCAGATCACGATGCACGACGCCGCGCTTGTGCGCTGCATCGAGCGCCTCGGCGATCTGATCGAGCACGGTCAGCACGACGGGAATCTCGAGCGGGCCGGCCGTGAGCGCCTTGCGCAACGAGCGGCCCTCGACGAGATCCATGACGAGGTACAGCCGACCGTCCTCGAGCCGACCGAACGAGAACACGTCGATCACGTTCGGGTGCGCGACCGTGTTCACCGCGCGCGCCTCGCGCTTGAACCGCTCCGCGCCGTCCTTGGACGCACCGACCGCGCGCTTCAGAACTTTGATCGCGACCTTCTTGCCGATGACGGGATGAACGCCCGCGTACACCTCGCCCATCGCGCCCGCACCGAGGAAGCGCTCGACGACGTACTCGCCGACCTGTGTTCCAGCGGCCAGATCGTCGTCATCGCTCGCAGCGGCGTCGCCGGTCTGGACCAGCGTCGGGCTGTGGGCGAGCGGGCTCGACTCCGACACGGGCCATCATCCTACCGTCAAGGACACCCGCGCGCCTGCCCTGTTTTGCCTTCGCTGGTGGTACATCAGGGCCATGTACGCGCTGCCGGAGCGACGGGAAGTCCGCCGTCCCGAGATGACGATCGAAGGTCACGCGCTCGCCGACGTCGTGCTCGGTGGCTACGTCCTCGGCGCGCCGCTCGGCACCGCACCTGTCGTCGTCATCGTCGGCGGCATCACCGCGTCGCCGTTCCCGTTCGGTCGGCCGCAGATGGGTGACGAGCCCGAGGTCGAGCCGTGGTGGCCGGCGCTGAAAGCACCCGACCTCGTCGATCCGGCGCACCAGACCGTCGTGTGCCCGTGCTGGCCCGGCAACGGCTCGACGTGGAAAGGCTACGACGACGCGGGCGATGCAGCGCGCACGCCACCGCTCTCTGCGCTCGGCCTCGCGGATCTCGTCGCGGCGTACCTCGATGGCATCGGCGTGAGCACGCCGGTCACGTATCTCGGCGCGAGCCTCGGCGGTCTCGTCGGCATCGCGTTCGCGGTGCGGCACTCGGCGCGCTGCGCGAAGCTCGTGACGATCAGCGCGGGCCTGCGCCCCGATGGATGGGGAACGGCGACGCGCCACCTGCAGCGCGAGCTCGTCCGCGATGGCCTCCGGACCGGCGACGTCGCGACAGGCATGATCCGCGCGCGTCAGCTCGGCATGCTCACGTATCGCGGGCGCGACGAGCTCGACACGCGCTTCGGCACGCTCGCGCCAGGGCTCGCGCAGCCACCCGTCGCGAGCTACCTCGATCACCACGGTCAGCGCTTCGCGGCGCGGTTCCCCGTGCGCACGTTCTTGATGCTCAGCGAGGCGATCGATCGCGCGCACTTCGGCCTCGACCAGGCCGCCGTACGCGAGCAGCTCGCGCGCGTCACCGCCGAGGTCATCGTCATCGGCGTCCCCGGCGACATGCTGTTTCCGTTTCCGCTGCAGCACGAGCTCTATCGCGAGCTGCAAGCGGTCGGCGCGACCTGCTCGTTGTGGAAGCTCGATAGCGAGTTCGGACACGACGCGTTCCTCGCCGATCAGGACAAGCTCGCGGCGCTGTTGCGCGATGGCCGCGTGCTCGCACCGTCGCAGACACCCGAGCGCTGGACCGGCGTCGGACCGCGCCCCGTGCGCGAGATCCGCATCGGCATGATCGGCTGCGGCGTCGTCGGTGGCGGCGTGCTCGCGCTCCTCGCGAAGCAAGCGACCGACATGGTGGAGCGCTACAGCGTACGCTTCCGCGTCACGAAGATCGCGGTACGGGACGCGAGCAAGCAGCGCGGTGTGCTCGCAGCGGGCATTCCCGTCACGACGAATTCGCTCGAGCTGGTCGCGGATCCCGAGGTCGACGTGATCGTCGAAGTCGCGGGCGGCTTCGCCGTCGAGCCGACGGTCACCGCTGCGCTCGCCGCGGGCAAGCCCGTCGTCACCGCGAACAAGGCACTGCTCGCGCGCAAGCTCGCGGAGCTCGGCGTTCTCGCGCAGCGCACCGAGACGCCGCTGTTGTGCGAAGCCGCTGCGGCCGCCGCGATTCCGATCGTGCGCCACCTGTCGCATCGCGCCGATGACATCGATCGCTTGATGGCGATCGTGAACGGCACCTGCAACTACATCATCACGCGCCTCGAGCAGGACGAGCTACCCATCGCACGCGCGATCGCGGAAGCGCAGGCGAAGGGCTTTGCAGAGGCGGATCCGTCCGCGGATCTCGAGGGTCACGATGCAGCGGCGAAGCTGTCGATCCTGGCGTACCGCGCGTTCGGCGCGTGGGTTCCGCCGGATGCGTTGCCGGTCCGCGGCATCACGCAGCTCACGCCGGCTGATTGCGACCTCGCGGAGGCGATGGGCTTCCGGATCCGCCTGATCGCGCATGCCGCTCGTCAGCCAGGCGGCGGTCTCACGGCGGCCGTCGAGCCCGTGCTGCTCCCCGACTGGCACCTACTCGCGTCCGTCGAGGAGGAGTACAACGCAGTGTATCTGCAGTGCGCAGCGAGCGGCGATCTCTCGCTGTTCGGCAAAGGCGCCGGAGCACTACCGACGGCGACGGCGGTGCTCGGCGATCTCATCGATCTCGCGCAGGACAACTCGGTGCAGTGGCCAGAGCCGCGCAAGGTCGCGCCATCTCCGCAGCCGCACCGGCGCCACTACCTGCGCGTGACCGGCGAGCCGCATCCGGGCCTGCAGCGCCGGATCGAGTCGCTCGTTCGCCGCGCCGGTCTCTCCGTCCTCGCTCACGCGAGCCGCGGTGAGGGCGACAACATCCATCACGCCGTCCTGATCTCGCCGAGCGACGATGCGCCGATGATCGGCTTGCTCGAACAGCTCGCGCAGCTCGGCCGCGTCGACGAGACGCTATGGCTCGGAGTCCTCGAGTGAGTGCGCAATCAACGCTCGGCATCGCCGCGTACCTCGATCCGACGACGTGCCCGAATATCCGGCCCGCCCTCGCCGCGATGTCACCGCTCACGCGCGAGCTCCACAACTCGATCGACGAGCACGCGCGCGACGAGCACACAGCGTGGTTGCATCCCACGCAACACACGATCCAGCGCGACCTGCTCGGCTCGCCCAACGTCATCGCGTGGCAGGAAGCAAAGGCCGCGTTCCTCATCGCGGGCGGTGGTGCGTGGTCAGAGCTCCCGCATCTCTATGCGCGCTACGGAACACCGGCCGCCGCGATGTTGATCGCGCAGCTCCGCGCGCTCGAGTCCGCGACGTGCGCGCTCGTGACGGACACGGGCATGCAGGCGCTCGCGCTGATCGGCGACGTGCTGCTCACGCCCGGCTCGCACGGCATTCTGATGCGCCAGCTCTACAACAAGACGAAGACGTTCTTCGAGTGGAGTGCGAAGCGCGTCGGCGCCAGAATCACGTTCGTCGATGACGGCGACTACGATGCGATCCGGGCCGCGGTTGCGCCGGAGACCAAGTTCCTCGTCACCGAGACGTTCACGAATCCGCTGATGCGCGCACAGGACATCCCTGCCCTGCGCGCGCTCCTGCCCGCCGGCGCGCACCTCGTCGTCGATTCGACGATCGCCACACCGTGGGCGTTCAAGGAGCCCCTGCTCTCGCGCGGCGCGACCATCGTCACCGGCTCGCTGACCAAGGCGCTCAGCGGCACCGACACCGTCATGGGCGGCTACGTCGCGACGGACAACACGGATATCGGCAACGCGATCATGGATCTGCTCGCGATGCGCGGTGGCATCCTCGACGAGGAGCGTTGCTCGCGTGTCACGTCCGCGCTCGCGACGTCGCGTGAAGTGCACGCGCTCCGCTGCGAATCGGCCACCAAGATCGCGGCGTTTCTCGCGAAGCACCCCGCGATCGAGCGCGTCTTCCATCCCTCGCGCCCCGATCATCCCGACGCGGACGTCATCGCACGCGACTACACGCGGCTGGGCTCGATCGTCTCGTTCCGGGCCCGCGGCCTCGACGAGCGCGCGCACCGCCACCTCGCCGACGTGCTCGTGTCGACCATCGTTCCGCGCTACGCGCTGTCGTTCGATGGCCTGACGACGAAGGTGAACCACCACAAGGTGGTCTCGGAGTACTTCACACCGCCCGAGCAGCTCGCGAAGCTCGGCATCGATCGCCTCATCCGCCTTGGTATCGGCACCGAGTCGACCGACGACATCATCGCGTGCCTCAACTGGGCGCTCCACCACCACGCATCGACCACCGCCGACGAGCTCGAAGCGTGGCGCACCGGACGCGAGGCAGCGCTCGCACTCGGCTAACTGTCCGCGTTACCGTTACGCAATGCGCTCAGCAGCGTTCCTGATGATCCTCGCCGCGTGCGGCGGCCCGAGCACGGCTCCCAAGACGCCGGCACCTGCGCCGACAACCCCGACCGCGACGCCGACCACGTCGCCTGCCGCGCCAGCCGCCGTGACGGTCCAGCAAGTCTGTGATCGCGTGGAGGAGCTCCAGCACGAGCACTGCGGCGAGTTCGGATCGTCGCTCGTCATCACGCCGCTGCAGTGCAATCAACTGTTCACCGAGAAGGCGTCCGCCGACGACGAGGCGTTCCGCGAGAAGGCGAAGGCCTGCATCATGAAGCCCGATTGCGCGCAGGTCAGCACGTGCATCGCGGCGACCGAGGAGGATCCTCCGCCGACGGAGTTTCGCGCGTGCGGCACCGGTGGCGAGAGCCCGGTCGGGGTGACGCCCGCCGAGTATGCGCAGCGCAACGGCAGCACCGCGAAGCGCTACTCCGATGTGACGTCGACCAAGGCCGCGCCCGTCGAGCGGTGCGGCGTCGGCAACGCGAACCAGTGGCTCGCGACGCTGAGCTGCGGCGATGGCTCTCATCCGATCACGAACGGCCCGACCGCGGAGTCGTTCCGCGCTGGGAACGTCGGCGAGGGCGGCCGCTGCAAGTCGATCATCGACGACTACAAGGTCGTGTGCCCCGAAGGCACGAGCGAGATCTTCATCGACGCGTACGTCTGCCCGAAGTGATCACTTCAGGCGCTCGATCGCAGCGCGAGCCTCCTTGGCGCGCGTCGACTGCGGAAAGCGCTGGAGCAGCTGCCTGTAGCGCGCGAGCGCTCCGTGGGGATCGCCATTGCGCTCGCTCGCGACAGCGGCCCAGTACATCGCGTCCTCGGCCACGACCTCATCCCTAGCGCTATCGAACAGCGCGACCGCCTTCGCGTTGTCCCCAGCGCGCAGTGCGTTCCATCCGGCGCGGAACGCGACGAGCGAGTCATCCGCCGCGGAGGGACGCGTCCACACGTCGCCCTCATCGACGAGCTGCGTCTTGTCGCCGTACGTGACCTCGACGGAGCCCGCGAACACGTCGACCTGTGCGACGACACCGCCGATAGCCGTCACCCTCGCGCGCGCCTTGTTCACGGCGACAGAGGTGTCACCGGCGACGACGCGGACCGGCTGCGCATGCAGCGCATCGATGGTGAGCGTGCCCTTGGAGAGCGTCACGGTCTCGCGATCGCCGTCCGTCGTGCGCGCGTAGTCCGCATCGCCGTCGAGCTGCGCGCGCTGCACGGCCGGTTCGACGACACGCGCGGGTGGCGCGTCGGTCGGTCTACCGATGGGTCTACGCGTATCGACGATGACGCGCGCGGGAATCGGCGCGACCTCGAGCGCTACGTCCTCGACGGGTGCGGGGATGCTCGCGACCACCTCGACGGCCGTCTCCTCGCGCGTACGCACGCCGAGCGTGATCGCGACAGCCGCTGCCGCTGCGAGCAGGAGACCCGCGAGAGGACGCCACCGCAGCTGCCGCGCCGGCACGAGATCCGCGCGCGCCATCACCTCGGCGGCGAATGTCTCGCGCAAGCGATCCGACAGCGCGGGGACCGCCGGTGCTTCCCCGAGGAACGATCGCGTCGCGACTTGCTCGTCGAGCGCGCGCTGACACGCGGCGCACGTGTCGAGATGCGCGAACAGCGCGTCGTCGCCAAGTTCCTCGCCCGACGCCGCAGCGGCGAGCTGTTCGATGTTCGGGCAGCTCATCGCGTACCTCTCGTGGGACCGTCCGTCTCGATACCGAGCGCTTCGCGCAGCGCTTGTCGTCCGTGAAACACGCGGCGCCACAGCGTGCCCGTCGGAATCCCGAGCGCGTGCGCGGCGTCGCTCCCCTTCTCTCCCTGAAGATCGACGAGCACGACGGCGGCGCGCAGATCGTGCGGCAGCGCGGCGAGAGCTTCCGGGATCCTCGCGAGCGACGCTTGCGTCATGGGATCGCGCGGCCCACGCGCGACGAGCCCGTCGAGGTCGGCAACCGCCTCGAGAGCGCGCTTGCGCCGAATCTCTCCGCGCGCGTAGTTGCGCACGAGGTTCGCGGCGATGCCGTACAACCAGCCGCGCACGTTGCCGCCGCGGAACGTTGCCGCCGACTGAAACGCGGAGAGGAACGTCTGCTGGACGATGTCCTCGACGCTGTCCGCATCACTGCCGCGCATCCGTGCGACGAAGCGATGCACGGAGTCGACGTGCCGCGCGAACAACAGCGCCCGAGCAGCACGATCCGCCGTCGCGCACGCCGCGACGAGCCCCTCGTCCGTGAGGTCCTCGTTCTGCGTCTCCGGGTGAAGGCGCACGAGCTCTCCGCGGACAGGTTTCACGGTCACGCGACGATCACTCTCAGGACCGCGACCACGACGTCGACAGTGCAGCTCATAGGCGCACGCGCGCGCCGCCGAACCCCATCAGTTGGTAGTCGACGTACTCGCCGCCAAAGTTATCCCCGAGGATGTTTGGCTCGAGCAGCGTCGAGAACAGAACCGCGCCGACCGCGATGCCAACACGCGGAGTGATGTCGTAGTTCACCGTCGCCGCAACCTCCGCGGCGCGCTGCCACGTGGTCGCGGTCAGCGTCGGCATCGCGTGCGCCGTCGCTGGATTCGGATTCTGCCCGTGCGCCGATTGATACTCGGCACCGACCGCGACTGACGCGCGCAGCGACAGGCCGGCGAGTAGCGTGACGTGCGCAGAGACCTCGGGCATCACGCGATACGACGTGACGTCGAACCAGCCCTGGCCTTGCGGCGTGATGTACGCATGCGAGGTCGACGCCGATAAGCCGAGCGAGAGGAACCTGCCTGCAATCAGATCGGCGTCGCCTCGGTAGCCGCTTCCGCCGCCGCCCGACATTCCGAGCAGGCCGCCAACGGTGATCGCGTGCTCGGGTCGGGTGCTCGTGCGCGGCGCGCTCGCGATCACGGCGTTGCCCGGTGCTTCGATGCGAACCGCGGTTGGAGTCACGGGCTCGGGCGGAGCAACCGGCGCGGTTCCATCATCGGCGACCCAGCTCGCGACGAGAACCCCGGCCGCCGCTGCATCGGGTACCTCGCGCTCGTGAATACGCCCGTCGGGACGAGTGGCGACGAGATACAGCGTATTGCGCTCGGTCGGCACGACGCGCAGCTCGATACTCGTCGAGCAATCTGGCTCCGCCGCGACCCACTTCTCGATGACGGCGCGCACTTCATCGGGAGCGCGCAAGAACGTGACCGAGCACCCGGGATACGCGGGGCGGCTGACTTCGTGGACTCCCTGCACGACGACCGGCTCTTGCCGATCATCGGGCGCGGGCTGTGCGAGCGCCGAGCCCGCCATTCCCGCCACGATCGTCGCCGCTCCCAGGACTCGCATACTGATGTGTGCCGACATTCGCCCTGTTGGTACCCAGAGCCTAGGATTTTCATCGCGACTTTATTTACGTCCCGCGAACACCCCGTTGAGCCGGACCATCACGTCGCTCTGCGGTAGCCCCTCGTCCTGGCGGTGCCGCACGGCGAGCTCGATGGAACCCCATGAAAACGCCTGGTAACGCACGCCCCACCCCGCCAGCCATTCGAGCTCGATCTCCGTCGGAGAGAACTGCGGAGCCCATGCAACATCGGCCAGCAGCGTGGTCCGGGGATAGATCGACGGCGTCCACTCCAGGCCCGCCAGCGCGCTCGCACGAGGCTTCATGTGAACCGTGCGATCACCGAACGCTGCCTCGGTGACCTGCCCCCCAAGATGGGCTCGCACCGGTCCGTACACGCTGCTCGCTACGACGTACGCATCGCTGACGCGTGCTTCGCCAAACTCGTGCCCGTGCGCACTGAACGTCGTGCGAAACCCCAGCACGAGCGCCGGTGCGCCGCGAAACAGCGCGTTCTGCCGCGCCCCCATCCGAAACGCAGCGCGGCCGAGCGAGAGCGACGTCGGCTCGCTACACGCCGTGCAGCCGCGCGAGTCGCTATCGAGTCCGACCTCGACGCTCGCCAACCTGCCGAGCCCGATATCGAGATCAGCCGTCATCGCCGCGTGCCGATCGATGCCCGCGGTTGCGACGACGGCACCGGGCGGTGGCATCCACGCCGTGGGAACAGCGAGCACGCGCGGCAGCGCCGGATCTGCGTGAGCTGCGGTCGCGAGCAGAACGCTCAGCGCCGCGATGGCGAGCACGAGCTTCATCTACTTCAGACTGTCCACCGCGCGCCGGAGCGCCCACGAGGTGAACGTCATCTGCCCGAAGATCTGCGCGTCGAGGAGGTTCGCCGACGCGATGTCGGGCACCTTCACGCCCGCCTCGAGGTTCATGAACTCGGCGACGCGATAGCGCACGCCCCACGACAGCGTCGGGCGCAGCTTGATCTTGTCGGCGTCGTCGCAGTGGTAGCAAAACTCCGGGGCCCAGCCGAGATCGACGAGGATCTGCGAGTTCGGTAGCGGCGTGACCTCGAGGCCGCCGAACGCGCGGACCTGATTCTTGAAGTTCTCGCCGTCGTGAAACGTCACCTCGGTCTTCTTGGCCTTGCCGTCCGCATCGACCTCACCGAACTGGCCGTACACGGACGCATCCCAGAACGCACCACCGATGTGCAGCGCCGTGTTCTTGCCGAAGTGCTTGCTCGCGATGAGCGTGAGCTCTGCGATCTGCGTCTTGTAGTCGTTGTGGTTGCGCTCGAACGACTTGCGAAAGCCGAGCGTCACGCCGGGTTGCCCGGAGAACAGACGCTCTTCCTGAACGCCGAGGCGGAACGACGCGAGCACGTAGGGCTGGATCCGCTCGACGTTCGTGTCGTCCTTGTCCTCGCGCTCGCGCACCGAGTCGATCGTCGCGATGCCGAACTCGGCGACATCACCGAGGCCGACGCGGTTGTCGCTCGTCACGCCACCGCCCGTATCGATCGACGTGCGCGAGTACAGCACCGCGGCGGGCAGCAGCCAGCCCGTCTGCGTCGTGAGCACCTCGGGCATCGAGATCGGTGGACGTGGCACCGCTTTGCGCGTCGGCTCCGCCGTGTGCGCGTACGGATCCTTCGGAATCTGGTCCGGCGGAATCGGATGCTCCGCGTCGGGCTGGTTTGGATCGAGCGGCGGATCGACCGGCGTTCCGTCGGTGGCGACGGTGTTGTCCGTCGGCGGAGGCAATGGAATACCTCCCGCTCCAATGGGTGCCGGCTGCGCGCTCGCGGTCGCGGCGGCGAGCAGCACCGTCGTCACAATCACTCCCTGTCGTTTGCTCATTAGTTTTCTCCTGGCGCGCTAGTCACAAAAGGCACCCGTGGCGCGGCAGGCCAGCGCGCCCCAGGGCACGAACACCTCGGCACCAAGCCGGATGTCCCAATGCACGACGTCGTCAGGCCCGGAGGCCAAACGCGAGTGCGCAACTTCGAGCTGGTACCCGATGCTTCCGTCGATGATCACCGACGGAAGAACGGCCCAGCGCACTCCCAATCGCCCGAGCAAGCCGTAGCCGATCGTCGGCGGCTCCGTGCTCCCAGGCGTCCACCGAAACTGAGGTGCGGCAGCGATCTCGCCGACGATGTGCGACTGCTCGCTCATCGCGATGTCGTAGCCAGCAGTCGGCAAGTACATCGTCTTCTTCGCGGAGCCCGCGCCGTCACCGCCCAGCGACACCGACGCGCTCGAGATGCGCGTACCGCCGTGCAGCGTCAGCCAATCGACGCGGCTCCAGTGCAAGCGACCGACGAAGTAGAGGTCCGAGACCTTCTCGTCGACAAACACGCCGTCGAAGTCCTCGCGGCGCGGAACACCGAGACGAAACGCGACACCGAGCGCCGGAACGGCATCGTGCTCGGGCAGCGGAATCTTCAACTGCACGCCCACGCCGGGCAGCGGCGCGTTCACGCCGGTCACGCTGATCGCGGACGTGTGCCGATATTCGAGCTGCGCGATATCGCCAAAGCCGATCGCGAGCACACCGGCTGACGTGAGCAGCCCGGTCTCCTGCAGCAGCGATCCGTCGCCGGAGAGGCTCAGCATGTACGCGCCGATCACGTCGGTGGTCGGCATCGAGAACAGGCGCGACGAGCGAAACGGCCCGCGCATCACCTGGCGAACCGTCAGATCAGGACGCCGTGGCGGCCCCGCAGCGTTCTCCTCGTCCGTCTTCTTCGGCGGCGGCGCATCGGGGTTGTCGCCGGTCGGCTCGTCGGCCCGCGCCACCGCGGTGGCGGCGACCACCAGCAGGAGTGCCTTTGCGATTGGTCCGACCATGTACCAACCGTTGTTACGTATGAGGGCGTGAGTTTGGTGTGGGGGTGCCGTGAGCTTCGCGTGATCGCCTCTGGTTGCCGTCGGATCCCGAGCAGTTCCAACTGATACCGTCAGCGGGGCGTGACCCAGGAAAGTCAGGCAAAGGCGTCCCGCCGGATGGTGAAGCTGGCCAACCGCAGTCGACGCTGGAACGCGTCGCACGACGAGGACGCGCGCACGCAGATGCAGCTGCGCCTGAACGCGTACGCGAAGCTGATGTTCTGGTCGTTCGTCGCGCTGCTCTCGTTCCTGGGCCTCGCGTACCGGTTCGTGCTCGGTCCGCGCGCACCGAAGTACTCCGACTACGTCATCGCGGGCGCGTTCGCGATGCTCGCGGTGATGGCGCTGATCTGGCGCGTCCTTCTCGCGCGCGGTGCTCGCACGATCCCGACGCTGCAGAAGATCGATCTGCTCTTCGCGACCGCCATCGGCCTGACGTTCGGCGCATCGGCGGTCGGTCAGTACGATCTTCAGGCCGCCGGTTACACGACGCTGATCTTCACGTGCTTCCAGGTGTTCACGCGCGCGCTGATCGTTCCATCCAGTGCGCGGCGGACAGCCGTCGTCTCCGGCGCCACGTTCGCACCCGTCATCGCGGCGGCCGTGACGCTAGGCCTGCGCGGCAAGACCGAGCTGCCGGCGCCCGCGTTCATCGGCGGCGGCGTCATGCTGTGCGTGATCGCGACGATCATCGCCGCGCAAGGTTCCGCGATCATCTACGGCCTGCGCGCGAAGGTCGACAAGGCGATGCGCCTCGGCCTGTACACGCTCGAGGAGAAGATCGGCGAAGGCGGTATCGGCAAGGTGTACCGCGCGAGTCACGCCCTGCTCCGCCGCCCTACCGCCATCAAGCTGCTGCAGCGCACGCGATCGACGCCCGAGGATCTCGCGCGGTTCGAGGAAGAGGTGCAGCGCACGAGCGAGCTGACGCACCCGAACACGGTCGCGATCTACGACTACGGCATCTCCGCGGGCGGCGAGCTGTACTACGCGATGGAGTACCTCGACGGCATCAACCTCCAAGATCTCGTGCGCCGGTTCGGGCCGCAGCCCGAGGGACGCATCATCGCGATCCTCGTACAGGTGTGCGGCGCATTGAAGGAAGCGCATGGGCGCAACCTCATCCACCGCGACATCAAGCCAGCGAACATCATCCTGTGCGAGCGCGGCGGCGTGTCCGACGTCGCGAAGGTCGTGGACTTCGGTCTGGTGAAGGACGTCACGCGCGACATCGAGCTCACGGGTGAGCAGCAAGTCCTCGGCACGCCGCTCTACCTCGCACCGGAGATGGTCACCGACGCAAACGCGGCGAGCGTGGCGGGCGACATCTACGCCGTGGGATGCGTCGCGTACTACATGCTCGCGGGCCGCCCGCCGTTCGATGCGAAGTCGCCGATGGAGATCGCGATCCAGCACGTGACCAAGCCTGTCCCGCTGCTCTCCGAGCTACCCGCCGTGCGCGTCTCCAAGGAGCTCGAGGCGGTCGTTCTCGCCTGTCTCGCAAAGGCGCCCGCCGACCGTCCCGCGTCCGCCGCCGCTCTCATCGAGCAGTTCGAGCGCGTGCCGACGCAGGGCGATTGGTCCACGAGCGAAGCGGAGAACTGGTGGCGAGATTTCCGCGCGAAGGCGACGGAAGTAGTCGCTGATCCGACGGCGCTCGACACGGTGACTGTCGACCTCGAGCATCGGCAGGCGTGAGCTTCACGTGAACGCGATGGCCTCGATCGCACACGCGCCGTACATCGTCCTTGCGTGCTATTCGCCCTCTACGTGCTCGCGACTGCGGTCGCCGTCGGAGTCGCCATCGACGTCGTCGTCCTCGCTCGCCGTCATCGCATTCCGAGTCGCGTCCGCCGCAGCAGGGATGCGCTGACGACGCAGAAGATCGTCGTGGATCTCAACCGCCGCTGGCGACGCCCGCCGCCAGGTAGTAACCGCGGCCCGGGGACACGGCAAGAATCCCGTCCGCACCGATGGTCTTGAGCTCCGTACGAAGACGCCGCACGACCTGGCGCACGTTCTCCTCGTTCGCGTACTTGCTCTGAAACGGCAGATCCGCGGCGAGCTGCTTCGTCGCGACGCAGCCCTTCACCGTCGACGGCGAGTGTTGCTCCTCGATCGCGCGTGCACAGAGCGCTCGCAGCAGCTGGAACTCCAGCGGCGCGAGGCTGCGCTCTGCCCATTGCTGCGTCCCGGCCGCGCGCGAGAGTAGCGCACCACCTGTCGTGGCATCGCTCGAGCCAACGACGCACAGCTCGATGCCCGCATGCTCCGTCAAGAAGCGCACGAGACCACCAGCAATAGAACCGGTCGCGAGCGACGGCGCCGTCATCGGCTCGTGAGCGACTTCGGCGAGGAACCACAGCGCGACGTCCCCGATCTTCAACACGCAGCGCGCCGGAAGCGTGACCTTGCCTTGAACGCGCTCGCGATCCACGAACGTTCCGTTACGGCTGCCCAGATCGCGAATGACCCACGTACCGCCGCTCTGCTCGATGCGCGCATGCTCGCGCGACACCGACTGCGCTAGCACGACCAGCTCGGCGTCGTGCTCGCGACCGATCGCCGTCTTCGCGGCCAACGCGCGCGGCATGCCAAAGCCGTCGATCACCCACGCCTCCGCGAGGTCGCCATCGACATTGGATCTCAGGTGATCCGCGATGAGTCCTTCGCACGGCGGGACGTCCTGCGCGCAACCGCGGCACAGAACACCCACCTCTTCGCTCGCGCCGCAGACTAGGCAGCTCATCCTTCTGCAAGCATCGCACGATCCGATCGGCCTGGACGCACGTACGATGGACCGCATGCGCAGGTTCCTCGTTCCGCTGCTCCTTCTCGCCGGCACCGCGCACGCCGACCCGATCTACCTGCACGCCGAGGTCGATCCGCTGACGTTTGCGAACGGTGGCTACGGCGGGCAGCTCGGAATACGCGTCCGCCACGTCCGCTTCGCGCTCGCGTCGTTCTCGCTTCACGTGCCAGACGTCGTCAGCCAGATCGGCAACGACGGGTTCGACGAGCGCATTCGACCGAGCGGCGCTCTCTACGCGCTCTACTACCTGAATGCCGCGGGGCACGACGGGTTTGCGTTCGGGGCGTCGCTGCGCCTGTTGCGCATCCGCTACGAACACGACGACGTGCCAGGCACCGAAGCGCACGTGACCGAGCTCTCGCCCGAAGCGATCGTTGGCTATCAGTGGCACCCGTTCCACAACGGGTTCTATCTGCAGCCGTGGCTCGCGCTCGGCGTCACCGTGTGGAAGAACCACCCCGGAAAGGTAGGTACCTACACCTACGACGAGCTGCCGATCAGCCCGTTTTTCACCGTCAATATCGGCTGGGAACAAGCCGTTCTGTAGTAGCCAAGGGGCTCGTGCGACGGGTCCTCGTTCTATTCGCTCATCCGGTGCTGGAGCGCTCGCGTGTGAACCGGCGGCTCCTCGCTGCGATCGAGGGCATGGAGAATGTCTTCGTTCACGATCTCTACGAGATCTATCCGTCGCTGAACATCGATGTAGCGAGAGAGAAGCAGCTGCTGAGCGACCACGACGTGATCGTGTTCCAGCATCCGTTCTACTGGTACTCGGTCCCCGCGCTGCTCAAGGAGTGGCAGGACCTCGTCCTCGAGCACGGCTGGGCGTACGGCCACGGCGGCACTCATTTGAAAGGCAAGATCACGTTCAACGCGATCACGACGGGGGGCCCCGAGACCGCGTATCACAAGGATGGCTACAACCGCTTCACACTCCGCGAGTTGCTCTCGCCGTGGGATCAGACGGCTCACCTCTGCGGCATGCGTTACCTCGCGCCGTTTGCGGTTCACGCGGCGCTCAAGGTGAAGGGTGACGACGACGTGGCCGCAGCCAAGTCGGGATATCGGGCCTTGATCGAGGCACTGCGCGACGAGCGCATCGACCTCGACCGCGCTGCGGCAGCGCAGAACCTCGCACTCGAGCTCGAGAGCGTGCTCGCGGCCAAGGAGGTCGCGTGAGCGATTCCGTTCTGTTCCAGGCGTTTGTCTATCTCGCGGCCGCGGTTGTCTTTGTACCGCTCGCCAAGCGTCTCGGTCTCGGCTCGGTGCTCGGCTACTTGATCGCGGGCGTCGTGATCGGGCCGTACATCCTCGGCTTCGTCGGCACCGAAGGTCACAACGTCATGCACTTCGCCGAGTTCGGCGTCGTCATGATGGTGTTCCTCGTCGGACTGGAGCTGCGCCCGGCGTTGCTATGGCAGATGCGCCGACCGATCGTCGGCCTCGGCGGTCTCCAGGTCACGGTCACGGCAGCCGTGATCATGGGGTGTGCGCTCACGTTTGGCCTGCACGCGAAACCGGCGCTCGCCGTGGGTCTCACGCTCGCCGGATCCTCCACGGCGATCGCACTCTCTTCGCTCACCGAGCGCGGCCTCCTGAAGACGAGCGGTGGCCAGTCCGCGTTCTCCGTCCTGTTGATGCAGGACATCTCGGTGATCCCCATCCTCGCGGTGTTTCCGCTGCTCGCCGTGGTCGTCGTCGAGAAGGTCGGCGACGTCACGACGCAAGGCGGGCGCCCGGCGTGGCTCTCGGGGCTATTCGTCATCGGCGCGGTCGTCGCCGTGGTCGCGAGCGGTCGCCTCGTCATCCGCCCGATGTTTCAGTTCCTCGCTGCCGCCAAGCTGCGCGAGTCGTTCACGGCCGCGGCGCTGCTGATCATCATCGGCATTGCGTTCTTGATGGAAAAGGTCGGGCTGCCCCACACACTCGGTACGTTCCTCGCCGGCGTCGTGCTCGCGGACTCCGAGTATCGCCACGAGCTAGAGACCGACATCGAGCCGTTCAAGGGCCTCTTGCTCGGCCTGTTCTTCATCTCCGTCGGGGCGCAGATCGACTTCGCCCTGATCGCCGCGTCACCGCTCCTCGTCATCGGCGTCTGCCTCGGGACGATGACCTTGAAGCTCGGCGTGCTTCACCTGCTCGGGCGCATCTTCAAGCTCGATCGCCCGGCGCGCTGGCTGCTCGCGATGTCACTCGCGCAGATCGGCGAGTTCGCGTTCGTGCTGCTCAATATCGGCCGCACCGAGGGCGTGTTCGGGGCGGACATCCAAGCGCCTCTCATCGCGGCGACCGCCATCTCCATGGTGCTCACGCCGCCGATGTTCGTGTTGCTCGAGCGCGTGATCCTTCCGCGCGTCACGGATCGCGGCGAGGATCGCCCGCAGGACGAGATCGTCGACGCGCACGCTCCGGTCGTCATCGCTGGCTACGGCCGCTTTGGCCAGATGGTCGGCCGCGTGCTCCGCGCCAATCGCATTGACGTCACCATCCTCGATCTCGATCCAGAGATGGTCGACATCCTCGGCCGCCTCGGCGTGAAGGTCTATTACGGGGACGCGTCACGCGTGGACCTCCTGCATGCAGCGGGCGTGCAGCATGCGAAGCTGTTCGTGCTTGCCGTCGACGACAAGGCGCAGGCCACGCAGATCGCCGAGCAAGTACGTCATCACTTCCCCGACGTACCGATCCTCGCGCGCGCCCGCGATCGCCAGCACTACTGGGAGCTGCGCAAGCTCGGCGTCCAAAAGGTCTTCCGCGAGACGTTCGCGGCGGCCTGGGAGACGTCGATCGAAGCGCTCAAGGTGATGGGCTATCGCGCTCACACCGCGCTGCGCATCGCTCGTCGCTGGCGCGATCACGAGGAGCAGGTCCTCGAGGAGCTCGGCGAGCTGTGGGGCACGGATCAGAAGGCGTACTTCACGAAGGTGCGAGCCAATCTGGATGAAGCGGAGCGGCTGATGCGCGACGTGGATCCGTCCGTGATGACCGACTCCGACGGCGCGTGGGACAACGAGAGCCTGCGCGCAGATCGCGAAGTCGAAGAGCCGACGCACGGTCCCGAAGCGAGCTAGCGACGGAGGACGAGCGACGCTTCGGGCGGCGGCGCGATGATCTCGCTGCCGTAGCCGCGTCGGCGCGCAACGATGCCGATGTGAATGCCGAGCGCGCCGAGTACCACGACACCGAGCGCGTAACCGTCGTACATGAACGGGCTACCAACAGAGAACTCGCCGAGGTCGAACAGAGGGCGGCTAAACAGATGCACGGCCACGAGGAGCGGCCCGGTTGCGAGCAACGAGAACGAGACGATCGCAAGACGCTTCGGCGATGGCGTCCGCAGCGCGGCGAGAGCGGACACGAGGACGACGGACAGCATCACCGGAACGAAGTCGGTGGACATCGCGTATGCGTGGTCGCGATTGCACAGTACGCGACTCGTCGCGAAGACGACGCAGGCCGTCGCGACCGCGGCGATGACACCGAGCTCGACACGCACCAGGCCGCGCACCCACGGCAGATCGAGCGGCTCCTCTTGGTGGCGAACGCCGCCAAAGTCCTGCGCGGTCCAGGCGACGCCCGCCGCTAACGCGAGCAGCAGCACGGGCCAACCAACCACGAGGAGCGCGGGCTGATACAGCAGCAGCGCGAGCAGCGCCCACAGCACGATCAGCGTCCAGCGCACGACCGGGCGATCCGGGTCCATCTCTCGATGGTAGCAGGGGCGCCCGCTAGAAGAACACGCTCAAGTAGGCATCGAACCGGTTGGCCACACCGTCCGACATCCCCGCGTAATCAGTCACCCAATGCAGGTAGTCGAGGCCGAGCTGGAGCGCCGAGCGCGGCTTGTAGCGCAGGGCCGCGTACATGGTCTGGTTCTGCGTGCGGTCCCCCATCTCGAGATCCGCCTCGCGCGCTCGGTCCATCGTCACGCCGAGCGCGAGCAGGTGCTTGTCGGTCGCGGCGAACGCGCCCTCGAACCAGCCGCCGTACGCGTGGATCGGCTTGCCCGTCATCTTGTTTACCCCCTGGCCGATACCGCCGCCGATGTCCGCTGCGTTGCTCCCGAAATAGAGCTCGCCCTGAAAGCGGACGGCGCGCGTCGCCGGCAGAATGAAGCTGAGGCCGAAGGCACTCGCCGTCGTGCGGTCGCCGTTCGCGAGCGCATCGGTGCCGACGTGCGACCACAGCGCGAGTCGTCCGTCGCTATCCAGGCCGCGGCCGCCGCGCACTTCGAGCAGCCCCTGGATCGACGGCGTACCCGACGCGACACCATCGAGCTGGCCGTCTCCGTCGAGGTCGCGCTGATCGAGCGTGCCCGTCGCGGCAGCGGCGACGCCGAACCGGACGTGCTTGCTCAACAGGCTCATGCGCAGCTGAGGGCGCCGATCGCCTGTATTGCCCGCGAACAGCATCTGCGTATCTGTCTGCACGGTCGGCGCGAGCGGCGACGCGAGGTCCCACGTCTGCCCGGCGAGCACCTCGATGAACTGATCGAACACGAGCTTCGCGTACGCATGCCGGAGCCGCAGTGCGTTGACACCCTGCCCGCCCCCGAAATCGACCTCGATCAGGCCAGAGCCCGTCATATCTCCACCGAGATCCCACTCGTCGATCGACAGGCCGAACCGCGAGAGCCGCGGCGACATCGTCATCTCGCTGTCGACGCGCCCCGCGGCCGGTTCGGGCATCACCCAGAACGGCTGGCTCACATCCGACATGCGCGAGTCGTTCGCGAGCACGTCGAGGCGCGCGAACCCGTACACCGAGAGCGGCGGCGCATCACCGGTGGTCTCGCCTTCGTCGGAGACGCTGCTGTCGTCGCCATCCTCTGCGTGTGCGGTGCTCGCGAGGAGGAGAACAGGAACGAGCAGCGCAGACGTGCGGAGCCATGTCATGAAGGGCCCAAACGCGCTGGATCTCGATTCGGTCGATTTACTCCAAGTTTTCTAGATCGCGGGTGTCGCCCGCGCGTCTCTACAGGCCGCGGGCTATGCTCGCCAGCGGTGCGTGGAACGCCGCTTCTCCTGATCGCGCTCGCAGGATGCGACACGGTCTTTGGCCTCGACGGCTCGGCCGATGCGGGCGCGTCGGCCGTCTACTCGCATCGTTCGACGATCACGGTCCACCCGCCGAGCGATGACGTGCTCGCAGATTTTCCTCTCGGAGTTGTCGTGCCCGCAGGCGACGTTGCGACGAGCATCGCCGCGGAGACCACCACGGGGCGCGAGATCCAGTTCTCCCTCGAGGACGGCACCGTTCTCGACGCAGAGCTGGAGCAGATCGGCCAGCCCGACGGGCGCGTCGTTGCGTGGGTGCGCGTGCCGATGCTGGCGAAGCCGACCACGCTGTACATGCTCTATGGGCGGGGTCCCGAGCTCGCGCGCCGCAACGCATCCGTGTGGCGCGATTACGGAGCGGTGTGGCACTTCGAGAACGACGATGTCGGCACCGCGCGTGACAGCCTCGGCGATCACGACGCGTCGGTGACAGCGAACGCTCCGCCCGCGGTCTCCGATGGTGTCGCCGGGCCGGCGCGACGCTACACGAATGGCGAGGGACTCCACGTGATCGATCACGGCGCGAGTGACGCAGCACTCCAGGCCAACACGGCCGACCTCACCTTCGAGCTGTGGCTCAGGACGTACTCGCTCGTCGGGGAGGCCGATATGCCGCTGTGGAAAGGCGGATCGTCCGGTAGCCAGGGCGGCTACGACTTCGAGCTGGGACTGCACTACTGGCTCGCCTGTGCCTCCGATGGCGCGTCCGCCTCCGCGATCTGCGCAGGGATCCCCGCGGAGCGTGTTCCCGCGCTCGGCTCGTGGCGCCATCTCGCGGGCGTCATCGACGGCGCGAGGCTCTTGCTGACCTTCTATATCGATGGAGGCGAGCAGGACAATCAGTCGCTCACGGGCCTGCCCATCTACAGCGGGGAAGCAATGGACCTGGGCCGCGCCGACTTCCCGATGGACGCGGACCTCGATGAGGTTCGCATCTCACATGTAGCGCGCTCCAGCGCGTGGCTCCGAGCGGAGACACTCAACCTCACCGATCCCGCATTCCTGACACTCGGCTCGCCCGAGCCGCTGTAGCGCGCCTTACGGATCCTTGGCGCCTTGCTCGCACCCGCGATCCTGAGGGACGGTAGGGGTTCGATGTTGTTGGCACGCGGCTCCCTCACCGATCGTCCGTGGGGGCAAACCCTCGGGGCGCTGGCTGCGAAGCGGCTGAGTGGCCAGCTCACGATCTCGTCTGAGGACAAAGCCTTCGCGCTCGCGTTCATCGATGGCGCGATCGTCGGCGCAACGTCTCCGCTCACGGCTGACGCGGCGCTCCGCATCGCGCTGACGAACCACATGGTCTCCAAAAGCGCGGTCAACGACATCACGCGCCGCCTCGCGGCCGCGACGGACCGTGACGAGATCGAGGTGATCGTCGAAGCCACGAACTTGTCGGCCGACCTCGCGGAGCGCCTCCGCCGCAAGGCGCTCGTCCAGCGGGCCGCGCGTACGCATCAGCTCGAGGTCGGCGAGTTCACGATCGACTCCGACATCTCCATTCCAACCGTCGATGGGGTCGAGGTCACGGTTCCCGCCGTGGTCTACCTCGGCGCCAAGATGTATCTCTCCGAGCAACGCCTCGTAGATGCTCTGCGCGAGTTCGGTCACGCGTACATCCTCAAACCGGATGTCGACGCTCTCCTCGAGAAGTTCGCGTTCTCCGAGAGCGGCGAGCAGCGGATCGTGCAGGAGCTCGTCACGGGCACGAGCCTGCCCGAGCTCGAGGCAGCCCACCGCGACATCGATCCGCGCACGGTGCAGGCCGTTCTGTACGCGACGATGGCGTGCGGTGCATGTGTCGCGCAGGAAGCGCCTGCCATTCCGCGCGCAGCCACTGTCCCCGTCGCGCGCCCGTCGAGTGGCCGCGTCGACGAGCGCACGGCCGCGGTCGATAGCGCGGCGACGATGGCTGCCCGCACCGCAACTCGGGATCAAAACGTGGCCTCGCCCTACTCGTTCGTCGCGCGCACGTCGAGCCGCGATCCTGCGCCCGCGGGAGGACGCACGACAACACGCGATCCAGCACCGCCCGGCGGACGCTCCGTTACGCGTGACGATGGAGACGCGACCGCGGCCGCCGTGCGTCTGAGTCGCGGACAGTCGCCGTCGGTGCCGCCTGTCAACCTCTCTCGAACCTCCTCGTCGCCGCTCGCTGCAGGCACCGAATCGGGTCCACGGATCTCTCGCGCTGGCACCGGCAACCCGGACTACGAGACGCCTCCACTCGGGCGCGCATCGACGAGCAATCCTGCCATCGGTCGCACGCCGACGCCGAATCCGGGCCGCTTGCCCTCCGGCAACCCCATCGCTGCTCGATCGCCGACCGGCAATCCGGTCGCGAGCCGCTCGCCCACCGGCAATCCGGTCGCAGGCCGCGCTCCCACGCCTGTCTCCTCTCCACGTGCCGTGACCGGCCCGCCCTTCGCGACGCGGCCTCCCACGGGAAACCCTATCGCGGGCCGCTCTCCGACGGGCAACCCGATCATGGCGCGCACCCAAACCGGTGAACCGTTCGTCTCGCGCACGATGACAGCGCGAAAGACCAAGGCGCTGATCACGGCTCGCTGGCTCCTCGTCGAGCAAGGAGTCGACCACTTCCAACTCCTCGGCGTGCCTTTCGACGCGGTCCCTGATGTCTGCCGCGTCGCGTACCTCGGGCTCACGCGCCAGCTCCATCCCGACAAGCTCACCGAGCTCGGCGTCGATGATCCGGACAACGTCGCCGCGAAGCTACTCCTACAGCTCGGCGCCGCGTTCGCCGTGCTCACCGATGCAGCGCGCCGCAACGACTACATGACGACGCTGCTGCGCCCCGACCTGCAGCTCCCGGTCATCCCGCGCACGCAGACGAGCGAGGATCGTGGCCGCGACGCCGCCGAGGCATTCAAGCGCGGCGAGAGCGCGCTGCGCCGCAACGCTCCCGACGAGGCCTGCGTCGAGCTCGCGCGCGCCGTCGAGCTTCAACCGCAGGATGTCGACTACGCCGGCATGCTTGGCTGGGCGCGCTTCTGTGCAGCGACCGACCGCGCCGGCGCCGCCCAAGCCGCTCGTCTCGCGCTCGAGCGCGCCGTGCAGAAGTCGACCAATCCCATGAACGCGCGCTTCCTGATCGGCCGCATCGAACGCATGCTCGGCCGCGACCGCGAAGCCTTGCATCACTTCGAGCAGGTCATCGACATCGAGCCGCGCCACCAAGAAGCGCTGGCCGAGATTCGCGGGATCGAGATGCGCGCGCGGACGAAGAAGTAGCCGCAACGACGCTACGGCGGAGGAATTTGGCCGCAACGACGCGACGACGCGACGCCAGACGAATTGGCCGCAACGACGCAACGACGCGACGCCAGACGAATTGGCCGCAACGACGCAACGACGCGACGCCCAGAGGAATTGGCCGCAACGACGCAACGGCGCGACGCCCAGAGGAATTGGCCGCAACGACGCAACGACGCAACGGATCGATCGGATGAGATCGATCGGATGAGATCGATCGGATGTGATCGTTCGGATGAGATCGTTCGGATACTGGCGAGCGCAGAAAGGGACCGCGTCCCCTTCTTCGCCCCCTCGCCCGGCGAGGTTGATCCCGTCTTCGTTGCGCCGTCGCGTCGTTGCGGCCCTCAACTCTGACGTTGCGCCGTCGCGTCGTTGCGGCCCTCAACTCTGACGTTGCGGCGTCGCGTCGTTGCGGCCATCAACTCTGACGTCGCGCCGTCGCGGCTACGCCAGAGCCGTCTCGAGCTCGCCCATCGCTTCGTTGCAGTAGACGGCCATCCGCTGGAGGTGCGGGACCGTGTCGCGGCAGCCCGTGAAGCCAAAGCAGCACTTGCCGTCGTAGCTGTTCACCGTGATGTTCAGCGCGTAGCCGTGGACGGGAATCGACATCGGGTACGCGGCCTCGAGGCGCGCGCCGCGGAAGTAGCGCGGCTCCTCGGGGCCCGGCACGTTGGAGATGACGAGGTTGAACGCCGGCCTCACGGCACCCGCCGTCACCGGCAGCATCTGCATCATCGCCGGTGCACAGAGCAGCGCGCTGTACTGGAGGATCGCGGCCTTGGTCATGCCCTGCAGCTGCTTCTTCGCGTTCGTCGTCGACGCTACGATGGCGCGCATGCGCTCGCCGGGGTCTGCGATGTCGGTCGCGAGCGTCGCGAGAATCGCGCCGATCGAGTTACCGCCACCGTCGTTGTCATCCTTTGCGCGCACGGCGACGGGTAGCATCGCGATGAGGGGCTGGCTCGGCAGCGCGTCGAGCTCGCTGAGGTAGCGGCGCAGGCTTCCCGCGCAGAGCGCGAGGATCACGTCGTTGATCGTGCCGCCTGCCTTCTTGGCCACCTCGCGCATCCGCGAGAACTGGATCTGCGCGGTGGCAAAGCGACGCGAGCGACCGATCCGCGTGTTGAACATGGTCTTCGGTGCGTGGCGCGGGTTGATCAGCTCGTTGTCCTTGGCGCGCGAGCTGCGCACGACGTTCATCACGGCGCGCGCGACGACCTTGCTGGTGCCGTACTGCGAGCGGAACGCGGACAGGAACTCCTGGAACTGAACGCCCGCGCCCTCCTGGATCTCCGGCTCGGCTTCCGTCTTGGGCCGGCGCACCTTCGGCGGCTGACTGAAGAACAGCGGACGCGAGCGATCGTTGGGGTCGGTGCTGAGCGAGTTGGATAGCACGCGCATCGCGGAAAAACCGTCGACGAGCGAGTGGTGAACCTTCACGTAGAGCGCGAAGCGTCCGCCCTCGAGGCCTTCGATCAGGTGCACCTCCCACGGCGGCCGATGGAAGTCGATCGGATAGCTGTGCAGGCGCGAGACGAGAATGCCGAGCTCGCGTTCGTCGCCGGGCGTTGGCAGTGCCGACCGACGCACGTGGTACTCGCGATCGATCTCGTCTTGCTCGACCCAGTTATGGATCGGGTTGCGCAGCATGTCGGGCGACTTGAGCTGGTTGTTCCACGGCCGGTAGATCGGCGCCTCGCGGATCTCGTCCATCAGCGTGCGGAGGTGATCCGGCGGCGTACCTGGCGCCGGGGTGAACGGCATCAACCCCGCGACGTGGAACATCGTCTCGCGGGTTTCCCCGTAGAGGAACATCGCGTCGCTCGGCGATAGCCGTTTGGTACCCACGAAAGCGATCCTACGCTGATCTAGTCAGTCGTAGAGGCGGACGAGTGGCTCCCCGAACAGATCGGCCCAGACCTTTGCGGCGGCGCTGCGGAGCTCGGCGGTCGACTTCCGTGCGAGCGGCATGGCGAGCTCGGCGAGGCGATCACGGTCGATCGAACCATCGCGCTTCACGATCGCACCGACGGTGGGGAGTCCGAGCTGGCGGGACAGCCCTTCGACGACGACGACCGCAACGTACGACTCCTCGCGGCGCGCGCCCTTGTGGAAGCCGTGGCGCACCAGGTTCCACAGCGTCAGCTGGGGCAGCCAGGTGTCGCTCGCGATCTGCGAGAGGTAGGCGGAGAGCTCGTAGCGCGAGCGCACCGCGAACGGATCGTTCTTCTTGTCACCGAGGCGCGTCGACAGTTCGGGCGGGTAGCGCAGCGAGCGGTCGCGGTCGATCTTGTGCTGAGCTTCGTGGTGGCGCACCGACGTGGCGATGAGGTCGCGCGTGCGGCCGCTCGCCGTGGTCGGATCCTGCGCGTCCGTGTACAGCGCGGCGAGTAGCTCGTCGCGGATGGCCACCGTCGCCGCGGCTTCCGCCTGACGCCCGCGCGTCGAGTACGCCCACTCGGAGTCCGCGATGCCGAACGTGTCGCCTGCGAGCACCGGGAGAATCTGGTTCTGGACCTTCGCGTCGACGGCATCGAGCAACACGATCGGATCCGCGAGCTCGTCCTCGTTCATGCCGAGGCGCTGACCCGAGTGGCCGTCGCCGAGCTTGCGCGCTTCGAGCACGCGCACCGACGCGCGGTCGTTGCTGCGAACGAACGCGACGTCTTCCACGCGGTACGCGAAGATGCCGGGCCGGCTGCGAGGCTGCGGATCGCTCACGATCTCCGGATCGATGTAGTACGCGAGCTCGGCAGCAGCGAACTGATCGGACACGGCGTCGATGCGCGCCCGCAACTCCTGCCCCGCTGGGAGAAAGTCGTGGTCGGTCGGGGTCAGGACCATCCAGTGGTCGAGCGCGCCGAGCATCTCGTGCCACGACGATGCGAGCGCCGGTCCGTGGGAGGCAAACGCGGGATCGTGGTCGAGGGTCGCGAGGAGCTGCTTGCGGGCCGCGTCATCTGCGCGGTGATCACCTTCGCGGAGCAGCGCGGCCTGGGCGACGAGCGGCGGGAGCTCCTCGCTCAGCGCGCGCTCGATCGCGGCATCCCGGAGGGGCGCCCCACCGTGTAGGTACGCACCTACGGGGGGAGGCGGCGCGGGGCGCTCGTAGGTGTCTTTGGGCGCGTTCAGGACGAGGACCGCACCGGTCGCCGTCGCAACTCCGCAGACACATATAGCGATCAGCAACTGGGGCCGACGGACCACGAACCTACCGACACCGGGGGAGTGAATCGGTTCCGTCCAAATGCTAGCTTCCGGCCGTTATGGGCCGCGCCTTCGAGAAACGGAAGCACACGATCTTCGCCCGCATGGACCGGGTGGGTAAGCAGTTCGCCAAGATCGGCAAGGACATCACCATTGCCGTGAAGTCGGGCGGAACGAGCCCGGAAGGCAATCCGTCCCTGCGCCGCGCCATCCAGAACGCCCGGGCGCTGAACATGCCCAAGGACAAGGTGGACGCGGCCATCAAGAAGGCGAGCGGCGAAGGTGCGGAGAACTACGACATCGTGATGTACGAAGGCTACGGCCCGCACGGCATCGCCGTGATGGTCGAGACGGCCACGAACAACGTCACGCGCACCGTCGCGAACGTGCGCCACGCGTTCAAGTCGTTCGGCGGCAACATGGGCTCGACCGGCTCCGTCGCGCACATGTTCGAGCACCAGGCCGTGTTCCGCCTGTCTCCCGAAGGCGTCGATCGCGACACGCTCGAGCTCGAGCTCATCGATCACGGTCTCGTTGCACTCGAAGACGGCGAAGGCGAAAAGGGCGAGCCGCAGCTGCTCGTGCGCGCCGCGTTCAAGGACTTCGGGACGATGCAGCACGCGATCGAGTCGCGGAAACTCGCGCAAATCTCGAGCGCGTCGGAGTACGTGCCGACCATCACATCGGCGCTCGCCGACGAGCAGACGGATGAAGTTCTGAAGATGGTCGCCCGTCTCGAAGACGACGACGACGTCCAGAACGTTTATACCGCCCTGGCGTGATCGCTCCGGTGGCTCTAGAAGCTGCCCGAGTACGACATCACACCGCCGCCATCGACGGGGACCACGCCGACGTGCGGCGGTTCCTGTTCATAGATCGTGACGCCACGATTCAGGATGAGCATCACGGCGCCGGCGACTGTCGCGACCGCGCCAACGGACATGACGCCGATCGCGATCTTGTTCTCGAGCTTCGCGCGGTCCTTGATGTGCTGTTGCGCAGCGATCTCGCTCGGCATACAGCCGACGCTGCAGCGTGAATCGATCGCGTTGTCGTAGCTGTCCATATCGTTCGACGCCGTGAGCTGCACGAGACCGCCGACGCCCGTGACGAGCAAGCCACCGCCGAACACGGCCCACGGCTTCCACGTCGCAAAGCGGTGCACGACGCGCGCGCCCTGGCTGAGCGTCTGGAGCTCGACGCGCGCCTTTTCTTCGGTGCCGCCGACGACGACGACGCGCATCGTGCGCGGAACAAAGCCCTTCTTCTCTGCGACGAGCTGGTGAGCGCCTGGCTTCACGCGGATGGGATTCGTCGTCGGGCACTGGCCGATGCTCTGCGCATCGAGCGTGAGCGCGACGCCCACCTCGTTACAGGTCACGCTGACGTTGCCGACCGCCTTTGCGAGCAGCTTCTGGTAGCCGAGCGCTTCGTTATAGACAGCATCCTCGAGGGGCGCAGGGCCGTACTTGAGTGCCTTCTCGAGATCGTCGACGGCCTCGTAGTCGTTATCGAGGAGCACGAGGCAGCGAACGATGTTGAAGTGAATCGCGGGGTGGTCCCACTGCTCGAGCGCCGCGCGGAACGTCTTGAGCGCGCCGACGTAGTCCTTCTGAACGAACTGCTTGTTGCCCTCTTCGAGCAAATCGCCGGCCTTCTTCTGCTGCGCATCGCTGACGCCCTTGGCCCACGGTTGATCGTCGGCGGACGCGGTCGACGCCAGCGCGGCGCCAGCAACAACAGCAGAGAGGAGGATCGCGCGTAGGTTCATTCGGTTCTCACTTCTTGAGTGTCGTGGCGTGAACGCCGGCAGTGTCTTGCAGGCGCTTGATCTCCGCCGCCTGTGCGTCGGTGACCTTCTTGAGATTTGCGTTGGCGTCGATCGCCTTCTTCTGGGCGTCCTCGGCCTTCTTCTGCGCATCGCGCGCGGTCGCCGCAGCCGCCTCGGCGTCGGCCTTGGACTTCGTGATCTCGTCGACCTGCTGCTGCAGCTTCGCGTTCGCGGTGGCGAGGTCTACTTGCGCGCCAGCGAGCGCTGCTTTCTTGTCGGCCGCCTCTGCCTCCGCCTTCGTCTTTTGACGTTCGGCCGCGTCGCGCTGCTTTTCCTGCTCGCGCGCTTCGGCAAGCGCCTCGGTCGCTTTGTCGGCTTCCTGTTGCGCCTTCTGCGCCTGCGCTGCCGTCTCTGCCTGCGCGCCGCGCACCTGGAGGAAGGCGACGAACGCGCCGCCCGCAACGGCCGCGAGCACCGTGAACGCAGCGATCAACCCGAGCCGCCGCATGCGCGCGCCGCGCTTCATCAGCGAGAACACGGCCTCGATGAACGCCAGCTCGCGTTGTCCGAGCTCGCGCTGCCGCGCAGCGTACCAACGCCTCGCTTCATCGGCGGCATCGCCTCGCCACAGCAAGCCGCCCGGACGCCCCTTCGCGTCCCACTGCTTCGCGGCCGTTGCGAGCTGCGCGACGAACGCTGCGTCCTCCTGCTCCTCGTCGAGCCACGCGCGCAGCGTCGGCCACGACGTGATCAGCGACTCGTGCACGATCTCGACGCTCGCCCCACCCTCGCGCGCCTGGACAGTGAGCAACCGAGCCGCAACGAGCTGATCGATCACGCGCGTCACCGCGCTGCGGTCGTTCGCGAGCTGGGCGAGGTCGTCCATCTCGACGACGGCGCGCGTGCGCTCCTGCGTGACGAGCTGGCGGAAGATCCGCTGCGTCAGCCGCCGCGTCGGCTGATCCATGTGCGAGACCACTTCGTCGGCGTGAGCGGCGAGCGCGCCCGTGATGCCACCGATCGCGTGGTAGCTCGCCATCGTCAGCATTTTTCGCTGCTTGTCGCGGACGTCCCACAGCTTGGCAGCAGCGAACTGCAACAGCGGCAGAGCACCCGCTGTATCACCAAGACCGTCGAGCATGTCCTCGACCATCGCGTGGCTCTCGAAGGTGTGACCGACCATCTCGATCGGCTGGACGAGCGCTTCGCGGAGGCCCGTGCGGTCCGGCGGCGCCAGGAAGATCAGGCCGCGCGAGAGATCCTCGACGAACCGCGGATCCTCCGCCGTGCGGTCGAGAAAGTCCGAGCGCATCGACACGACGACGCGCAGTGGGCTCGCTGCATCATCCGCCACGCCGCACAGCGCCGCCGTGAACGCCTTCCGCTCCGCCGCATCTGGCGCGAGCGTGTAGAGCTCTTCGAACTGATCGATGAACAACAGGATGTTCGTTTGGCGGTCGCGCGCGCGGACACGCAGCAGCTCGCCCATCGCACCGGGCGCTGTCCGCAAGGTCGCAACGGTGGCGGCATGTACATCTGCCGAGCTACCGCTCGATGTGGACGTCATCTTGTGGAGCACGCTCGCAAGCGCCGCGAGCGGGTGGCGCCCCGGCCGCAGCGTCACGACCTCCCAGCTCTCGCCCGACGCCTTGAGCATCGGGCCGACGCCAGCACGGATGAACGACGACTTGCCGACTCCCGACGGGCCGATGATGCCGAGCAGCGGATGCTCGCGCAGACGCGCCACCGTCCGGGCGACGTCGCGATCGCGTCCGAAGAAGCGGTTCGCGTCCTGCTCCTGGAACGCGTGCAGTCCGGGGAACGGACTCTCGCCCTCGCCGAGCTGGCGACCACGGCGCCCCGGCAGCAGCTGCTCGAGGCGGGCCACCACCGCTGCCGCCGTAGGCAACCGCTGCTCGCGATCCTTCGCGAGACACGCAGCCACGACCGCATCCATCGCGTCGTCGATTCCGCCGGCCACCAAGCTCGGCGCGATCATCGGCTCCGCGCCGACGGCCATCTCGAAGAGGTTCTCCATGGTGGTCGGCTGCACCGGGTGCTGGCCGGTCAGCATTTCGAACAGCATGATGCCGAGCGCCCAGATGTCAGCCCGGTGGTCCACGACCTCACCGCTGAGCTGCTCCGGCGCCATGTACGGCGGCGTACCGAGCAGCGCGCCTGCATGCGTTTGATGGATCTCGCTCACGCGCAGTAGCTGGCGCTGCGCATCCGCCGGCGCGCTCTGCTCCTCGCGACCACCGAGCGCCTTCGCGATTCCGAAGTCGAGCACCTTGACCTGACCAGTGCTCGTGACGAACACGTTCTCCGGCTTGAGATCGCGATGAACGATGCCCTTGTCGTGGGCGACGACGAGAGCTCGCGCGACGGGCAGGATCAGCTCGATCGCCCGCTGCGGCGCCAAGCGCGTTCCGTGCTCGCCGAGCACCTCCCGCAGCGTCTGGCCCTCGAGGAACTCGAGCACCATGTACGGCATCTGCTCGAGCTCGTCGACCTCGTGAATCGTGACGATGTTCTCGTGGTTGAACTGCGCCGTCGCACGCGCCTCGACGAGGAACCGCTCGGCGATCGCGCGCGATGCATGCAGCAGGAACTTCATCGCGACGCGCCGGCCGAGCCGCGTATCGCGCGCCGCGAACACCACGCCCATCCCGCCGCGTCCGAGCTCCTTGATCAACTCGTACTGATGGATGCGCATGCCGGGCACGAGCGCGTCGATCTGCGCCGGCGGCGGCCACTCTCCGCCCTTGTCCGCCGTCGCCTCGAGTCGCGTGCCTGACTTGTGCACGCGCGCCGGCGGTCCTATCGGGGGTGGCGTCGCGGGCGAGAACATCGTCGACGTCGGCGTGTCCTGCTGCGCGGTGCGCGGTGTCGTCTGCACCCGCTGAGGTCCCGTCTGCGGGGATGCGGGAATCTGAACGCCGGCAGGTGGCGTCGCGACGATGGTGCGATTCGCTTGCTGCGCCGATTGCGGCGGCGTCGGACGCACGGGCGGCGTGCCTGTGGGCATCTTCGGCGCCGGCGGTCGCGGAACCTGCGCGCCGAGTTGAGTCGCCGCGACCGCAGGATTCGGCGGCGGCGCATCGCGACCGGATCGGTCGTCGTTCCCCACGTAGCTAGCGTAACACGCCGACGGCGTGAGCACCGTCTCAGCCCCGTCGCAGGATGCCGCGTTATAGTGACCGCGTGGGACACCCAACTCGCGCGGTGGTATTGGCGCTTTTCTTCGCTGGCGGACTCACATCCTGCCTCGCCCCGAGCTCTGTCATCTGTGACGACGGCTCCACCATCTGCGCCTCGTTCCAGGTCTGCGCTCCGAGCGGCGGCGGCTGCCTGTTCCCGGAGCAGCTGACGGTTTGCGACGGGCATGTCGACGGCGACACATGCACGTCCCCAGCGGGGCCGGGCCGCTGCGAGAACAACGTCTGCTCCACGGGCACCTGCGGTAACGGCATCAAAGAGGTCGGAGAGGTCTGCGACGACGGGAACTTGATGAGCGGTGACGGATGCAGCGGCTCGTGCCTCTCGGACGAGTCGTGCGGCAATGGCATTGTCGAGCTCGACGAGGAATGCGACTGCGGCCCCGACGGCTTCGAAGCTGCAGCGCGCTGCCAGCACACGAACAACGGCGGGAGCGTCTGCGCTGATGACTGCACGCTGCGCTACTGCGGCGACAGCGTCGTATCAGGTAACGAGGCATGCGACGACGGCAACCTCACCGCGGGCGACGGGTGCTCGATCCAGTGCCTCTCCGACGAGAAATGCGGCAACGGCTATCTTGATCTGATCACTGGCGAGCAGTGCGATGACGGCAACAAGCGCCGCCAGGACGGCTGCACGCTCGGCTGCACCCCGGAGGCCTACGACTGGACGATCGACGACGTCGACACGAGCACCTCGTCGCAAGTGAAGGAGAGTGGGCGATCCGGTGCCGCCGCCGCCTACGACGAGGCGCGCGGACGGCTGGTGCTCTTCGGTGGACCGGCTTCGTTCCCGGAGGCGATGACGCCGGCCTCGGAATCGCCACCAGCGACGCTCGAACGCGTGGGCCAGGTCTTTTATGGACGCCGTCCCAGGACCGAGCCGCCAACGCGCATCGATTCGGCGATGGTCTATGACTCGGTGCGCGAACGCGTCGGGTTGTTCGGCGGGCAGGACGCCGTCGGTGGGTTGCACGGCGACACCTGGTTCTACGACGGGGTCGACTGGCACGACGCGACGAACGCGATGGCGATGCAACCGGATGCGCGATCCGGCCATGCGCTCGCGTACGACTCCCTGCACGGCAAGCTCGTGCTGTTTGGCGGTACCAACAAGACGGTTCTTCTCAACGATACGTGGGAGCTATTCGACGGGATGACGAGCTGGACCAAATCGACAAACACGACGCCGTTGGCTTTGCAGGTTCGCATCGGCGCGGCGGCGGCGTTCGACGCCGATCACGGCGTGACCGTGTTATTCGGCGGCGCGAAGACAACCACGCACTTCAACGACACGTGGACATACGGGACCGCGTGGACGCGGGCCATCCCGACGACGACCTCGCCGTCGACGCGCGAGTTCGCGGCCATGGCCTGGCAACCGGAGTGGCACCGCATCGTGCTATTCGGAGGCGAGCGCGCCGGCACCCCGTTCGCGGATGCGTTCACGTGGGACGGGATGGACTGGCAGGCGATCACTCTCGACGATCCGGCCCCGCCCGTTCCCGCCGGACGCTCTCATGCGCAACTCGTGTGGGATTCCGTTCGTCACTCGCTCGTGCTCACCGGCGGAACAAACGTCACGCCGACGCCGCAGATCTGGGAGCTCAGCGGTACCGGGCCGGATGCGGCCGTGTGGACCCCAGTCTCGACGTCGGATCCAGTCGACGAACCCGACGTGCTCGCTCCGCCCGAGCGATACGACGCGATGATCGCCTACGACTCGCTCCGCTCGCGCGTGGTCCTGTTCGGCGGTGTCATCGGTGGCCACGGCAGCCCGGCGGGCGCGACCACCTCGCGGAACGATACGTGGGAGCGCGTCGACAGCGGCTGGCGTCCCGTCGCGACGATGGGCAGACCGACCGCGCGCCACGCCTCTGCCATGACGTTCGACCCGACACGCGGCGTCGTGATCCTGTTCGGCGGCCTGAACGACAGCGCCGCGTACCTCGGTGATACGTGGCAGTTCGACGGGACGACGTGGACGCCCCTCACGTCTGTCACGACACCGCCGCCCCGTGCCCATGCACAGATGGTGTTCGACGAGGCGCGGCAGCGCGTCGTGATGTTCGGCGGTAGTGGATCAGGCACGACGAAGCTCGGCGACACGTGGGTGCTCGATAGCACCGGCTGGACGCAGGCAGTTCCGTCCGCCTCTCCCGCCGGGCGGTCCGATGCGGCGATGGCGTACGACCCACTTCGCGAACGCGTCGTGATGGTGAGCGGCGACACTCAGACCCAGGCCGCGACGCGCGAGGTCTGGGAGTACGACGGCACGACTTGGTTCGATCGCACGCCGACGGACCTGACCAACGATCCGATCTTCCCCGGCCACGTCGGGCTCGTTTACGACCGCGCGCGCCGACGCTGCGTCCTGTTCTTAGCGTCTGATTCCGACGGCGCTCTCCCGGATGCGTCGATGCACATCTACGAGTGGGACGGGACGGCCTGGTCCACGAGCTCCGCTCCCACTACGACGCAGCCGGAGTCCCGGAACCGCGAAGCGTTGGTCTATGACGATACGGCCCACGCGATCGTCCTCTTCGGCGGCACCGACGGATTCACGGAGGCCGGCGACACCGCGATGCTCGGCTACCAAGCTCGCGAGCCAGCCGAGGCGTGCTTCACGCACGCGTTCGACTATGACCACGATGGCAAGACCGGCTGTGCCGACGACGAATGCTGGGCGTATTGCATGCCGCTGTGCGCACCCGACACGTCGTCACCCGTCTGCCCGGCCCCGGACTGCGGCGACGCGACGTGCAGTTCGCCCGAGACGCACCGCACCTGCTCCGCAGACTGTCCCTGAACAGGCCCGCTACGCGGACAGCGACTTCGCGAGCAGGCGCTGCTCCAGCAGATCGATCCGTTGCAGCAGCTCGCCGTGACTTCGGATCAACTTGTCGAGTCCCGCAGCTTGGCGGCCAACGCGGACAGGTCCATAGGCCGGCCGATCACGGTATCAGAGCGGCACGGACACCCATCCCATGGGCTCCCAAGGTTATCTGTGTACGCGGTAGCCGTCGCGGCGCTGCTCGTCACTACACTAGCCGCTGCAACACCTGCGCGACGCGTTGCTCGATCGTCCCGCTGACCTCGAGCGTGTCGCCGACCAGTCCCAGCGCGTCATCCAGCACGAGCGCCTCGATCTGTTCGTCCACCGCCGCGCGCAGCTCTCGATCTTCATGCGCGCCGACCGGCACCGCCACCTCGATGCGCGTCACGACCACGAGATCGATCTCCTGCATCGCGTCGCGCAGCCGTTCGAACCAGTCATCGATCTCGAAGTGCGCGCCGGTCGCTCGGAGGTACGCGACAAAGTCGAGAGGACAGCGATCCAGGATCGCCTTGGCCGGCGCGTCGCCAATCATCTCCAGTGATCGCTGCAGCTGCTGCTCGTAGTCCTCCGCGCTGGGCGGGTCTGCAAACTCGCGGCCTTCTTCTTCTAGGGCGTAGTACGGCTCGTCCACCGTCACGTAGCTCGGCAGCCGCGTCGCGAGTGCCTCGATCAAGGTGCTCTTCCCGGTGCGGTGCGTGCCCGCGACGGCGATGCGCATTCGGTGATCCCTACACGAATCGAACGTGTGACCTACGCTTTAGGAAAGCGCCGCTCTATCCAACTGAGCTAAGGGACCGGGCGGGGAACTGTGCCCGACGGGCCAGTCTAAGGCAACGCGCCAACTCTCCAACTCCAGCAGCCGGCAACACCGGCGGGCGGAGCCGGCGTCAGCGCGGCTAAGTCCGCGACGGCGCGAGAAATCAACGCGCGATCCAGCGGCACCGCGGCTGCACAGCGCCGGGTCACCTCAACGCCTAGCCGGGACCCTCCAATGCTGAAGACCGCCGCCATCGCCTCCACCCTTCTGTTCGCCGCCCTCACCGCCGGCGGCTGCGCCACCCAAGCCGATTCCGGCGACGACGGCGTCGAGCCCGCGTGTGTTGACGGCGGCAAGTGCGACGGCGCGGATAGCGAAGGCTTCGAGGTCTTCCGCGGCGCCGACGGTTGGTACTTCCACGTCGTATCGGGCAACGGCCGCATCGTGCTCCGCAGCCAGCGGTACTCGAGCCGCAGCGCGGCCACGAACGGCGTCGAGTCGGTGCGCACGAACGGCGTCGACGCCGACAACTACAAGATCCTCGATGCCGTGGACGGCTCGTTCTACGTGAACCTGTACGCGCAAAACCACCAGGTGATCGCGACGAGCGAGACGTACACGCGAAAGTTCAACGCGCAGCGCGGTCGCGACGCCGCCGTGAACATCGTCGCCGAGGCGCAGCACGTCCGCGCCGCTGCGCAGGGCGCGAAGTTCCAGACGTTCAAGGGCTCCGACAACCAGACGTACTTCCACCTTCGCGCCGCGAACGGCGAAGTGATGCTCGCGAGCGAGGGCTACGTGAACCCGTCGTCCGCGGTCAGCGCGACCGAGTCGGTCCGCACGAACGGCAAGCTCGCCGAGCGCTATCAGCTGCTCCAGGCCGCCGACGGACAGTGGTACTTCCGGCTCCGCGCCACGAACAACGAGATCATCGGCCACGGCGAGACCTATGCATCCAAGTCGAACGCACAGCGCGCGATCACGTCGCTGATCGCCCTCCTCTCATCCGAGCTGGTCGCCGATCCCAAGGCGGCCCCCGCCGCACCGACGCGCTCCATCACGAGCAAGCCCGAGCTGCAGCTGGCGCTCGCGGGGCTCGCCGACACCGCCACGTCGGGCGAGCAGCTCGTGTACATGGGGTGGGCCGAGCAGGCGACGCGTGCGAGCGGTTCGAGCTGCCAGCAAGTCAGCGCGGCGCAGGCTCTCGACGCGTACGCGGGCCTCGCCCAGCAGGTCATCGACGCGGGTCGCACGCAGAGCCCGACGCTCACGCCAGCTCTCCTCACGCAGAGCCGCGCTCAGCTCGCCGAGATCCTTGGCAGCGACAGCTACACGCTGTGCACGCACGAGGACGCGGGCGAGTCGTACATCGCGAGCCAGACGTTCATCCTGTCGAACGTCCAGAACGGCCCGCAGCTCGTGCTCGAGCTCGGCTACGAGCCCTAGTCACGGCGACGTCGGTTGGCGAACGCCAACGGGATTGGCAACCGCGGCGAGCTAAATGCCCGTTCGCGGCCGTTTCGCGTCTGGCCCAGCCGTTGCTCGCTTGCAGCTCGATGCGCGCGACGTGGTTGCTCATGACGCTGGCTCTCGTGGGGTGCACGGACGCCGCTGCGATCCACACGCCTGATCCGCTCGACTCGAGCGCTGTCGAGTACAAGGACATCCCGCTGTATATGAACGCGAGCGTCGACGTGCTGTTCGTCGTCGACGATTCGCCAGCAATGGCGCCGTACCTCGCTCACCTCGCAGCGGCCGCGCGGCCGTTGGCGCAGACAATCACGGGCGGCCACGTGCAGCCCGATGTCCATATCGGCGTCGTGACAGGTGATCCCGCAGACGCGGGGCGCTTGCAGGGTAACCGCATGCTCGTCGACGAATCGCGATGGAACTGGCAACGCGTCCGGAACTACGACGGCACTCTGCCCGACAACTTCGCCGGGCTGTTCGACGTGGGCGCCAGCGGCGCGGCGACGCGATCGCTCTTCTCCGCCGCGACACGGGCTGTCGCGCAAACGACGAACGCGGGTTTTCTCCGAGACAATGCGTACCTCGTGATCGTCTTCGTCACTGCCGGAGACGACGCTAGCTCGATCGACGTCGAAGCCACCGCAGCCGCCATCAAAGCGTTGAAGCCCGACCCGACGAGGATCCTCGTCAGCGCCGCGCTCGGTTCCGACTCACCGCGCCTCACCGCTCTCCTCGATCAGTTCCCGAATCGAAGCGCACGAGTCTCACTCGACGACCACGACATGACGGGCCTCCTCGCGTTGATCGACCAGGCCTACAGGGTCAACCTCGGCGCCCCCTGCATCGAAGGCCGTCTGGTCGAGCCGTACGAGATCGCAGCGTCCCTCGTCAACCCGGCGACGGGCCAGGAGGTGCTCTATCCCGCGTGCGGCTCCGGCGTTGACAAGCATTGCTGGTCGATCGTCGACCGGCCGAATGGCTGCCCGTTGACCGCAGAACAGAAGATGCTCGATATCAAGCAGGAGGAATTTACGTTCCCCGCCCACGCCATCTTCAACATGGTCGTGGAACCTGGTTCTGGCTAGCGGTGACCGGCGCCGATGATGTCGACGCCGAGCACGGTGCCGCCGACGTTCGGGCCTGCCGTCCACGACCAGCCGCCATCGGCCGTCAGCCACGTCTCGCCGCCATCGCCGGCCGCGTAGCCCGTCCGCGCGGTCGAGGCCCAGCCGCCGACCTTCATCGTGTGGAGGTTCGCGTCGCCGAGCTTGGAGTGCAGCACGCGACCGTCGCTGTCGATCATCGCCGCGAGGCCGGCCGCGCCGACCGCGTTGCCGGAGCCATCGTTATCGACGCGCACGTCCTCGAAGCGCGCGCCGGGGTTGGTCACGAGCTGCGTCCACGTCGCGCCTGCATCGCGCGAGATCGAGAGACCATTGCCGGCCGCGAGTGCGGTGAGGCCATCGGGCGAGACCGCGAGCGCGTGCGCGCCGGCGATGGTGGAGCGGAGCGTGAGCGCGCCGTCGGCGTACGAGAAGATGCGGCCGTCATCCGCGAGTGCGAGGACGGTCGAGCCGCGCTGGGCGGAGGCGAGCGACGTGAAGTTCGCGCCGTTCGCGAGCGATTGCCATGCAGCCGTTCCGTCTGCAGCTGGCGTTGCCGTGAAGAACGCGTTATCGCCCGCGAGGAAGACCGGTCCGGCATCCTGCGTCGCGAGCGTCCTCAAGGTCGCCGTCGTCGCGAGGTCCTCGCTGGACCACGAGTCACCACCGTCGTTCGTGTAGAGCAGCGTGCCGTGCTCGCCGACGACCCACGCTTCGCCTTTGTCGCGGCACGCGATCGCGTTGAGCGTCTCCGTCGCGCCGAGGTTGTAATCCTGCCCGAGGGCGCCATCGTCCGTGATCTGGCGCATCGTCCCATCTGTCCCGACGAACCAGCCACCACCACCTCCGCCGCTACCCTTCTTGCAACCGGGAGCGAACGCCGCGAGCGAAAGGAGTGCGATGGCCAGTTTGGTGCTCATCCGGCGATGGTCGCACGCGGGCACACACGAGGACTCTTTCCATTTCTGACACGCGTGTTTCCACAAATCGGTCCGACCGGCACTGTGCGGAGGTGCAGCGCGACGGGGGAAGCGGCATGTGTTTAACTCGCCGGAGATGAGTGAAACCGCCACGATCGGTGGGCGCTACGCGCTCGACGGACGTCTCGGCGAAGGCGGAATGGGCCAAGTCTACCGGGCCCGCCACCTCCAGCTGGGGAAGGCGTTCGCGCTCAAGATCATCTCGCCAGCGTTCGCGACCGACAACAGCGCTCGCCAGCGGTTCAACGAAGAAGCCAAGCTCGCGAGCGAGATCAGCCATCCGAACATCGTGGGCGTCGTCGACTTTGGCGAGGACGCGACGTTCGGCGCGTACATGGTCATGGAGCTCGTCGATGGCGAACCGCTGATCAACGAGAGCTCGGGCGCGATGTCCGTACGGCGCGCGTGCGACATCCTCTCTCAGATCGCGGACGCCCTCGATCACATCCATCGCCGCGGCATCGTCCATGGCGACGTGAAGGCCGACAACGTGATGCTGACCGCGGAGCTGGGGGCAGCGGCGGAGGGTGCGCGGCGCCGACGCATCGCTCGGTTGCTCGACTTTGGTCTCGCGCGTCGCTCGGACGGCGAGGAAGACGGCGAGGTCAACGGCAGCCCCCACTACATCGCGCCGGAGCGCGCGTCAGGCGGGCCACCGAGCGTCGCGGCTGACGTCTACGCGCTCGGCGTGCTCGCGTACCTCTTGGTCACGGGGCGGTTGCCGTTCGAGGGCAATGTCGTCGAGTTATTGATGTCGCACATCGAGGAACCGCCCGTCGCGCCGTCGCTGCGCCGCACGTTCGACGAGCACGAGATGGCGATGGAACCGCTGATCATGCGCGCGCTCGCGAAGGACCCGTCGCATCGCCACGCGTCGGCCGGTGCGTTCCGGGCCGAGCTGAACACGGTGATGGACCTGCTCGACATGGGGCGGCGCCGCCGCAACAGCGGTCAGATCGCTGTCGAGACCCCACGTGAGACGTCCATCGTCAGCGCGTTCGAGCGCTCGACGGTGCCGCAGGCGCTCATGTCTCTCGACGGGCGCATCGAGCTCGCGAACAACGCGTTCGCGCGTCTCTGCGGCATCGACGGCGATGCGACAGGCCTCATGTTCTCGGCGACGACGCTCGCGGGTGTCGTGCCCGGCATCCAGCGCGTGCTCAAGGCCGCGCACAACGACGGCAAGCCGCACGAGCGACGCGCTCGCATCTTCCGTGGTGCGGACCGCCCTGCCCTCGAGCTCGTGCTGTGGTTCTGTCCCGTCGCCATCGCAGGAACGGAGATCCATCTGATGATCCGCTCCGACGAAGAGGACCCGAGGCGACGCGCTCGCGAGAGCGGCGGCTACTAGACAGCTCCTCCACCGGCCGCTGGTGAAAACTCACCCTCGCGCCGCGCTAACCGCTCGACGGCACTGGCTCGCGTAGATGGTCCGACCATTGCGTACAGCCGCGGCATGAAGCTCGTCGCGTTCACCGCTGCGCTCGCCCTCCTGCCCAGCTGCACGGTGATCGGTCTCGTGTCGGGCGCGGCCATGTCGCCCACCCACACCGAGTTTGTCGACACTCCGAATGGGCCGCAGGCCATCACGACGACCGACCACTCGCCCGTCATCATCCTCGGACTTATCGGTGGGGCGATCGACGCGATCGCGATCTACTCGCTCTCCCACATGTTCGACGGCGCCCTGTTCGGCAACTGCCCGTGCGGTGACGATTAGCCCTTCTTGTTCACGTGATCGAGGCAGTCGAGGAGCGGAGCGCACTCCTGCTCCTCCTTGAGACAGACCTCGAGAACGCGCACCTGCCGCGACGACCGCTTGTCGGGCTGGTTGCACTGATCGAACGACTTGCTCGTGAGCGCGTCGGTGTACTTCGGTTTCTCGAGGTCGTCGTGATCCTTCTGCGTGATCTCACCCGACGCGAGCTTGGCATCCGTGTCGGCGACGGCGCACGCAGTCAGCTTCTTCGCGACGTTCATACACGCCGTGGAGAGACGCTGCTCGAACGGTGTGCGCGAGTCCTTGGCGACGGCCGTGTTCGTGGGTTCGGGAGCCGCGGGGCTGGTCGACTTGCCGCCACCGCAGGCGGAGATCGCGAGGATCAATACGAGACTCTTCATGTTCACGAGACAGCTCCTACGGCAGCGGGTTGCCGGCTTCGTCGATACGCGTGAGGCACTTCATCTCGATATCCTTCACCGTCGTAGCAACCTGCAGGCACGCGGTGACCCTGGCCGGGTTTGCGGCGCAGTCGGTCATCACCATCTGCACGTTGTCGGCAGTCGCTTCTTCGACGCGGTTCGGCTCGTTTGCCGTCGCATCCGCGCGGTAGAGCTGAGCGACCTTGCTCTTGATCGCACCGCACGCATCGGCTGGCGGAGGCGCGTCGGCGGTCGCGCTGCCACTCCCCGCGGAGGTCGGCTCCGTTCGCTTCTTGGGACAAGCGCACGCAACGAGAACGCACGCCAGCGCCAACGCTTTCACCACCGACCTCATCGTGCCGACGAGCCTATCATCACGCGGAAGCCATCGATGGTCCACGGCGGCGTCGCAATGCGGCCGCGATCCGTCAGGTCGAGATGCATCGGTGTGATGCTGTTCCACCCGCGCTCGATCGCGACGCAGTCGGAGCCCTCGATGTCGTCGTGACCCGTCGGCCCACCGCCGACCCAGTAGTACGAGCGACCGCGCGGATCTTTGCGCTCGTCGACGTCGTCGTCGTACTTGCGGCGCCCGAGCTGCGTCCACTGATACTCGTCGCTGCCGGCGCCCGGCATGTTCACGTTGAGCACCGTGCCGCGGGGGATGGGCTCGGTCAGCGCGGAGCGGACGACGGCGGCAGCAAAGTCGAGCGCCTTCTCCGCGTTCGGTGCGCGCGGCGCCAGCGAGCACGCGATGCCGGCCGCTCCGCGCAGCGCTCCCTCGACGGCAGCGGCAACGGTGCCCGAGTAGAAGACATCGCTGCCGAGGTTGAAGCCATCGTTCACGCCGCTGACCACGAGCGCGGGCTGGCGATCGACGAGCTTCAACATGCCCAGGTACACGCAGTCGACCGGCGTGCCCGACAGAGAGAAGCGGCGCGGGCGCACCTCCATCAGGCGCAGCGGCTTGTGCAGCGTGATCGCGTGCGAGGCCGCGGAGCGTTGGCGCTCGGGCGCGACGACGATGACGTCCGCAAAGGCCTCGATGCGATCCGCGAGCCCCAAGAGGTGCGGAGAGTCGATGCCGTCGTCGTTGCTGCAGAGGACCAGCGGCTTCATGACTCACACCCCGAAAAGTAAAGTGGCCGATCACTGGGGGTGATCGGCCGGTCGTCGTCGAGGCGACAGGATTTGAACCTGCGACCCCCAGACCCCCAGTCTGGTGCGCTACCAGGCTGCGCTACGCCTCGATTTCAGAGCCGCTGAATACGCGATTCTCAGACGGGCGGCAACCCATTGAGGATGTTCTTGAGCACCTGCGAGGGCTTGAACGTCAGAACGCGACGGGCCGGGATCAGAATGGGCACCGCGCGTTGTGGATCGCGGCCCATGCGGTCCTTCTTGTCACGGACGACGAAGTTGCCGAATCCGGAGATCTTGATCTTCTCGCCGCGCTCGAGGGTCTCCTTGACCACGTTGAACACGGTCTCGACGATCTCGGCGGCCTCCTTCTTGGAGAACCCGCCCACCTTCTCGTAGACGGACTCGATGATGTCCGCTTTGGTCATTCTCGCCATGATCCAACGCTACCGGCAAAGCCCTGTATTTGCTACCGATCTCGACGCGTCCGCCTAAGTCCAATGGACACCTCGCTCAACGGCAGATCGCCTCGACGACTGAATACGAGCCGCATTCGTGCGTGATACATGGACCTATGAAGAAGGCAGCCCTCCTCCTCGCTCTCGCGCCCGCTTTGGTTCACGCCGACACCCCGAAGCAGCCGCCGGGCACCCCGGCAGCACCAGCGGCCGCTCCGCCTGTCCCGCCCAAGGCGCCCACGCCGCCAAAGCCGAGCGCGGAGATCAGCGAGCTCGCGGCAGGCATGGCTGGCACGTGGAAGTGCAAGGGCAAGGCGATGACGCCCACCGGAGAGACCAGCGCGACGTCCACGATCGTGAACAAGGTCGATCTGGACAAGTGGTTCATCCAGACGTCGTTCAGCGGAAAGCTCGGAACGTGGACGTACAAGTTCACGTCGTACATCGGCTTCAACACCGTCGAGCAGAAGTTCACCCGCTTCCTCGTCGACAACATGGGCGGCACCGAGGTGAGCACCGCCGTCGCGATCGATCACGCGATGGGCGGCAAGTGGGGCATGCACTGGGAGGGCGAGGCGCACGAGGCGACAAAGGGCTTCTCCGGCAGCAACCTCATGAAGACGCGCGAGACCGAGGCCTACTCGAATAGCGGCCTCGATCTCACGGGCGAGATGTCCGTCGACGGCGGGAAGACGTGGCAGTCCGCGTACACCGTCAGCTGCAAGAAGTGATTAGCGACGCGCGGTCGCTTCGGCAGCAGGCGCGATCTTGAGCGTGAAGAACTCGAGCGGATCGACGAAGCCGCCCGGCACGCGCACCGCGACATGAAGGTGCGGACCTGTCGTGCGGCCGGAGTCACCCGACTCTCCGAGCTGCGCGCCCTGCTCCACGGTATCGCCCTCGGCGACCGAGACAGCGCTCATGTGCATGTACACGGAGCCGATGCCGCGACCGTGATCGACGACGACGACCTTGCCCGCGAGGTACGTGTCGCGAACGAGTGTGACGGTGCCAGCGTTGATCGCGCGGACCTTGGTGCCCATCTTCGCGAACAGGTCCACGCCGAGGTGCTGGCTCTCGTGACCGTCGTTGAACTTGCGCCACGTACCAAACGCGGACGTCACGGCGCCAGGCGGTCGCTTGAACGCGCGTGTGAACTGCGGCTCGCCCTTGTCCTTGGTGAGCGCAGCGATCATGAGCTTGTTGTCCTCGTCGATCACCGGCTTGAGATCCGCAGGAGGGTTCGCCATCTCGTCCTCGACGTAGACATCCGTGTGCTTGAACTCTGTCGGCTTGATCGCGACCTTCACGCCGGTCGTGACCTTCTGGACGACAACAGAGACGGTGTCGGCTTTGGTGTCGAGCGGCACCGCGAAGACCGCTTGATACCCACCGCGGGCCGCGAAGAACTCGAGCGTCTTTCCGTTCGCGTCGCCCTTGGGCAACTCGCTGGCGCCCTTCACGGTGACGAGTACGGCGTCACCCGGCTTGGCGGTCATTGGCTGCACCGTCATGGACGGATCGGCCGATGCCATCGACGGGAGCGCGAGGTAAACGAACGCGAGCGTGGCAACGAATCGAGGCTTCATGATCCGGTGTAGCGCCGCATCGAGCCGCGCCCACCGAACCTCACCTCCATCTGCTGCGCACACTGCGCGCAATCGCTCGTTCTAGCGGCGCTGCGCGGGCAAGCGCTCGACGAGCCGCGAGACGATCGCATCGTGCGCCTTGTCGACCTCCTCGACCGTGAGCGTACGCCCCGGCGAGCGGTATTCGATCGACCACAGCATGCTCTTCATCGCATCGCCGAGCTTGGCGTCGCGGTAGTCCTCGAGCAAGCGAACGCGCGTGACGAGCGGCTCGCGCACCTCATCGATCACGTCGCTGATCCGCGCGGCGGGAATCGCCTCGCCGAGTAGCAGCGACACGTCGCGTGTCGACGCGGGGAACTTCGGGATCACCGACATCTGCGCGGGCTGCGCGATCGGAAGTCGCGAGAGATCCAGATCGAACGCGAACGCCGCGCCGGTCACGCCGAGCTTCGCGCGCGTCTGGGGGTGCACTTCACCGAACACGCCGATCACGACGTCGTTACCGCCGACGTGAACGACGAGCTCGCCGGCTACGCCGGGGTGCAGGTACGGAACGTCGTGGCGCGCGCGCGTCTTGATCGCAACCGAGCCACAGACGGCCCGGATCGCCCGCTCCGCGTACGCCTTCGCGTCGAACACGTCCCACGCGGTTCCCTCACCGATCTGCGCGGCGCGCTTACCGGCGAACACACCCGCGCAGTGCGTCGGTTCGTCGGCGAGCTCGTGCGACGGGCGCTCGGTGAGACCTTCACCGCGGCGCAGGAACACGCTCCCCACTTCGAACAGCGCGACGTCAGGACGACCGTAGCTCTGGTTGCGCGTGATGGCCGCGAGCAGGTTCGGCACCAGCGACGTGCGCATCACGGCCTGATCCGCGCTCATCGGATTGCGCAGCGCGATCGGCTGCGAGCGGCGATCGGTCGCCGACAGGCAGAGCGCCTCGTTGCGCTCGACGGACTGGAAGCCGAACGTGATCGCCTCGGCGAGCCCGGCAGCCGACAACGCGAGACGCACTGCATCGCCGCGATCCAGCTCGCGCACGCCCGGCGCCTGGCGCAGCGTGGGCAGCGTCGAAGGAACGTGCTCGTAGCCGACGACGCGCAAGATCTCTTCGATGACGTCGATCTCGCGCTCCACGTCCGCGCGCGCGCTCGGGCGCGTCACGTCGAGAACGTCACCCGTGATCGTCACGCCAAAGCCGAGGCGCTCCAGCGCGTCCTTGCACGTCGTGGCTTCGAGCTGCACGCCCGTCACCATGCGCACGCGCGGCAGACGCACCGGGATGGTCGGAATCGGCGCGGCGCCCGGATAGGAATCGACGACGTCACCGACGACCTTGCCGCCCGCAACCTCGCAGATGAGCTTGCACGCGCGCGCAGACGCGAACGCGGCGATCTCCGGATCCACGCGACGCTCGAAGCGATGCGACGCTTCCGAGTGCAGACCGAGTCGGCGCGCCGTGCGGCGGATCTGGACCGGATTGAAGCTCGCGCTCTCGAGGAGCACGCGCGTCGTATGGTTCGTGACCTCGGTCGCGAGACCGCCCATCACGCCCGCGAGCGCGATTCCGACGTCGCCATCGCGGATCAAGAGATCGCCCGGGATCAGCGTTCGTTCGATCTTGTCGAGCGTCGTCAGCTTCTCGCCGTCCTTCGCGCTCGAGATCGCGATCGTGCCGCTCGTGAGCAGCGGCGCATCGAACGCGTGCAGCGGCTGCCCCAGCTCGAACAGCACGTAGTTCGTCACGTCGACGACGTTGGAGATCGAGCGCACGCCGACCGCGCGCAACCGCTGCGCGATCTTGCGAGCGAGCTGGCCCTTCGCCGGTCCGATCGCGACACCGTCGATCAGGCGTGCCGTGTAGCGCGGGCACTCCGCCGGATTCGCGACGGCGACAACGACAGGCGCACCGCCCGCGGTCAGGAACGGCGTCACATCCGCGTCTGGCAGCACGACGCGACCGCGCAGCATCGCGCACAGCTCGCGTGCGACCCCGACGTGCCCGAGGACATCACCGCGGTTCGCGGGCGTACCGAGCTCGATCATCCAGTCCGCGAGGCCGAGCGCTTGCTGCGCCGGCGCACCGAGCGGCGTCGGATCATCTTCGTCGAGCACGACGATGCCGCCGTGATCCTCGCCGAGCCCGAGCTCGTCCTCCGCGCACAACATGCCCGGCGACTCGATGCCCTTCACGGGCTTGCTCGCGAGCGTGATCGTCTTGCCCTCACCCGCCGGCAGCACCGCGCCGATCTGGGCCCATAGCACCTTGCGACCTGGCTCCGGCACGTTCGGCGCGCCGCACACGACCTGCGTCGGAGCGCCGCCGCGCGACGTGATCACGTCGACGAGCGTGAGCTTGTCGCTACCGGGGTGTGGCTTCTTGCCGACGACCTCCGCGACCACAACGCCCGAGAACGCGGCGCCGAGGTTGGTCAATCCGTCGACCTCGAGGCCCGCGCGCGTGAGCGCCTTCGCGCCCTCCTCCACCGTCGGCTGCTTGTCGAAGTCGCACAGCTCGAGGAGCCAGCTCCAGAGGACCTTCACTTTCCACCTCCGGCCGCGAACTGCTCGAGGAAGCGCACGTCGCCCTCGTAGTAGTACTTGATGTCGTTCACGCCGTGACGAAGCATCGCCATGCGCTCGATGCCCATGCCGAACGCGAAGCCCGTGTACTTCTCGCTGTCGACGTTGCAGTGCGCGAGCACGACCGGATCGACGACGCCGGCGCCACCGATCTCGATCCAGCCGGAGCCTTTGCAGAGCCGGCATCCCGAGCCGCCGCAGAAGCTGCACTGCATGTCGACCTCGGCGCCCGGCTCCACGAACGGGAAGTAGCTCGGGCGCAGCCGCACCGTCAGGTCCTTCTTGAAGAACCGCGAGACGAAGTGGATCAGCACGCCCTTGAGATCGGCGAACGAGATGCCCTCGTCGACAGCGAGGCCCTCGATCTGCGTGAACATCGGTGAGTGCGTGGGGTCGTCATCGCGGCGATACACGCGCCCCGGCGCGACGATGCGGATCGGCGGCGCCTGGGTGAGCATGGTGCGGATCTGCACCGGGCTCGTGTGCGTGCGCAGGACGATCTCCTCGCTCACGTAGAACGTGTCCTGCATGTCGCGAGCGGGATGATCCTTGTGCATCCCGAGCGCCTCGAACGTGTTCCAGTCGGTCTCGATCTGTGGGCCTTCGGCGACGACGAAGCCGAGCTCCGCGAAGATCTGCACGGCTTCCTGCTGCACCTGCGTGAGCAAATGGAGCGAGCCGCGCGGCACGGGGCGCGAAGGAAGCGTCACGTCGACGCTGCGCGAGAGGTCTTTCTTGGCGGCGGCCGCGGCCTTCGCGGTCAGGCGATCCTCGACGAGCTTGCCGACGAGCGTCTTCACGCGGTTCACGCGCTCACCGACCTTGGGACGATCCGCCGGCGGGAGCTTGGAGATCGACTTCATCGCCTCCGACAGCTTGCCGGTCTTGCCCAGGTACTGCGCCTGCGCGTTGCGGATGCCCTGCTCGTCTTCATCGCCAAAGGTCGCGATGAGCGTCTCGAACTCAGGGCCGAGCGCATCGATGCTGGTGAGAAGATCTTCGACGTTCATTGGATCACCCCGAAACGAAAAACGGCGACTCTTTCGAGCCGCCGCATTCACACAGAAGGAAGCAGGCTCTACGCGGACGCGAGCTGCTTAAACGCCACCGGGTCGCTGATCGCGATCTCGGCGAGCATCTTGCGGTTCAGCCCAACGCCAGCGGCGCTGAGCTTGCCCATCAGCTTGGAGTACGACTGACCAACGGTGCGCGCGGCAGCGTTGATGCGCATGATCCAGAGCGAACGGAAGTCACGCTTGCGAACCTTGCGCGAGCGGTACATGTGCATCCACGCGTGCTGGACGGCCTCGTTGGCGATGGCGTGGCAGCTGTTGCGCTTGCCACGGAAGCCAGAGGCGGCCTTCAGGATGCGGTTACGACGACGGCGGGCTTTGAACCCTCTTTTTGCGCGGGGCATAGCACTAGTCCTTGTACGGCAGCAGGAGAGCAATCTGGTGGTGGTGCGCATCGGGCACGTAGGCCCCGTTACGCGCCTGGCGCTTACGCTTCTTGCTGCGACCCGTGAGGAGGTGGCGCTTGAACACGTGCGCAAACTTGAACTTGCCGGTGGCGGTGCGCTTGAAGCGCTTCTTCGCACCAGAGTGAGTCTTGACCTTGGGCATGGCTACGTCCGCGGAATCGAAAGGGTGTGTCTTATGCCTTAGACGCGGCGCGACGACAAGCTCTAATGCACCCTTTGGGTGATCTACGGCGTCGGGACCGAGATTTCAGCGATCTACAAATGAAACGAGCGCCCCGGAGGGCGCCCTGAGAGGTCAGACGGGGTCGCGGATTACTCCGCGGCTCCCTCGGGTGCCTTGTCGGCCTCGCCCTCGTCATCATCCGAATCGTCGACGTCCGCGTTGATCGCGTCCTCGTCGAGGTCATCGTCATCATCCTCCTCGACCGGCGGAGCCTGCTTGGTGGGCTGGTCCTTCTTGCCAGGGCCCGACGCGGCGGCGGCTGCAGCGGCCTGCTGGGCAGCCTGCTGCTTCTTGGCTTCCTGTGCCTTGCGCACCACGCCCGGCTTGGGCGCGATGACCATGATCATGCGGCGGCCTTCCATATTAGGAGTGGCCTCGACCGTCGCGATGTCATTGCAGCGCTCGACCACGCGGTTGAGCACGTTCATACCGGTCTGCGGGTGCGTGATCTCGCGACCGCGGAACACGACCGCCAACCGCACCTTGTTACCGCCCTCGAGGAACCGACGGATGTGCTTCAGCTTGAAGTCCATGTCGTGGCCTTCGGTCTTGGGACGGAATTTGATTTCCTTCGTCTCGACCGTGGAAGCGCGCTTGCGAGCCTGCTGCTTCTTCTTGGCTTCCTCGTACTTGTACTTGCCGTAATCCATGATCCGGCAGACAGGCGGGAACGCGCGCGGAGAAATCTCGACGAGGTCGAGGCCCTTCTCTTCGGCGAGGCGCAGGGCCTCGTGCGTCGGCAGGATGCCGAGCTGCTCCTCTTCGAGAATGACCCGGATCTCCGGGACGCGAATGCGGTGGTTGATGCGTAGGCCACTCTCGGGCCGGCGGCGATCGAAACGTCCAGGCGGCCGACCGTTCATTCTGCGTAGCTCTTCATGTGCATGTTGCTCTGCTTGTCCTCAAGCCCTGTTGCGGGCCGCGGTTGTACCACTTTCCTGCCGAAAACGATGACGGCCGGCGCCTCCTCAGCTACCGGCCGTTATCGTTTCTCAATCTTCGTAGGCACATGCGGGATTGAACCGCAGACCCCCACCGTGTCAAGGTGATGCTCTCCCACTGAGCTATGTGCCTGTTGGGGCGGCTTTTCTACGAGAAGCCCGGGCCGTAGTCAAGAGCAGCGACCTGCACGTCACACCAGACAGCGCCTGTCGGTTGTTCCGGTGACGAGAACCGGCGTAGGCTTGGTGAGTTAGGCAACCTTGTCGGGCTTGCCTCAGGTCCGAGGTAGTACGGGAAACGCCCTGACATCGTTGTCATGGCGCGGTTGACGAAGCGTGCAACAGCCCATTCAAGTACTCGACAAGTACGAGTTGCTCGAGAGAGTCGGGCAAGGCGGCATGGCGATCGTCTATCGCGGACTCGATCGATCCCTGAAGCGCGTCGTCGCGATCAAAGTTCTGCACAAGCATCTCGCTGACTATCAAGAAGCGCGCGATCGCTTCGAGCGTGAAGCGCAAGCCGTCGCGAAGCTGCGCCACGAGAACATCCTCGAGATCTTCGACTTCAGCGCGAAGCCCGACTCCGAGGCGTACATCGTCACCGAGTTCATCGACGGACAGACGCTCAAGCAAGCGATCACCGCACGTCCGATCGCGTTCCCCGAGATCGGCGCGATGATCATCGTGCAAGTCGGTCGCGCGCTCGCTCACGCACACGCGGGCGGCATCCTCCACCGCGACGTGAAACCCGAGAACATCATGATTCGCGGCGACGGCGTCGTGAAGCTGATGGACTTCGGCATCTCGCACATGGTCGACCTCGAGCGCCTGACCGTGACCGGCCAGCTGCTCGGCTCGCCGGCGTACATGGCGCCCGAGCACGTCGAGGGGCGGCCGCTCGACTACCGCACCGACGTGTTCGCGGCGGGCATCGTGCTCTACCAACTCTGCGTCGGAAAATTGCCGTTCGAGGGCAAGAACCCGCACGAGGTGTTGAAGCGCATCGCCGAGTGCAAGTTCGTCGATCCGCGGACTGCGAACCGGCGCATCGGCAATCGGTTGGGCCGCATCATCTTGCGCGCGATGGCTCGCGAGCCCGCGGATCGCTACAGCGGCATCGGCCTGATGGTCGACGCGCTCGACAAGTTCCTCCAGGAGAGCGGCATCGACACCGACAAGATCACGGCCGAGCTCGCGCGCTACTTCTCGTCGCCCGCGTCGTACGAGAAGGCATTGGAGACGCGGCTCGTCGATACGCTCACGCGCCGCGGCCAGGAGCTGCTCGACAGCGACCGGCCCGCCGCGCTCGACGCGTTCGATCGCGTGCTCACGATCGACGACAAGAACGAGAAGGTCCTCGCGATCATCGATCGCCTCAACCGCCGCGCGCGCTGGGGCACCATCGCGAAGATCGCGGGTATCGCGGCCGTGATCGCGGGTGGCGCGTTCCTGATCCACAAGAAGACCGAGCAGCCTCCGCCGGAGCCGCCACCCTCGCCTGACCTGCCGATCGTCGCGGAGAATCCGCAGCGCGTTGTTGTTCCCGACGATCCGCCGCCGCTCGAAGTGCCGCCGGATGCCGAGCAAGTCGCGGCTGTCGAGATCGATGCGGCGAGCTCGGTGATCACGCCGGTCAATCCGACGAAGCAGCCGGTGATCGATGCAGGCGTCGTCGCGCCGCAACCGCTGCGCTATCAGGTCACCCTCAGCATCTTCCCGGCGGGCCCAGGCACGACGGTCAACGACGGCAAGACGGTGATGACGGTTCCGGAGAGCGGCCTCATTACGCTCGATCTCGAAGGCGATACGCACGTCATCGTTTCGAATCAGTGCTGCGAGTCCACCGACGTCCCGATTCCCGCGGGGACGACGAAGCTACCCGTCGCGCTCGACTATCTTAATGGCGCAGTCACAGCGATGTGCGACACGCCCAATGCGCGCGTGCTGGTCGACGACAAGCCGCAGGACTTGGGACGAGCCCGACCCATCGTGTTCGGCAAGAGCACCATGAACGTGAAGGCCGTGACGGTAACGTTCCTCGTCGACCCGCCGGTCACGAAGAGGGTCGACGTCCATCCGAACGAGCCCGTCACAGTTTGGTGTGACAAGTGACGCCGTCGCCTCCGCGTCGCACCCTTCACGCGCTGCTCGTCGGTGCGTTGCTCGCCGCGACCGCGAGCGCGACTCCACAGCAGGATCTCGACAAGGGCCGCACGAGCTTTCGCGCACGCGACTACGGGCAAACGATCCTCGTTCTCAACCTGTTGCTCTATCCGGGCCCCAATCGCGTCCCGCAGCTCTCGCAGGTCAACGACCTGATCGAGACGCACGTGATGCTCGGTGTGTCGCTGTACGAGACGGGCGATCGCATTCGCGCTCACGAAGAGCTCGACGCGGCGCTCCAGCTGGATCCCGATCTGATCATCTCCTCGCTCACGTCGTCCGAGGGTGTCGTCCGCATGTTCGAAGAGATCAAGGCGGAGCGAATCGCGCGCGCGCGGCGCGACGAGGACTTCAAGCGCATCGCCGAGGCAAAGGCGCAGCTCGAGGCGTACAAGAAGTCGCTCGTCGTCTACGAGGCGCGGCCGTACTACTGGAACTTCTTCCCTCTCGGCCTCGCGCAGGTCACGCAGCATCGCTACGGCGCGGGCGTGTTGTTCGGCGTCGGCCAGACGGCTGCGCTCGGCACGAGCGCCGGCATCTACTTCTACTTGGTCCGCAAGTATGGCTTTAGCAGCGACAGCGTGCCGATCGAGGACGGCCACTTCGTACGCCGGCTGCAGCAGGTCGAGATCGGAACGGGCATCGCGTTCATGGGCCTCTATGCGATCGGCGTGTACGACGCGATCCGCCACTACAAGCCGCGGCTGCGCGTCGAGGGCGATGACTCGCTCATCCCCGAAGGTCTCCGCGAGAAGCAGGAGCCCGCACCGGTGCGCAAGACCAAGAAAGTTTCCGTGTTCGACCGGCTCCTCGTTGCTCCGATGGTCTCGGAGAGCAGCGTCGGGCTGGGGATTGGCTGGGAGAACTAATGCCTTCACTTCGCCTCGCCGCACCGGGCCATTCCACGATGGTCTACAGCCTCCACCCCGATAAGAAGCTCACGTCGATCGGGTCTGGGCCCGACAACGACATCGTGCTGCCCGATCCGCTCGTGCAGGACGGCTTCGCGATCCGCTTCGACGGTCAGATCTACACGGTACTCGCGCTGAAGAAGACGGACTTCGTCGTCAACGGCAAGAAGCGCGGCAAGCACAAGCTCACGCACGACGACCGCATCGTGATCGGCAGCTGCGAGCTGCGCTTCCAGATGGTCGACGAGACCGCGCCGACCGAGGGCGAGGCAGGCGAGACGATCGCCGACATCGACGCGTACGCGAAGCTGCACGAGTTCTCCGAGCGCCTGTTCCACCAGCGCGATCTGGGCGAGTTGCTCGACACGCTGATGGATGCGATCGTCGAGATCACGAACGCCGACAAGGGCTTCCTCGTGCTGCTCGAGGGCGACACCGTCGACGTCAAGGTCGCCCGCAATCTGAACAAGGAGAACATCGCGGACGCTGTCGCGCAGCTCAGTGACTCCATCGTCGCAAAGGTGATCCGCACGCGGAAGCCCGTGATCGTCTCCGATGCGATGCGCGACGACGAGTTCTCCGCGGCGAAGTCCGTCATGCAGCTGAAGGTCAGCTCCGTGATCTGCGTGCCGCTGCTCGATCGCGGTCGGCTGATCGGCCTCATCTACGTCGGCAACGACTCCATCCGTGATCTATTTCAGCAGGACACGCTGCGCGTGCTGACCGTGTTCTCCGCGCAGGCATCGCTGATCGTCGCGAACGCGCTGCTGCTCAACGAGCTCCGCGTCGACAACAAGCGCTTGCACGAGCGCCTCGAGCAGTATCGCTTTGGCGAGATCGTCGGCACGTCGCCGCCGATGCAGCAGGTATTCCGCAAGGTCGAGAAGATCAGCGCGACCGACATCTCGGTGTTGATCACGGGCGAGACGGGCACCGGCAAGGAGCTCATCGCGCGCGAGGTCCACAACCGCTCGCCGCGCGCGGGCAAGCCGTTCATCACGATCAACTGCGGCGCGATTCCGGAGAACCTTCTCGAGAGCGAGCTGTTCGGTCACGTGAAGGGCGCGTTCACGGGCGCCGTCGCGAACAAGCAGGGCAAGTTCCAGGCGGCGGACGGCGGCACGCTGTTCCTCGACGAGATCGGCGAGATGCCGGTCGAGCTCCAGGTGAAGTTGCTGCGCGCTCTGCAGGAGAAGGTCGTCTATCGCGTCGGCGATACGCGCCCCGAGACCGTCGATATCCGCATCCTCGCCGCGACGAACCGCGAGCTAGAGAAAGAGATCGCAGCCGGTCGGTTCCGCGAGGATCTCTATTACCGGCTCAACGTCGTGAACGTCGAGCTCCCGCCGCTGCGCGCTCGTGGCGACGACGTGCTCGTCATCGCGCGCTATCTGCTGTCGCGCTACTCGCGCGAGTACGACGCCAAGGTGAAGGGTCTCTCGCCCAACGCCGCCGTCTCGATCCGCAAGCACAACTGGCCGGGCAACATCCGCGAGCTCGAGAACCGCATCAAGAAGGCGATCGTGCTGTGCGAGTCGACCGTCATCGGTCCCGATGACCTCGGCCTCACCGGCGACAACCTACCCACGATCCTCACGCTCGCGGAGGCGAAGGATAAGTTCCAGCGCGACTACATCAACGAGGTCCTCGCACTCAACAACGGCAACCGCACCAAGACCGCGCGCGACCTCGGCGTGGACCCGCGCACCGTGTTCCGCCACCTCGAAAAAGAGGGCGGCGACGAAAGCGGCCCGGAGCCCGTGTAGCCACCTGGCGACCCACCCATGACAGCCATGTCCCAACCACGTCGTGTTTCGATCCCTACGGGAGCGCGTATGTCCGTGTCTTCATTGGCGGAGTCGCGCGTGGCGCAGGCAGTGCATAGGTTTGCGCTGCTCGTGGTTTGGCTTGGGCTAGTCGTGATGTTGATCGCAGGCTGCGTATTTCCCCCCTCGCTGTCCGTCGATACCTCCGACGGCGGTGTCGACAACTCGCCACCTGCGATCACGTCGATCTTCGCGGACGGCCAGGTGCTGTCCGATAGCGGCACCGTTCGCTTCAATCGCGATGCGATCAACCCGCAGATGACGCTCGGGCTGCTAGACACCGACCTCAACGACACCCTCTACGTGCGCATCTACATCGACTACACCGTCGATTCCCCCCAGCCGGCGCGCGCCGGAAACGACTGCGCGCCGACAGGTGATCGCACGCGCACGTGCAACGTCGATATCGGCGCGATGTGTCCGGCCGTCAAGGACGGCTACGCGATGACGGTGCAGGTCTTCGACCGCGCACTGGCGATGGACAACTCGTCTCCTCGGTACAAGAGCATGATGGGCAAGGGTGGTCTCACGACCAATCGCAGCTACACGCTGGACTGCGTGCAAGAGCAATGAAGTCCCTGCGCGCCCACGGCTGGTTGTTCGCAGCGCTCGCGGCGGTCTCGGCGACCGCATGCCTCCAAGTTCCGGACGCGCCGAAGCACGAGTGCGACTCGACGGCGGACTGCGATGGCGCTCATGGCGAGGTCTGCGAGTCGGGCACGTGCTGGGGTAATCCTCCGACCGAGCAGTTCGAGTACGTCGTCTCGCCGCCCGCGGAGCACGCCGAGCTCGTCCCGATGGAGCTCGGCTCACTCGAGATCGGCGATGACGGCCGGTTGCAGTTGATCCAACTCGAGCAGCCCGTCTCGCTCAGCGGTCAGCTCGCCGTGAACTGCGTCCCGCCCATGCCGTGCAGCGTGTCGCGGTTGCAGGCAACGGTCACTGTCTCGCGCGACTCGCTGTTCGAGGGTGGCCCCGGATTCAAGGCTGTCGCCGACACGACGATGACCAATGACGGCGCCGCATTCTCCGTGAAGGTCCCGCCGTTCTCCGCTGGCACCGGTTTCACGATCACGATCGTGCCGCAGCCTCGCACCGAGAACGACGAGACCAGCCTCGCGCAGGTCGTGCCCCCACTGCACCAGATGGTGTCCAGCATTGCCGACGCGCAGAAGGCGGTGACGCTCGGCGCGATCGACCTCGAGCACATGGAGGGAACGCTGCTCGCGTCGTCGGGCTCTGGCCTCGCCGGCTACCGAGTGGTCGCGATGGGACACTGGGCCGAGAGCACCTCGCCGGTCGAAGTCTCGACGGTCGCGTTCACGGGTTCCGACGGGGCGTTCCGCCTGTTTCTCTCGCCCGACGTGACGCGTCCGGTGATTGGGAGCCCGTCGGCCACCGTCGGCGTGGTCACCGAAATCGTCGCTGCGCCGACCGATCCGATGAGTGTCGCGCCGACGCTGCACCTCGCGATCGCGCCCGCCGCAACCGCCATCGCCGGCCAGACGACACTGAGCCAGCCCGCGAACCTCGGTTCCGCACAACCGCGCACCATTCACATCACCGGCCGCGACAGCGGCGGCAACGAGAAGGACATCATCGGTGCGCGCGTCCGCGTCAGCGCGACCGTCGCCACACCGGAGGGCGGAACGGCGGTGTTCGTCTCCGAGGCCAACACGGACGATAGCGGCATGGCGATGCTGTCGCTGCTCGATGGCGCGATCGCGCAGCACTACATGCTCGACGTTGCACCGCCCGCGAGCGCGACCGTCGGAGCGATCTACGCGCAGCCATACGCGCTCGACGGCGACAGCAAGGTCCAGCTCCCCGCGCGCGTCCGTCTGCGCGGCCATGCGGTCGACTCGTCTGGTGAAAAGCTCTCCGGCGTCGCGGTGACGGCGCGTCCCTCGTATCGGTTCGCGTGGAACCTCGATCCCGACGCGCAGACGTTCCTCAGCAACGTACCGGTCTCGACGGCCGTGACGAACGACGCCGGCGAGTACGTCGTCTGGGTCGATCCCGTGATCGCGGACGTGACCGGCACGTACGATCTGGCGTTCGACCCGGCGCAGTCGTCGGGCGTACGCGTGCGCGCTGCGAGTTACGTGCAGACGGACGTTGCGATCGGCCTCAGCACGGCCAACGACTCGATCACCGTGGACGACGCCACGTTCCCCTCCGCCGCGTTCGTGCACGGAGAGGTCGTCGACCCCGTCGGCAACCAGGTCGAGGGCGCGGAAATCAAAGTATTCCAGCTGCGTACGGACCTCGCCGCCATCTGCAGCAGCTCTCAGCACGCCCCGTCGCCCTGCCCGGTCCAGGGGCGTCAGGTGGGGCGCGGCGTAGCTAACTCCAATGGCACGGTCGAGCTGACGCTCCCCCGCCAGTAGCGCCGTCGTTGCGACCTTGACCGGTGCGCTGACGCCGACTAAGGTCCGGGGCGAATCAACGCGTTACGCAACGTTCCAACTTTTCCTTCGGGATAGCCCTACGAAGCAGCCACTGCGGATGTCCGCACTGCCTGTGAATCTTCGAGGTAGCGACGACCGACTTTCGAGGCTGATACATGTCGAATGAGACCGAGACGCACACTAATGGTGCGTCGACTGACCTGGCTGCAATTGCGGCTGTCGCTAATGGCGCAGTCTCCACGGAGACGCCCGAGTCCACCGAGCCGAAGCCGCTGAGCTTCGATGATCTCGCGCTCCACCCCGACATCAAGAAGGCGCTTGATGACATGGGCTACTTCGCACCGACCGCGGTGCAGCACGCCGTGTTCGGCCCCGTCAGCGAAGGCAAGGACCTGTTGGTCCAGTCGCGCACCGGTACCGGCAAGACGACCGCGTTCGGTCTGCCGACGCTGTCCAAGATCGTTCCGACGCAGCGCACGCCGCAAGCCCTGATCCTCGCGCCGACGCGCGAGCTCGCGCTGCAGGTTGCGCGCGAGCTGACCAAGATCGGCCAGCACCGCGGCATCGTCGTCGAGGCCATCTACGGTGGCGCTCCGATCGGCAAGCAGATCACGAACCTCAAGAACGGCGTCCACGTCGTCGTCGGTACGCCGGGCCGCGTGCTCGACCATATCGGCCGCCGCACGCTCGACACCAAGACGATCAGCACGTTCATCCTCGACGAGTGCGACGAGATGCTCTCGATGGGTTTCCTCGACGACATCCTCCGCGTCGTCAAGGAGATCCCGGAGAAGAAGCAGACGCTGCTGTTCTCCGCGACGATGCCCGACGAAGTCGCGCGCTACTCGCGCCAGCACATGACCAACCCGGTCCAGATGTCGCTCTCGCGCGATGGTCAGACCGTCGCCGACATCCACCACGCGTACTACATCGTGAGTGGTATCGCGCGCAGCCGCGACCTCCTCAAGGTCATCTTCGCCGAGGAGCCGGAGAGCGCCATCATCTTCTGCAACATGCGCGATGAAACGACGCAGGTCGCGAAGTTCCTGATGAAGCAGGGTCTCGATGCCGAGGCGCTGTCGTCTGATCTCTCGCAGGCTGATCGCGAGCGCGTGATGGGCCGCATGAAGGCCAAGAACCTGCGCTTCCTCTGCGCGACCGACGTCGCCGCGCGCGGTATCGACATCTCGAATCTCACGCACGTCATCAACTTCTCGGTTCCGGAGTCGCCCGAGTCGTACGTGCACCGCACCGGTCGTACCGGTCGCGCCGGCAAGAAGGGCACGGCGATCTCGCTCGTCGGTCCGCGCGAGCTCGGCAACTTCCGCTTCGTGCGCCTCACGTTCGGCCTCAAGCCGGAAGAGCGCGTGCTGCCGAAGGACGACATCTTCATCGGCAAGCTCAAGGTTCCGCTTCCGCCCGTCGGCGTGCCGACGCCGCCCGATCCGGTCCAGATCCTGATCCGCGGCATCCAGAACGTCGCGAACGACCTCGAGACCAAGATCTTCGAGAAGATGCTCACGTCGCAGGCCGGCAAGAAGGCGCTCGCGGCCCTCGTTGCCGACAAGCTCGACAAGCTGTCCACGCGCACCAAGCCCAAGCGCGAGCGCACCGAGCGCCCCGAAGGTGAAGGCGCGCCGGAAGGCGAGCGCTCGTTCGACCGCGCTGATCGCCCCGATGGTGATCGTCCGCGCCGCTTTGACGGCGAGCGTGGTGACCGTCCTCGTCGGTTCGACGGCGACCGTCCCGACGGCGACCGTCCGCGCCGCTTCGACCGCGACCGTCCCGACGGCGACCGTCCGCGTGGCGATCGTCCCGACGGCGATCGTCCGCGCCGCTTCGACGGCGACCGTCCCGAGGGTGATCGTCCGCGTGGCGACCGTCCTGAGGGCGATCGCCCCCGTGGCGACCGTCCCGATGGTGACCGTCCGCGCCGCTTCGACGGCGAGCGTGGTGACCGTCCGCGCCGCTTCGACGGCGAGCGCGGCGATCGTCCGCGTGGCGACCGTCCCGATGGTGACCGTCCGCGCCGCTTTGATGGCGAGCGCAACGACCGCCCCGAGAACACCGAGCGCACGGATCGTCCGGCCGAGGCGAGCGCCACTGGCGAGCGTCCGACCGAAGCCCGTGCTGATCGCCCCGAGCGCGGCGAGGGGCGCGGTGATCGCGAGCGTCGTCCGTGGGGTGACCGCGGCGAAGGCCGTCGCGATCGCCACGATCGCCCGGAGCGTCGTGACGAGGCAGTGACCGCCGAGGCGTCGACGGACGCAGCCGCGGCTGCTCCGGCGTCTGGCGAGGCCGAAGCGCGCCCGGAGCGCAGCGATCGCCCCGAGGGTCGCGACCGTGATCGCGACCGTGGTGGTCGTGACCGCGACCGTGGTTCGCGCTTCGAAGGCCGTGATCGCGGTGGTCGCGACCGCGGAGATCGCGGAGATCGCGGAGCTGACCTCGCTCGCCACGACCGTAACAACGAGCGCCACGGCGAGAGCGCCCGCCCCGCGGGTGTGGATCCGGACATCCAAGTGACGACGGCGATGCCGGTCATCAAGGAAGAGCCGAAGCTCGAGGACGTCGCGGCTCGCGCGACGGAGCGCGCCGACAAGAGCGACAAGCGCGACGACAAGAAGGCCAAGGGCAAGAAGTCCGAGGCGCCTGGCGAGACGCGCGAGTTCTGGGAGACGTGGGCCGATGACAAGGCGTCTCGCCCTGCCCCCGAGCACGCCGCTCCGGCGACCGTCGCCGAGGCAGCGCCCGCCGACGAGGCAGAGAAGCCGGCGCGTGGACGCGACCGTGATCGCGGCCGTGGTGGTCGTGACAAGGAGCGCGGTGGACGTGGTCGCGGCAAGGCCGAGGCTGCTCCCGCTGAGGCGGCTGCTCCCGTCGAGGAGAAGGCGGAGAAGTCCGACAAGGCCGAGCGCGGTAGCCGCAGCAAGCGCGACACGACGGTGACCCCGCCGCCCGTCGCCTCCGCTGCAGCCACTGGCGAGCAGGCTCGCTTGTTCGTCTCGCTCGGCAAGAAGCACGGCGTGACGTCGGATGATCTGCGCAAGTTGCTGTCGGCGCCGATCGGTGGCGACGCGAGCCAGATCGGCTCGATCAGCCTGCGCGATTCGCACGCCCACGTGCGCGTCCCCGAGAGCCACGTCGATGCGATCATCGGTGCGGTCAACGGCACGTCGCACAACGAGCACGACGTGACGGTCGAGCGCGCTCGCGCATGACATAGCGAGTGACGTTTCGCGCCGACGATCTTCGGGTCGTCGGCGTTTTTGCGTTTCGGCCGCCGCGGCACATGCGCGAGAGTCCGCGCATGAAGGTCGAAGGTCAGCTCGAACCACCCGCGATGGGAATCGCTGTCGATCCGTATCCGATGTCAGGGCGCGGCGCGCTCGAGGTCACGTCGGACGCGCTGATCGTGGAAGGCTCGAAGGGCTATCCGATCGAGGTCACGCTGTTCGGCTTCCTCGGCTTCGCGCTCGCGTGTGTCGCGTCGTGGATCGGCTATTCGTATTTCCACCTGCAGCGAACGTTGATCGCGTTGTTCGTCGGCGGCATCGGCGGAGGCACGGCGCTCGGCTACAAGCTCGCGCATCGTCGCGATCGCGCGCGCCACACCGCGACGTTCTCCGCCGCGCAGGTGATCGACGCACTGAAGGACGGCAACCAGGTGAAGGTCACCGTGCAGACCAAGAAGCGCTGGCAGAAGCGGAACCAAGAGGTCTTCTTCTTCCCGACGAACCCCGACGAGGGCGCGGCGCTCGTGACGGCGATCTACGCCATGCGCGCTGGTCGGACCCTGAAGGCGGCCTAAGTCCGCGGATCGACGCCCGTATAGACTCCGTAACCGATGGCGCTCACGGCTCGTACACTCTGCATGATGCTTCGCAATCTCCTGGCGGTCGCGGTCCTCACCTTCGGTTGCTCGTCCGCAGCAGTGGCGGATGGGCCGCAGGCGTCGCAGGCCAAGCCCGTCCTTCGCACGAGCAAGCCGAGCGCCGAGGTCCTCAAGAAGGAGCTCACGCCGCTGCAGTTCTCGGTCACGCAGCAAGAAAACACCGAGCGTCCGTTCGACAACGTGTACTGGGACAATCACGCGGCCGGCATCTACGTCGACATCACGACGGGCCAGCCGCTGTTCACGTCGCTCGACAAGTTTGACTCCGGCACGGGCTGGCCGAGCTTCACCCGCCCGATCGACAAGGACGCGCTTCGTCAGAAGACCGATGCCGATGGCGATCGTCAGGAAGTCCGCAGCAAGGTCGGCGACGCCCACCTCGGCCACGTGTTCGACGACGGCCCGAAGCCGACCGGCCTGCGCTACTGCATCAACTCCGCGTCGCTGCGCTTCGTCCCCGTCGACAAGCTCAAGGACTGGGGCTACGAGAAGTACGTCGCGAGCTTCGCGAAGAAGTAGTCAGCGCCACACCACCGCATCGGCGGCCCGGTGGCAGACCTTTTGTGCGACGTGCGGAACGTCGTGACACAGCATCGTCCCGATCTTCTCGTCCTGAAGATTGTCGTCGACGTAGCGGACCAGCTTCCCCGCTGGCTTTCCGTCGGGCCAGAACAGCGGGCCGGGCTTGAACTGGGTGCGATGATCGCCGCTGGCGACGGTCGCGCCACCGCCGCCGTCACTGTGCGAGAGAGCGCCGGCCACGCGGACCTCGCCGCACACGGTTTCGCGATCACCAAGGCCGTGGTCGCCGACGCGGTACGAGCGCACGAAGTAGGTGGCAGGCCCATCGACCGCGACACCGTTGAGCGTCGGGCCGGAGATGCCGCACGCGGCCGCCAGATCGAACGGCTGATCGTACTCGGCGAGGGTTCCTTCGCGCCGCCGACGAACAGCATCGTTGTCGTACTCGGCGGCGGTTTGCACGCCGTTTGAACAGACGACGCGTTCTTCACCGGAGAACGGCAAGAACGCTTCGGCCCACGTCACCGCGAGGGTGGTTTGGCTGTGTTTGATCGTGGGAACCGCCGCGGCGGAGAACGGGTCCACGAACCTGCCTTCGACCACGGGCGCCCCGATATCGATCGCGATCGCGGTGCCATCCTGGAACGACGTGCTGATCCGCTTCGCGAGGCGCGGGATCAGCTGCGGGCGCGCGATGTAGCCGGTGAGCTCGTACGCTTGGTCCACCGGCTTCACGCAGTCGTCTCCCCCCGCCGTTGCGACGTGGACGACATCGCCGTGCACCGCGAGGATCTGAACGGAGACCGCATCGTGGGCCGTGACCGCCCCCGGTGCTGCGGCCCGCGCCTCGGCCGCGGTCTGATAGATGTCGCTCGCGCCGCTGAGCACGCCCCGCCCTCCCGCGACCGCGACGGATGGAACGAGCAGCAGCGCGAAGGCAGTGCGGCGCATGATGCTCGGACGCATGACGACGGCGAACGATCTCGCAGCGCTGCTTGCTGTCACTTGGTCGCGTCAGCCGCGCGGTGACAGACCTTCTGCGCGACGTGATTCAGCGAGACGCAGAGCATCGTCCCCACCTTCTCCGGCACCTCGTGGATCGTGACGGTGTCCACGAGCTTCCCGGCTGATTTGCCGTCGGGCCAGAACAGCGGGCCGGCCTTGAAGCCCGAGCTTCGGCCTCCGCCTATACCCATGCTGCCACCACCCGCGTGGTCGACGAGCGTGCCGGCAACGCGCGCCAGACCACACGTCGCGCGCACGTCGCCGAGGCCCCGAGTGCCCACGTGATAGGACGCGTACACGTCGCTCGCGTTGCTGCCCGCGGGCGCGCCGTTGATCGTGGCGCCGGAGATTCCACATGCGGGGGCGTACGCGACGCTCTGTAACGAGCCGAGGTTCCCCCCGGGCGAACGCGACATGTCGCCTTCTGAATAGTCAGAGGATCCTTCGCCGACGAGGAGATCCGCGAACGCCGCCGCCTCGTCATCCAACTCGCGTTCGCGCTTTTGCTTGTCCGTCTTCGGCGCTGGTCGCTTGTCGACCTTCTTCACCGGCGCGGGAGGTGGGGGTGGAGGATTGCGACGCAGCTCTTCTCGTCGCGCTTCGTCCTCGCGCTGCCACTCCTCGGCGGCGCTCTTCTCGAGCTCCGCGCGCGTCTGCGGGCCGTTCTTGCACACCATCTCCTCGGCGTTGGTCGCCGGCAGCGATGCCTCGCTCCATCGCACACCGAGCGCCGTCTGCGCTGCGGCGATCTTGGGCACGGCCGCCGCCAGCATCGGATCTGTCAGCTGGCCATTCAGGACGGGCGCGCCCGCGTCGATCGCGATCGCGGAGCCATCGGAGAACGTCTTGACCAGCGGCTTCGCGAGGCGCGGGATCAACTGCGAGCGCGCGACGTAGCCGGTGATCGCGTACGCCTGATCCATCCGCTCGAGGCAGTCGTCCTTGCTCGTGGTCGAGACGCGAACCACGTCGCCTTCCTCTCCGAGGATCGTGACGACGACCGAGTCACTCACTTCGAGGCTGGGCGTGGCCGCCGCCCGTGCTTCCGCAGCGGTCGCGTAGATCGCGCTCGCTCCCGAGACCACGGCCTGGCCCCCCGCTAGCGCAACCGACGGGACGAGGACCACCGCGAACAGGAAGGGACGCACGACGACTCGGACGTATCACCTGCGATCGCAGACGCGCAAACCTGACGCAACGTTGTCAGGATAGGGCTCGGAATTCCTCCCTACCCGATCGATAAGCCATTCGCGGCGCATACTTGCCTTGACGACTGAACACCTGCTCCGTACGGTGTCGTCCCATGGCTCGCACCTCCGTTGGACCCGGTCGTCGTGAACCCGAGCGGTCGATCTACGATCGGGCTGACTCGATCATCATCGAGGGTGCTCGCGAGCACAACCTGCAGGTGGATCGCCTCGAGCTCCCCAAGCACCAGCTGGTCGTGATCACGGGGCCGTCGGGCTCGGGCAAGTCGAGCCTGGCGTTCGACACGCTCTACGCCGAGGGCCAGCGCCGGTACGTCGAGTCGCTCAGCGCGTACGCGCGCCAGTTCCTCGGCCAGATGGAGAAGCCGAAATACGAGCGCATTCGCGGCCTGTCGCCGACGATCGCGATCCAGCAGAAGAGCGCGTCCTCGAACCCGCGCTCCACGGTCGGCACCATCACCGAGATCTACGACTACCTCCGTGTGCTCTACGCACGTGCGGGTGAGCAACGTTGCTACAACTGCGGCGGTCCCGTCGGCGCGCGCACGGCGGGCGAGATCGTCGACGAGCTCGCGTCGCTGCCCGACAAGACGCAGATCACGCTGATGGCGCCCAAGGCGGAGAACCGCAAGGGCGAGTTCCGCGAGCTGTTCGGCGAGCTGCGCAAGGCCGGCTTCGTGCGCGTGCGGATCGACGGCATGATCGTTCGCCTCGAGGACGTCGAAGCGCTGGAGAAGCAGAAGAAGCACTCCATCGAGCTCGTGATCGACCGCGTGACGATCAGCGCCAAGGACAAGGGCCGCCTGACCGACAGCGTCGAGACCGCGCTGCGCGAGGGCAAGGGCAAGATCATGGTCGACGTCGCCGGCGAAAAGGTGACGCGCGTGTTCAGTGAAGCGAACGCCTGCCCCAAGTGCGGCATCGGCTTCCCCGAGCTCTCCCCGCAGAGCTTCTCGTTCAACTCGCCGCTCGGCATGTGCGTGGATTGCAACGGCCTCGGTGATCGCCTCGCGGCGGATCCCAACCTCGTCGTCCCCGATCAAACGCGTTCGATCCGCGATGGCGCGGTCGCGGTGTGGGGCGAAGCGATCGCCAAGGACTCTGGCTGGACGAGCAACATCGTCAAGTCGATCTCCAAGGCGTTCAAGATCGACCTCGACAAGCCGTGGAACAAGCTCAGCGAGAAGCAGCGCGACGTGCTGCTCAACGGCACCGGCGACAAGCGCGTGATGGTCGCGTGGGAGGGCAAGCACAGCCAGGGCGAGTGGGCGATGCGCTTCGAGGGGATCCTGTCGCAGCTCGAGCGCCGTCATCGCGAGAGCAACAGCGAGCGGACGCGTACGCATTACGAGCAGTTCTTCGCGTCGATTCCGTGCGCGACTTGCCACGGCACGCGGTTGCGTCCCGAGTCCCGCGCGGTGTTCGTGAACGAGAAGCCGATCGTCGATGTGACCGGCATGACGGTGAAGCAGGCGTTCGAGTGGATGACGTCGATGAAGCTCACCGGATCGCGCCTGCAGATCGCCGGCGAGGTGCTCAAGGAGATCAAGAATCGGCTGACGTTCCTGTTGGACGTCGGTCTCGACTACCTGACGCTGCACCGCGGTGCCGGCACACTCTCGGGCGGTGAAGCGCAGCGCATCCGTCTCGCGTCGCAGCTCGGCTCGGAGCTCTCGGGCGTGCTCTACGTTCTCGACGAACCGTCGATCGGCCTGCACCAGCGCGACAACGAGCGCCTGATCAAGACGCTCCATCGCCTGCGCGACCTCGGCAACACGGTGCTCGTCGTCGAGCACGATGAAGCCACGATCGAAGCGGCGGACTGGGTCGTGGACTTCGGTCCCGGTGCAGGTCGCCACGGCGGCAGGGTCGTCGCGGAGGGCACGCCGGACCAGATCAAGAAGGTCCCCGGTTCGATCACGGGACGGTTCCTCGCGGACATCGAGCGTATCGAGGTTCCCGAGAAGCGGCGCGAGGCGTCGAGCTGGGTGAAGCTGTCGGGCGCGCGCGAGCACAACCTCAAGAACGTCACGTGCGAGATTCCGCTCGGCGTGATGGTCGCAGTCACCGGTGTCTCCGGCGCGGGCAAGTCATCGCTGATCAACGCGACGCTGCATCCGGCGCTCAACCGCATGCTGCACCGATCGCTCGATCGCGTGGGCCCGTACGACTCGCTCACGGGCCTGGGCAAGGTCGACAAGTGCATCGTGATCGACCAGCAGCCGATCGGTCGCACGCCGCGCTCCAACCCCGCGACGTACACCAAGGCGTTCGATCTGATCCGCGAGCTCTACGCACAGATGCCGATCGCCAAGACGTACGGCTACGAGGCGGGGCGGTTCTCGTTCAACGTCTCCGCCAAGCAAGGCGGCGGTCGCTGCGAGGCGTGCGAAGGCGCGGGCGTGCGCGAGGTCGAGATGCACTTCCTGCCGAACGTGTTCGTCACGTGTGAGGTCTGCAAGGGCAAGCGCTACAACGACGCGACGCTGCGCGTGACGTACAAGGACAAGAACATCGCGCAGATGCTCGACACGCCGATCGAGGAAGCGGCAAAGCTGTTCGAGCATCACAAGCAGCTGTCGCGGATCTTCCAGACGCTCGTCGACGTCGGCCTTGGCTACATCGCTCTCGGCCAGGCCGCGACGACGCTGTCGGGGGGCGAAGCGCAGCGCGTGAAGCTCGCAAAGGAGCTCGCGCGCGTGCAGACCGGCCGCACGCTGTATCTGCTGGACGAGCCGACCACGGGCCTCCACTTCGGAGACGTCAAGAAGCTGCTCGAGGTGCTCGGTCGCCTGGTAGATGGCGGCAATACCGTGCTCGTCATCGAGCACAACCTCGACGTGATCAAGACGGCCGATTGGATCATCGACCTCGGTCCCGAGGGGGGCGCGGCAGGCGGCGAGATCATCGCGACAGGCACGCCGGAGCAAGTCGCCGAGAATCCCAAGAGCTACACCGGCCAGTTCGTGAAGCCGCTCCTCGTGCGCGCGGGCCGAGCGCCGGCGCGCACCGTGCGGGCTCGCGCAGATGCGACCGTTCGCGATCCCTCACGGTCCCAGCATCTGGGGTAGCGGTGGGGTGGCGCGTGACTCGCATGCGTATCGCGCGTGCAGCCCGCGGTCGACCACAACGATGAGATCCTCCGACTTCTGCCGCACGGCGTCGTCGTGGTGTCGGCAGACTGGCGGGTCACGCTCGCGAACCCGGAGGCGTCGCGTCTGCTCGGCGCCACGGGGGATACGTTATGGGCCCGGTGCCCCGAGCTGGAGCAAACCGCGTTTGCCTCCGGGTTTCGCTACGCGATGGCGGATCGCACGGAGCTCCTCACCGAGAACGTGCTCCCGTCTGTCGGTTGGCTGCAGGCTCGCGTGCTGCCGACAGCAGACGGTGGCTTGTTGATCAGCCTGCGGCAGGTCAACCCCGGCACGCTGGACAACGGCCAGGCGAAGGCCGCGCTCCTTGTCGGCGAGCTCGGTGAAGCCCTCACGCGTGAGGAGTCCTTGTCGGCGGCGCTACAGCGCGCGGCGATCGCGATGACGCGCCACCTGGACGCGACGATCGCGCGGATCTGGGTGACGGACGCGGAGGGGCACTACCTCGATCTCTATGCGCACGCCGGGCTCGACGTCCCCGATCTCCCCGCGCGCTTCGCGATGGGCCAGCACCAGCTGGGACAGATCGCGGAGAGCGGAGCGCCATATCTTACGAACGACGTCGCGACAGACGCGGCCGTCGGCGGGAGCGATTGGATGCGGACGGAGCGCATACGCTCGTTTGCGGGATACGCGCTGCGCGTCGAGGATCGCGTGCTCGGGGTCATGGCCATGTACTCGCGGCGGCCGATCGATCACGACACCCTGAACTGCCTCTCGACCGTCGCGTACACGCTCGCGCTTGGCGTCGCGCGAAAGACGGCGGACTCGGCGCGCCGGCAGGCGGAGACGAAGATCCGTGCCCAGGCCGAACGACTCGAACAGTTGCACGAGCTGGGCAAGCAGCTCTCGGCCGAGCTCGATTCCGACGCGCTCGCGGACAAGGTCGTGACCACCGCGACGAAGCTCTGTGGTGCTACGGTCGGCGCGTTTATCCCCGGGGCGTCGATCGAGGCCACGCTCGTCGACGACGCGCTGGCGGGCGGTGCCTTCGCGGGCGCGAGCAGCGACGCGCCAACCGCGGCGCACGTGGCCGGACGCGAGCTGCGCGCGATGCTTCCCGATGGCCCTCCCCTCGCGAGCTTGCTCGCCACACCGGTCCTCGGTCGAAAAGGCCGCGTGATCGGCGCGCTCGTATTTGGTCACGAACGGCCCTCGCAGTTCAACGCGGAGTCGGAGCGCTTGGTCTCCGGCATCGCGAGCACCGCCGCGATCGCGATGGACAACGCACGCATGTTCGGCGAAGCACGCGACCTCATCACCGCGCTCGAGAAGTCCAACGCGGAGCTCGATCAGTTCGCATACGTCGCGAGCCACGATCTCAAGGCTCCGCTCCGCGGCATCGCGAACCTCTCGCAGTGGATCGAAGATGACATGGGCGACCGGCTCGACGAACAGACGCGCGAGCACCTGAACCTCATGCGCGGGCGCGTGATCCGCCTCGAGAACCTGATCGGCGGCATCCTCGCGTACAGCCGCGCCGGTCGCGAGCGCGATCCCAAGCTGGTCAGCGTCAACATGACCGAGCTCGCGCACGAGGTGTGGGAGCTGCTCGCGCCACCCGCGACGGCGAAGATCACCATCGGCGACCTGCCCAAGATCACGGGCGTGCGCGTGCAGGTGCAGCAGGTGCTGATGAACCTCATCTCCAACGCGCTCAAGTACAACCGCGAGCGCGACCTGACCATCGAGATCACGGTCAAGCGCGACGGTGACCGCTGGGTGTTCGGCGTGCTCGACAACGGCATCGGCATCCCGCCCGAGTTCCACGAGCGCATCTGGGGTCTGTTCCAGACTCTCGAGCGTCGCGACAAGGTCGAGTCCACCGGCATCGGCCTCTCTGTCGTTCGCAAGATCGTCGAGTCCAACCGCGGCGCAGCGTGGGTCGAGGCCCGCCCCGAAGGTGGCGCCGCCTTCTACTTCTCGTGGCCGGTCGCAGAGGTACGTCATGGATGAACGCTCGCTCAACATCCTGCTCGTCGAGGACGACGAGGTGGACATCATGACGGTCCGCCGCGCGTTCACGAAAGCGAACATCTCCAATCCGATCTACGTCGCGCGCGACGGCATCGAAGCGCTGGAGACGCTGCGCCGCGATGTGATGCCAGCGCAGCGGCGGTTGATGCTGCTCGATATCAACATGCCGCGCATGAACGGCATCGAGTGCCTGCGCGAGATCCGGAAGGATCCCGACCTCGCGCCACTCACCGTCGTCGTGCTGACGACGTCAAACGAAGATCGCGACCGCGTCGAGGCGTACCAGCTGAACGTTGCTGGTTACCTGGTGAAGCCCGTGACGTTCACGGACTTCGCCGAGGTAATGGCGACGCTCAACAAGTACTGGACGCTGATGGAGATGCCGCCGGCTCAGTGACCGTTAACGCCGTTCGTCGATGCGACGAGCGGACGGTCGACGAGTACCTCCACCTTCGCGGTATCCTTTGCAGGCGCGGCCATGCGAGCGAGCAAGACGTCCGCGAGGTTTGCACGGCCATCGCCGAGCACCACATCGGGGACGAGCTTGAGTCCCGCCTGGCCGAGAATCTGCGCGATCTGGATCGCCGTATATCCCTGCTCACCGATCGCACGGATACCGGCCTCATAGGACTCCGCGATTGCTGCACCACGAGCACGCTCCGCCGACGCGTTCGCTTCACCGCGAGCCGTGATGGCGACGGCTTCTGCTTCCGCCGCCAGCTTGGACGCGTCGGCCTGACCGCGCGCAGACGCGACTGCCGCTTCTGCGTTCTTCTCGAAGATGCGGACCTGCTGCTCGCTACGCACGACCTCGGCTTGCATGTTTGCAGCCGCCGTCTCGCGCTCGAGCATCTGGCGACGAATCTGCGCTTCACGCTGCGCGTCGTACGTACGCTGTAGCTCGTCGGCGATCTTGCGATCGGTCTGCGTCTTCATGAGCTCGGCCGGCGGTTGAATATCGCCGATGAGCGCATCGATGCAGTCGACGTCGTACGCAGCGACGGCCGCGCGAATGTGCAGGTACGCCTCGCGCTGACGAGCAGTACGGGCAGAGAGGAATTCCAGCACGCTGACCTCCTGGGCCGAGTTACGGAAGTAGTTACCGACCGTGGGCTGAAGCACATGGTCGACCAGGTTTTGCATCGAGCCGACGCGCGAGATGACGCGCGGGGCGTTCTTCATACCGACATGGATGATGGCGGCCACATTCAGGCTGAACGAGAAGCCGTCGCGCGAGCGCACCGTGATCTCCTCGAGGCCTGCGTCGTAGGCGTGTGCCTCCGAGCGCGCAGCCCAGTTGAGGACGATGTTCGTCGTCGGAACGAGCTCCACTTTCATCGCACGCGTGTTGATCGGGTGTTTACCGGGCAGCAGCGGCTCGACCCACACGCCTTTGCGACCCACCTCCACGAGGTCGCCATGCGCGAAGCCATCACCACTGATGTCCACATGCTCGCCACCGACGTAGCTGACCACCACACCGACGTAGCCGATCGGAATCTCGGTGAGCGAGATGAGCTCGACGTTGACGAACCACGGGTTGAGGTTCCATGCACCGCTGAGCAGCACGCTCTCCTGAAGTCCGCGTGAACCACCGGCATCGATGAACGCTTGTGCGTTCTGGTAGCTGTCGTGATTCAAGACGACCTGACCGGCGAGGTCACCTGCAGGAATGGGCTTGCCATCCAGCACGGTGAGAATGCCGACGCGATCGCTCGGAACATGGAACACCTGCAGCTGCTCCGGCACCAGGCCGAACGACGAGGCGCGACGCGAGGTCACGATGTCGAACAGAGCCGGATTGATGCGATAGCGACCAGCCGTCAGCATGGCGTTCTGGCGTCCTTTCTCACCACCGCGATCGAGGAACGCGGTTGCGTCTTGGAAGTTGTCGCAGAGGACCTCGTGGCCGAGTACGCGCTCCGCAGGAATCGCTGCGCCGTCCTTCGCGACCACCACGGCGATCTCGCCGGGCGGAACGTCGGTCAGCGGAACCTTCTGCACCTTGTACTTCCACGGGAACAGCGGGAAGTGCCACCCAGGCGGCAGCATGCGGGCTTGATAACCCGCTTCCCCGATGGTCGCGACGATGCGGCCCGGCGGTAGAGGACGGCCATAGCGACGGATCACGAGACCGCTCTCCTGTTCGCCAATAACCACCGTCCCCGCGACGAGCAGGATCAGCAGGAGTGCGACGCCACCACCGGCGATCGCGAGATACAGGACTTGTTGGGTCATCATGACGGGTCTCCTCGGGCCGCACACCCGGCGGCTTTCACGAGCAAAGAAACGAGCATGAGCGGTGCCACGCCAAGACCCCGTAATCACGCCGGTCTACTTGCTACGAATCCGCATTTAATTACGGTTCCCGTAGTACACTACGGTCGTGCGCATTTCTGTCGCGGGGACGCTACCGAACGCTCACCGCAAAGCACTGCGCGAGGCGGGCGTCGACGTCGTAGGCCCGGACGCGGCAGCCGACGCCGAGCTCGTCATCGCGCCCCGCCCTCCGGCCGAGCTGCAGAGGCGGCTGTCGCGACGAGGAGCGGCGAGGCGTCACGCGAAGAGCAGCACCGCGACAGGCGCGCCGTGGGATTCACAGCCGTGGTTGTGGGGGTGCCCCGGTGCAGTCTCACCGGATGCCGCAGAAGCCGCCGCGATCGCAGGCGCGTACGACTCGCTCTCGCTCAAGCTCTCGTCCGCAGAATTTGCCGCCACCCTGCGGCGTCGCATGCAGGAGCTCGCTGCGCGCCTGATGGCGGGCCCGCCGCCGGAGGGTTTTGTCGCGCGCAGTGCCGCCGCACAGCGCTTCCTTCGCGAGCTCGATCGCGTCGCGGGCACGTCGATGGCGGTGCTGCTCACGGGCGAGACAGGCACGGGAAAAGACCTCGCGGCTCGCCACATTCACGCGCGGTCGGGACGGCGCGGTGAGCTGGTACCGATCAACTGCGCGGCGATCCCAAACGATCTGATCGAGGGCGAGCTGTTCGGCTACGCGCGCGGCGCGTTCTCAGGCGCCGTGCAGGACTACGACGGCCAGCTGCGCGCGGCGAGCGGCGGCACTGTCTTCCTCGACGAGGTGGATGACACGCCGTTCACCGTCCAGATCAAGCTGTTGCGCGTGCTGGAGGATCACGTGATCAGTCGGCTCGGCGAGAACAAGTGGCACCGCGTCGACTTCCGCGTCGTCGCCGCGACCAACCGCGATCTCGAGGAGCTCGTGCGGCGCGGAGAGTTTGGCGCGGATCTGTTCCAGCGCCTCGCGATCGTGCGCATCGAGCTGCCGCCGCTGCGCGAGCGTGCGGAGGATCTGCCAGACCTCTGCGCGTTGCTGATCGCGCGGTTCTACACCGAGGAACCGAACGCACCACATCGTGTGACGAGCATCGCTCCGGCCGCCGAACGCGCCCTCGCCCGCTATGCGTGGCCCGGCAACGTCCGCGAGCTTCGCAATGTCCTCTACCAGGCGCTCGTCGGAAAGCGTGCGGGGGAGGAGGTCCTGCTCTCCGATCTCCCGGCGCGTGTCATCCGCGGCGACAGCGGTGCTACGCCGACGGGCTTATTCGATCGCGAAGCACTGGCGCGCCGGATCGCGGCCGGTTCGCTGAACTTGCGCGAAGTACGCGACGACCTCGAGCGTGCCGCGCTGGAGCTGGCCCTCGCCCACGCGAACGGGAGTCCGACAAAGGCCGCGCGCTTGCTCGGCGAGGTAGGTCGCGGGGCTTCGACGGATCCGGGCGGCACCGTCCGCGCGATGCGGAAGCGTCTCGGCGTCTAGAAGCTGAGCGTGACGCCGGCGAAGCTACCTTCGTTGTTGGTGCCGGGCTTCACGTAGATCGAATATCCCGGGTACGCGCCGTAGCCGTACATCCGCGATTGAAGGGCACGCACGCGCGAGTTCTGGTTCGCCGGTCCGGTGAACACGTCGACGATCTCCCAGATGTGCAGCGCCATGTACGCGAGGAGCCCGCCCCACACCTTTCCCGCGCCGCCGTCGGGACAGATTTGATTGTTGTCGTCGCCGCTGTGCCGATCCTCACCGTCGATACACTGTGAGACTCCGACCACGAGCATCGTGAACGCGGCGGCCTCGCCGAGCGTGAAGATCCATCCCGTGTCAGTCCAGCGGCCTTCGAGCGCCTGCCCCGAGCCAAAGCCGACGAAGAATGCGAGCAAGCCGCCGCCGATGACCTGCCCGTCGGTGACGATGCCCTTGGAGAGCAGCTCGGACTCTTCTGCCGTGAGCTGCACTGGCTGCGGCGGCTGATACGCATACGCCGGCGGCGCGTACGGCTGCGGATACGGCGCGGGTTGCGGGTACGGAGCCGGTTGCGGATATGGAGCGGGCTGCGGCGGCGGCGGCGACGGATACTGGCCCGGTTGGGCGAGCACGACGTTCGAACCGAGCGCTAACGCCAGAGTGACCGCGAGACCGACCCGTCCACGCTGCATCAGTCGATGGTAACGCGGATCAAAGCTCGCTGGCGGTGAACGTCAGCACACGATCGATGCTTGCCACACCTGTGGCCAACATCACGAGGCGGTCGAAGCCAAGCGCGATACCGGCAGAAGGCGGCAAGCCCTCCGCGAGCGCGGCGAGGAGCTTCTCGTCGAGCGGATACACGGTGCGTCCCCGCTCGCGACGGATGCGTTGATCGTCGAGGAAGCGCGCGCGTTGCTCGACAGGATCCGTCAGCTCGCCAAACGCGTTCGCGAGCTCGAGTCCGCCGACATATGCCTCGAACCGCAGCGCGACGCGCGGGTCGCCCGGCTTTCGGCGCGCGAGTGCTGCAAGCGGTGCGGGCCAGTCCTCGAGGATGAGCGGATGGTCGAGCGCCGCGATCGGTGGATCGACGCGCGCGAGGAACGCGGCAAAGAAGGCGTCGTCCCACGCCGTGTCGTCCGCGACGTCGATACCTGCGGCGCGGACGTTCGCGACGAGCACGGCCGCCGACTCGTCCCCCGCGACCTCGACGCCCGCGTACTTCATCATCGCATCGCGCACCGTCAGGCGCGGCCACGGTGGAGTGACGTCGATCGTGCGACCACCGATACGCGCGAGCGGAGCGCCGTGCACGGCGGTGACGACGGCAGCGACGAGCTCCTCGGTATCGCGCACGATCGCATCGAGGTCCGCGTACGCGCGGTACCACTCGATCATCGTGAACTCGCTCGCGTGATGCGGACCGCGCTCGTTGCCGCGGAAGCACTTGCACACCTGCACGATGCGCTCGCACCCCGCCGCGAGGAGGCGCTTCATCTGATACTCGGGCGACGTGATCAGGTAGCCACCGCCGGCTTCGATCGCGTCGAGGTGAATCTCGAGGCCCGGCGCGGGAACCAGGAGCGGCGTCTCCACTTCGAGGAAGTCACGCTCCGCAAAGAACTGGCGCAGCGCTGTCAGCGCCGTCGCGCGCTGTCTGATCGCGGTGAGCCGATCGCGCGGCATGCGCGCGGTCTCTGTCGCCGGCTCGGGGAATCCGCCATCCCCGAAAACTCGGACGACGGAGTCACCGTCGACCAGATCGCCCGGTCGCCAGCTCGGCTGCGCAGGCAAACGCGCATCAGCACGCTCGCCACGAATGATCGCAGTACCTGAATCGATCGCGAGAACGCGACCGCGCACTACGACTTGTTAATGCGCTCGACGTACTCGTGCGTGCGCGTATCGACCTTGACCGTGTCACCGACGCGGATGAACAGCGGCACGCTGACCTGCGCGCCGGTCTCGAGGGTGGCCGGCTTTTGCACGTTGCCCGAGGTGTCGCCCTTGACGCCCGGCTCCGACGCCGTGACTTCCAGCTGAACGAACGTGGGGAGCGTGACGTCGACGGGGCGCTCGTTGAAGAACACGACCGTGCACGGCATGTTGTCCTTCATCAGATCGTGCGCATCGCCGATCAGGTCCGCGCTGATCGAGACCTGCTCGTAGTTCGTCTGATCCATGAACACCATGTCGCCGCCCTCTTTGTAGAGGAACTGCATGTCGCGCGTGTCGACGTTCGCGGGCTCGAGCTTCTCACCCGAGCGGATGTTCATCTCCTTGGTCGTACCGTTGAGGAGATTCTTGAACTTCGTGCGCGTGAACGCCGCGCCCTTGCCCGGCTTCACGAACTGGAACTCGATGACCGTCCACGGGTTACCGTCCATCAGAACCTTGAGGCCTTTGCGGATATCGGACGTGTCGTACATGAGGCGCACGTTTACCCCGTGGCCTCTGGGGCTGTCAAACACTGATGTTCGCGAGTAGATGAGGTAATCCAAGCGCTTGCCGATGAAGGGAGCGCGGGGGATAACGACCCCAGTGGACGCGACCGCGCACTACCGCAACCTCGCGAAGTTGGGACGGGAAGAGTTTCTCGCCGCTGCCGCCCCTGCCGCCCTGGTCCGCACGTCCCTGCGCGGGCTCGTCGACAGCAACACGACCATGCAGGTCTCGCGAGCCACGACGCACACGGTCGACGACGAGGAGCCTGGCGAGACCATCCAGGCGCAGGTGCGCCTCCCGACGTCCCCGCCCGTCGCCGATCTCGAGATTTACCCGCTCGCCAAGAAGCCGGGCGCGTCGTTTCCCGACCGGATCACCATCGGCCGCACGCCGAACAACGACATCGTGATCAGCGACCAGTCGATCTCGCGCCTCCATGCATATGTGAGGGCGGAGCGCGGCGCTTGGTTCGTTGCCGACGCCGGAAGCAAGAACGGCAGCTGGCTCGACAAGCTGACCCTCGACGCCCGCAAGGAGCGCCCCATCCAGACCAAGGCAAAGCTGCGCCTGGGCGACATCGATCTGATGTTCTTCCTCGCACAGGATCTCTTCACGATTCTCGGAGGCGCATGACCGTCGACGAATGGGACTACCGAGCGCTCTGCTCCGACGGCGGATGCACGGGTGTCATCGGCCCCAATGGCCAATGCAAGGTGTGCGGCCGTGCGGCCCAGAACTGGGGCGACGAGCGCAAGCGCGGCATGCGCAACCCGACTGCTCCGCAGCCCGTCGCTGCCGACGCGGACGAGCCGAGCGATGTCCCGACCGAGCTCGCGCCCGCCTCGCCCGCAAAGATCGGCGCTGCCGCGACGGGGTGGACGTCGCGGCAATTGTGCTCGGACGGCGGATGCATCGGTGTCGTTGGCGCGGGCGGAGTCTGCAAGGTCTGCGGCAAGGCCGCGGGGGCGGTCGTCGCCAAGGCGATCGCGGCGGACGGCAGCGGCGACATCGAGACGGACGCGCCGGCAGACGACGACGAATACGAGGACGACGACGCCGAGGAGACGGGCGACGAGGAAGACGCCGACGACGTTCAAGCCGAGGACGGCGAGGACGACGAGGGCGACGGAGACGACGACGACGATGACGCGGACGACGACGATGAGGATGACGAGTCCGACGACGACGAAGAGGACGAGCCGGACGACGAGGAAGGTACCGACTCGATTCACGCGTCGGCGAGCGCGGCGATCGTCGTAGGCACCGGCGTCGCCGTTGGGCCGTCCGTTGCGACGAGCGAAGACGAGCCGATCGAGCGCGAGCTCTGCCCAGATGGTGCGTGTGTCGGCGTGATCGGGACGGACGGGCGTTGCAAGGTCTGCAAGCGAACCAAGGCCGAGGCCAGCGCGTGACCCATCGGGTGACGCTCGTCGGCGCGGGTGGCCTCGGCGGCCCGATCGGGCTCTCGCTCGGCGCTGCCGGCCTCCCTGTCACTATCGTCGACCACGACACCGTCGAGCTGTCGAACCTGCACCGGCAGATCCAGTTCACCGCTGACGACATCGGCTCGCCAAAGGCCGAGAAGCTCGCCGCGTTGATCGTGGCGCGTGGAGGAACAGCGACAGCCCACGTCGCGAAGTGGACCGCTGCGGATGCCGACAAGCTCGGCGGTGATTGCGAGCTCATCATCGACGGCAGCGACGATCCAGAGACCAAGTTCGCCGTCGCCGATTGGGCCGTCGAGAACGGGCGCCAGTATGTCATCGCGGCCGCGCTGCACTACGGCGGCAACGCGCTCGCAGGGGCCCCCGGATCTGCGTGCTATCGCTGCCTGTTCGAAGAGCCGGTCGACGCTCCGACCTGCGCCGACGCTGGCGTGCTCGGTCCCGTCGTCGGTGCGATCGGCGGCGTCGCTGCCGCACTCGCGATCGGCCTGGTGCGCGGCGATCGCATGTACGCGGGCGCTCTGCTCGCGTTTGACGACCTCCGCAAAGTTCCGGAGCCGCGCGTCGTACGCTTCGCACCTCGCCCCGACTGTCCTGCCTGCAACCGCGCGATGATCAAACCCCACACCGATGCGGCGCGCTTGATAGTGTCCGCGAAAGGCACCTGAGATGGCGAGCATTCGAGTCCCCTCCGCCCTGCGCAGCTTTACCGCCGGCAACTCCGACGTCGAGATCAGTGCCGCCACCGTGCGCGACGCGATCGCGGAGCTCGACAAGAAGCATCCCGGCATCGGCGCCAAGCTGCTCGACAACGGCAAGGTGAAGCCGTTCATCCGCATCTTCGTCGGCAGCGACGACATCGGCGACCTCGGCGGCCTCGACGCGAAGGTCTCCGATCGCGACGAGATCTCGATCGTTCCCGCGATCGCAGGCGGTCGCTAGCACGATGCGCGACGAGCAGGTCCGCCGCTACGCACGGCACATCCTGCTGCACGATGTGGGCGGCCTCGGCCAGACCCACCTGATGGTCGCGGCCACGCGCGTCGCCGTCGATGGAGAGCCGAGCGCATCGCTCGTCGCGGCCACGTACCTCGCCGCCGGTGGTGTCGGCACCATCGTCGTCGCAGGCGCCAGCGACGCCCAGCGCGCCGAGCTCGCGGCCCACGGACCCGATACGAAGATCGTCGAGACTGGCGATGCGAAGGACCTCCCGATCGAAGGCTCACCACATTGGTGGCCGTCGGCAGAAGGTGATGCCACGGCCCTCGCATTCTGGCGTGGCGCAACTGCCGCGACGCGCTGGATGGCGGCCATCGCGAACCGCTAAAACGGCCGGCCGCTCGTTCGATATCCGGGCTACGCTGGCGCATGGACATCATCGCGATTCCTGACGACGTGCGCCGCGAAATCTACGCTCACGCTCGCGCGATGTATCCCGCCGAGTGCTGCGGCTACCTGACCGGTCCCAAGCGCGGCATCGTCGTCGACAGCGCGGTGACCTGTCGCAATGCGCAGAACGACGGAGATCATCCGCTCACGCCAAACCGGACCGAGGAGACGGGCTTCGTGATCGCGGGCAGCGAGCTGTTCGACTTCGCGCGTTCGTTCGATGGCGACCGCCCCGCGCGCGTCGTCTACCACTCGCACTCCAACGGCCGGGCCTACTTCTCGGAGACCGATCGCGCGATGGCCGTCGGCCCCGCGTATCCCGTCCAACACGTCGTCATCGGCGTGACGCCCGATGGCATCTCCGAGGTCGCGCAGTACGCGTGGTCAGGCGACGATCGCGACTTCGTCGAGGTCGCGCGCTGGACGCCGTGAAGCTCGGGATTATTCTCGCGACGCGGACGGATCTGCCGACCGCCGTGCACCTCGCTCACGCTGCTCGTCGCGCGCGCCACGAGGTGGTGATGTTCGTGATGGATGCGGGCGTCCACGCACTGTCCGCGGATCCGGACAGCACGACCGCGCTGCTCGACGATGATTGCGAGCTCACGGTGTGCTCGAACTCCGCCGTCGGCATCGAGCTGCCCGAGGGTGTCGAACGCGGCAGCCAGGATGATCACGCGGCCGTGCTCGGCACGAGCGACCGCGTCGTCGCACTCACATGATCGAATCGCCTCTCACGCTGATCATCTGCCGCACGCGCGATCCACATCGGCAGTCGGAGGCACTGCGCGCGGCGCTCGGCGTGACACTGCGCGGAGCTCGCGTGGAGACGCGCGTGGAAGGACCGCTCCTCACCCCGCTGGCCGAGCGCGCAGCCGCCACGCTCCGGTCGTTCGGTCACGCGGTCGAGCCCTTGAACGAGGCAGAGCTCGGCACTGCCCTCGCGCGTGCGGCAGCGGTGGAGGTCTGGACATGAGCCAGCGCAAAATCCTCCATTTGTTCCGTGGGGTAGCGCCGGGATCCGGGGTCGGCGGTGAGCTGATCCGCGCGGTAGCCGAACGGGACTGGGTGGTGTATCTCCACACGATGGAGCTCATCCCTCGCGGTGAGCCACCCTGCCCTCCGGGGCTCATCACCCATGACCAACTCGTCGCCCTCGTCTTCGCCGCAGACCTCGTTGTCACCTGGTGACGTCGATCTGCGCGGCGAGGTGTGCCCGTTCACGTTCGTGCGCACCAAGCTCGCGCTCGAGGCCGTCGCGATCGGCGAGACGGTGAGCGTGATCGTGGATCACGAGCCTGCGTCGCGCACGATTCCGCGCAGCGCCCGCGAGTGGGGCCAGGACGTGATCGGCGTGGAGCCTCTCGATGGCATGTGGCGGATTTCAATTCGAAGGAACGTCCGATGACCGAGCACGCAGAGGACGCACTCCTCGCCACCAAACTGCGCGCACTGCGCACCGGCTTGGCAGGTTATGGCCAGGTGCTCGTCGCGTTCTCGGGAGGTGTCGATAGCGCGTTGCTCCTGGCCGTTGCACAACAGGCGCTCGGCGAGCAGTGCCACGCGGTGACCGCGGTGAGTCCCACGATGGCGAAGAGCGAGATCGACGATGCGATCGCGCTCGCCAAGGAGATCGGTCTCGGCGCACGTCACCACGTCGTGCAATCTCACGAGCTCGAGGTCCCGGGGTTCGCGGAGAACCCGACGCATCGCTGCGCGCTATGCAAGACGGAGCTGATGTCGGTCGCGGGGCCGATCGCGGCAAGCCTGCATGGAGCGCCGATCGCGCTGGGAACAAACCTCGATGATCTGGGCGACGTGCGCCCGGGCATCGCGGCCGCGCGCGACAAGGGTGCGCGCATGCCCATGGTCGATGCGCAGATGACCAAGGCGGATGTGCGCGCGCTGAGCAAGCAGCTCGGGTTGCGCACGTGGGACAAGCCGCAGCTAGCGTGTCTGTCGTCGCGGTTTCCGTACGGCACGCAGATCACGCCCGACCGCTTGCGGCGCGTCGATGGGTTCGAGGACGGCCTGCGCGCGCTCGGGTTTCGGCAGATGCGCGTACGCTTCCACGACACGATCGCGCGGCTCGAGGTGGATGCCGATGATCTCGCTGCGATGGTCGCGCCCGGCATGCGCGAGAAGGTCGTCGCGCTGGGCAAGCAACTCGGCTTTGCGTATGTCGCGCTCGATCTCGCCGGGTTCCGCAGCGGCTCGTTGAACGAGGTGCTCCCCGCGTCGACCTTGGTCCAACTTCGCGGGCGGTCGTGATCCGATCGGCGGGGATGGTGGCGCTCTTGCTCGCGTCGACCGTGGCGCGCGCGGAGCAATATCAGAGCAAGAAAGATCGCGAGCACGCGGCCAAGACGACGAGCACCGGCAAGCTACCGATGGTGGGCACGAAGCCCACGCGGCTGACGAACCTCTACAACCAGTGGACGAACGAGTGGATCGCGGTCGCGCCTGGCGAGACCGTCGCTCCCGAGCTCGCCAATCGCTTTCTGCGCGACCACTACACGAGCTCGTCGACGACGATGGAGCCCAAGCTACTTCCGACGGTGCTCGCCGCTGCGGCGCACTTTCATAGCGACACCGCATTCATCGTCAGCGGGTTTCGCCATCCCAAGTTCAACCTGATCCTGCGCAAGAAGGGGCACCAGGTCGCGCGCGACAGCCAGCACACGCACGGCAACGCGGTCGACTTCCGCATTCCGCGCGTGACGACGCAGGCGCTCCACAAGTGGGCCAAGGATCAGCACATGGGCGGCGTCGGCCTCTATCTCGACAGCGGGTTCGTGCACATGGACACGGGCCCCGTTCGCTACTGGAACGGGGAGTAACGTGGCGGACCACCCCGACGACAAACGGGACGCGGTCCCACAACCAGCGCCGATCGAGAACACGCTGCGCGGTCACGCGAGGACCGAGGAAGCCGTCGCCGAGACGATGGCTCCTGCCGAGGCGCTCGTGCACGCGACGACGCAACTCGGCACCGAGCCCGCAAAGCCCAAGCACCCAACCGTTCCTCCGACGCTGCTCGCGAGCGACGCGAACAAGCCGAAGCACCCGACGGTCCCGCCGACGCTCCCTGCCCCGACGGTGGCGTCGATGCAGCCCGCGGCGACCGGCAGCATGCGCGCGAGGCCAGCGTCGCAGAGCGGCACCAGCGGCAGTAGCGGCAGTAGCGGCACGAACCGCTCGACCGTCGGCAACGAGATGAAGGGCGCGAGCATCGAGCGGTTCGACACGGTCGATCACTCGCGCTTCGAGCTGCTCGACGAGCTCGCGCGCGGCGGCCTCGGTCGCGTGTTCCGCGCGCGCGATCCGCGTACCGGCCGCATCGTCGCGATCAAGGAAGTGCTCAAGCCGCAGCACGAGATCATCCTGCGCTTCGCGCGCGAGGCGCTGGTCACGGCGAACCTCCAGCACCCTTCGATCGTCCCCGTGTACGAGGTCGGTCGCTGGCCGAACGGTGATCCGTACTACGCGATGAAGCTCGTCGAAGGCCGCACGCTCGATCAGATGATCAAGACGGCGACGACGCTCGAAGCGCGCATGGCGCTGTTGCCGCACGTGGTCGCCGTCGCGGAGGCGCTCGCGTACGCCCACAGCGAGCACGTCATTCATCGCGATCTCAAGCCGGCGAACATTCTCGTCGGCTCGTACGGCGAGACGGTCGTGATCGATTGGGGCCTCGCGAAGAACCTCGCGACCGGTGAAGAGATCGAAGCGCTGCCCGCGGCCACGACGATTCCTCCCGACAGTGTGGAGACGATGGCGGGCGCCGTCGTCGGCACGCCCGCGTACATGCCACCCGAGCAGGCGCTCGGCGAGAAGATCGACGAGCGCGCGGACGTCTACGCGATCGGCGCGATCCTCTATCACGTGCTCGCAGGGCAGCGGCCGTTCATCGAGGCAAAGCACCTCGACGAGCTGCTCGAGATGGTCTCGCAGCGCTCGCCAAAGAAGATCGCGGAGCTCGCCCCCGACGTGCCGCCCGAGCTCGTCGCGATCGCCGAGCGGGCGATGGCGCGCGATCCGGCCGCGCGGTATCCGACGGCGCTCGGGCTCGCGGAGGATCTGCGCAAGTTCTCCTCCGGCAAGCTCGTCGGCGCGCACCGCTACACGAACCGCGAGCTGATCCGCCGCTGGATCGCCCAGCACCGCGCGACGGTCGCGACGGCCTTCGTCGCATTCGCACTGCTGATCGTCGTCGGCACCATCGGCGTCGTGCGCATCGCTCACGAGCGCGACGAGGCGAACCGGCAGCGCGCCGTTGCTCAGCACGAGCGCGGCGAGGCCCAGGATGCCCGCACGCTCGCCGAGCAGCGGTTCGGGGCGTCACTCGAAGAGCTCGCACGACAGGAACTGCTCGCCGGCGAATCAGGCCGCGCGCTGACGCTCGCTGCGGGTGCACTCGCAGCGACACCGTCTCCGTCACCGTCGCTGATCGTCATCGCGCACGAGGCCCGCAGCGCGTTCGCCGGGCTCGCCGGCATCGCGCCACCGATGGCGCTCGCAGCGCAGACCTCGTCGCTCTCGCCAGATGCAAGGCGCGTCTACACGACGACGAGTGACGACACGATGCGCGCGTGGGACCTCGCCGCGAACAAGGCCGTGTGGGAAGCGAAGCGCGCGTTCATCGCCGACCTCTCTCCCGACGGGACGCGCCTCGCCGGTGCATCCATCGCGGGCATGCTCGTCGTGATCGACGCGGCGACCGGCGCACAACAGGCCGCGTGGCCCGTTCCGACGACCAAGGATTCGCTCCCGTCGACCGTTACCTGGTCGCACGACAACACGCACTTCGCCGCGACGAACTACAAGGGTGCGATCTGGCTCGCCACGACGGGACAGACCGCCCCGCCGCTCTCGTTGCCCGGATTCTCGGCTGCACTGTCCGCGGTGGAGTTTTCCCCCGCCGGAACGCACCTGATGGGATGCGAGAAAGCGACCGGCCGCGTCATCGTCTTCGACGGCGCGACCGGCGCGCAGACCGCGTCGTACGACGGGCTCGAAGGCGGGTGTTGGGGACTCGGTTGGCTCGACGAGGATCGCGCGCTGCTCGGCGACGACAAGGCGGGCCATATCTGGAACGTGAAGACCAAGCAGATCGAGCGCTCGCTGCCCCACGGCACGTGGATCTACGGCTTCGCGCACGGTGGCCCTCCCGATCACGAGTGGATCGCGACGTACGGTGACGGCACCACGGTGACGATCTGGGATGCAGCGACCGGCCAGAAGCGGTTCGATCTATCCGGGCACGCGATCGGAATCGACCGCGCTGCCGTCCTCGAGCCGTGGCTCATCACCACTGATGAAACCAGTCATACATACGTCTGGGATCCCGCGACCGGCGAGCGCGTTCAGGCGATCCCCGTCGAAGGCTTCGTTAACCACCTCGCGGTAGCGGGCCCGTATCTCGGCGTCTTCGGGGACACCCGACAGCGCGTGTGGCGCCTCGATCCCGAGGACACGATGCAGCACTTGCGTGGCCACACGGCACGCGTCCGCGATCTCGTGTTCGCCGATCCTCACACACTCTGGACGGCATCCAACGACGGCACCGCGCGACGCTTTGACCTGAGTGGCGGCGAACCGCTCGTGCTCGGCGCGGCTGACTTCACCGAGCCAACGTTTGCGACGGCCGACGATCCAGCCGCAAAGGGGCCCCCGAATCCGCACGGTCTGCGATCGCTGTCGCTCTCGCCAGACGGCTCCACGCTCGTCACCGCGTCCGAGGACGGAATGATCAGGCTGTGGGACGCAGCGAAGGGCGTCGTGCGCGCGACGTGGGAAGGCCACACCGGTCGCGTGCGGCGCGTCGTGTTCACCAAGGATCGCAAGGTCGCGTTCTCCGTCGGCGACACCACGCTGCGACGCTGGGATACGGCCACCGGAACGCTGAGCGTGAAGCGCGACCTCGGCTCCACCGGCTGGGAGGTCGCGCTGTTTCCCGACGACGACGTGGTTGCCACGACCGCCGACGACAAGTCGTTCCGGTTGTGGCGAGCGGCGGACCTTGCCGAGCTCCCGTGTCAGTACTCGAGGGACATTCTCTCGCAACTGCCGTTCGTCGGAGACCGCGTCGTGACCGCGGCTGCAGGCGAGGTCTTTCTGCTGGACAAGACCTGCCACCTCGCAGGTGAGGGAACGCACTCGACCATCTTCTCCGCCACGACGTCCGTCAGTCCTGCCGGTTCGTTCATCGCGACGGGTGACACATTAGGCCGGATCATCATTCACGACGGAAAGACGGCCGCGCCCGTTCGCGAGCTCGCGAGCGGCCTCGCCTTGGTGATCGCTCTCGCCTACAACCCCGCCGGCACGCTGCTCGCGTCATCGAACGGCCGCGAGGTCCAGCTGTGGGATCCAGCGACGGGTGCCTTGCTCGCACGATCACGTCAGCTCCCCGCCGTGATCACGAAGGTCGTGTGGTCACCTGACGGGACACGTCTCGCGATGTCCGGCGGATCCGGAACAATCTGGGTGTGGAAGGTCGTGGCGGCGCCAACGGATCTCGCCGCGTTCGCCGCGTGCGCATCGCCGTGGCGCCTCGACGGAGCGACGCTCGTACGCGCCACGATCGCCCCGGCCGCGTGTGGCACTCTGCCCCTCGCTGCAGGCACACCTGCAACGGCGCATTAAGCGCGGGCGCGTCAGCTCCCAGCTCGACGGGCGCGGGTATGCTGCCCGTCTATGACGATTGCGGCCTGGATCGGAATCGGGGTCCTCGCGTTCCTGATCATCGTCGCGCTGTACGACGTGACGCAGAAGCGCCATGCGGTGCTCCGCAACTTCCCGATCGTGGGCCACATCCGCTACATCCTGGAAGCGATCGGCCCGGAGCTCCGCCAGTACATCATGACGGCGAACGACGAGGAGCGACCGTTCTCGCGAGACCAGCGCCGCTGGGTCTACTCGTCGGCGAAGGGGGAGAATAACTACTTCGGATTCGGCACCGATAACGATATCGAGCGCGCGGGTTACATCCTCGTGCGCCACAGCGCGTTCCCTCTCCACACGCCCCACAAGGGCGAAGCGGGATTCGATCCCAAGTACACCCTGCCGGCGCTCCGCAAGCTCGGTGGCCGTCGCGGTCGCAAGCTCGCGTTCACGCCCGGATCGCTCGTGAACACCAGCGCGATGAGCTTCGGTTCGCTCTCCCCCGCGGCCGTCGAAGCGATCAATCGCGGCACCAAGATCGCGGGCGCACTCCAGAACACGGGTGAAGGCGGCATCAGCGACTACCACCGCAAGGGCGGCGACATCATCTGGCAGATCGGGACCGGGTACTTCGGCTGCCGCGACTTCGAGAACGGGAAGTTCTCCATCGAGAGGGCGCTCGAGAGCATCGCGTCCGCGAACGTCAAGGCGATCGAGATCAAGCTCTCGCAGGGTGCGAAGCCGGGCCTCGGCGGTGTGCTGCCGGCCGCGAAGATCACGCACGAGATTTCGCGCATCCGCGGCATCCCGATGGGCAAGGACTGCATCTCGCCCGCGAATCACACCGCGTTCTCCGACGTCTCGAGCATGCTCGACTTCATCGAGATGCTGGCCGACAAGACCGGCCTGCCCATCGGCATCAAGTCCGCCGTCGGCGACATGGGCTTCTGGGCCGACCTCGCGGAGCAGATCGTCCGCACCAAGCGCGCACCTGACTTCATCACGATCGACGGCGGTGAAGGCGGCACCGGCGCTGCGCCCCTCGTGTTTACGGATCACGTCGCACTACCGTTCAAGCTGGGCTTCTCGCAGGTCTACCGGACCTTCTGCGAGCGCAACGCGCAGCACGAGGTCATGTTCATCGGCTCGGGCAAGCTCGGCTTCCCGGAGACAGCGCTCCTCGCCATCTCGCTCGGCTGCGACATGGTCAATGTCGGTCGCGAGGCGATGATGGCGATCGGCTGCATCCAGGCGCAGCGCTGCCACACCGGCCACTGCCCGACCGGCGTCGCCACACAGAACCGATGGCTCATGCGCGGGCTCGATCCCACGCTCAAGGCCGCGCGTCTCGCGAACTACCTCGCGACGCTCCGCATGGATCTCTTGTCGCTCGCGCACGCCGCGGGTCGTCCTCATCCGTCGTTGGTGCCGCTCGATGCGATCGCGATCGTCGACGGCAACACGCAAACGACGTCGGCCCGTGAAGCGTTCCACTACGAGAAGGATTGGGGGCTTCCGCCGCAGGAGGACATCCTCGCCGCGCTCGCGTCGCACGCTGCACGCAGCGCCGTCGGTCACGGCGACGCTACGCACTCCGCGCGAACGCCTGGTGAAACGAGCCCGAGCTCCGCCGGCACGACCGTGTAGAGAAAACCGACAGCGAAACGCTGCTCGCGGATCGGTTACAACGGTCTCGATGAAGCGCGTCATCCCGTTGATCCTGCTCGCGTTGATCGCGACCACGTACATGGCCTATCAGCGCTACCTCTCGCATCGTCCGTTCGAATGGGCCGGCACCGTCGAGTCCCGCACCATCTCGGTCGGCTCGCGGACCGGCGGGCGCGTCGCGAAGGTGCTCGTTCTCGAAGGCGATCAGGTCAAGGCCGGTCAGGTCCTCGTCGAGCTCGAGCACGGCGACCTCGATGCACAGCGAGCCGGTGCGAACGCCGTGCTCGCGCAAGCGGCGGCTACGCTCGACAAGCTAAAGGCGGGTGCTCGCCCCGAAGAGATCGATCAAGCGAACGCGCGCACGGCCCAGGCGAGCGCGCAGCTGCGCGAGACACGCAGCGGAAGTCGGCTCGAGGAAGTGGCAGCTGCGGAAGCGCACGTCGTCCAGGCGCAAGCCGTCGTCGACAAGGCACAGCTCGACTCCGATCGCACCCATACGCTGGTCGCGAAGCGCGCGGTCGCACAGGCGGAGGCCGACGCGGCCGATACGCAGTTGAAGACGGCAAAGGCCGAGCGCGATGCACTGCAGCGCGTGCTCGACCAGCTGCGCAGCGGCGCGCGCGTGGAAGAGAAAGCGGCCGCATCGGCACGTCTCTCCGAAGCGCAGGCAGCCGCAAAGCTCGTCTCCGCCGGCGCGCGCGTCGAGGATCTCCGGGCTGCGCAAGCGATGGTGGACTCGGCCAAGGCCCGCGTCGATCAGCTGGACGTGATGGTCGCCGAGCTCCAGATCAAAGCGCCCGTCGCGTCGCGCGTTGAGGCGTTGCAGCTGCGCCCCGGAGACATCCTGGGTCCCAACGCGACGGCCGCGACGCTCCTCGAGGACGGGCAGCTCTACGTTCGCCTGTACGTACCGGAGACCCAGGTCGGCAAGCTCTCCGTCGGGCAAGAGATCCCGATCCGCGTCGACAGCTTCGACCGGACGTTCAAAGGAAAGGTCGAGCACATCAACGCGCAGGGCGAATACTCGCCGCGCAACCTCCAGACCGCTGACGAGCGTGCGGACCAAGTCTTCGCGGCGCGCGTCGGCCTGCTCGAGGGCAAGGATCAGCTGCGCGCCGGCATGGCCGCGACGATCGAGGTCGAGAAGTGACGGCGGCCTCGCCCGTCGAGCGCGCGATCGTCGTCGAGAATGTCACCCGTAACTTCGGCGACTTTGTCGCGCTCTCCGATGTGAGCCTCTCGGTCCCGAAGGGACTGATCTACGGGCTGCTCGGGCCCAACGGATCCGGTAAGTCGACGCTGATCCGCCTGTTGTGCGGGTTGCTCGCGCCGACGTCGGGCAAGGCGAGCGTGCTCGGGCTCGACGTCGCGACGAACGGCGAGAACATCCGGCGCAACATCGGTTACATGAGCCAGAAGTTCGCGCTCTACCCCGATCTGACCGTGATGGAGAACCTCCAGTTCTACGCGCGCGTCTACGGCTTGACCGGCACCCGCCTCAAAGCCGGCATCCAAAGCGCGTTGGACCTGACCCACATCGGCCCGTACACGAACCGCCGCGCGGGATTGCTCTCTGGTGGCTGGAAGCAACGCCTCGCGCTCGGCGCTGCGCTCATGCACGAGCCTCGCGTCGTGTTCCTCGACGAGCCGACCGCCGGCATCGATCCGGTCGCTCGCCGCGAGCTGTGGGATCTGCTGTTCGCCCTCTCCGCGCGCGGCATCACGCTGCTCGTCACCACCCACTACATGGACGAGGCCGAGCGCTGCGGCGAGGTCGGGTATCTCTACCTCTCGAAGTTACTCGTGACCGGGACGCCCGACACGCTCAAGCAGCTCCCCGCCGTGAACCACGCGGGCGTCCGTCGCCTCGAGATCGAGACAACGAGCTCGACGCGTGCGCTCACGTGGCTCCGCACGCAGCCCTACTGCCGGGCCGCGACGGTGTTCGGTTCCGCTGTCCACGCCGAGATCGAGATCGCGATGCCCGACGAGGAATTGAACCGACGCCTGACCGCCGCTGGATTCCCCGCGACCCTGCGCGAGATCGCACCGTCTCTCGAGGACGTGTTCGTCGCGCTGACCGAGCAGGCTGCGCGTGACCGCGGCATCCTGCAGAAAGTGAGCGCGTAGATGTGGAGCTCGTTCGTCGCGATCCTGCTCAAGGAGTTCAAGCACATCGTGCGCGACCGCGGCACGCTCGTGATGTTCTTCATGCTGCCGGTGATGCAGCTGACGCTGTTCGGCTTCCTCGACCAGAACGTCCGCGATCTACCAACGGTGATCGTCGACCAAGATCAAACCAGCTATAGCCGCGACCTCATCGATCAGCTCAAGGCGACCAAGACGTTCGCGATCGCCGACGTCACGAACAGCCCCGTTCAAGCACGGACCATGATCGCGCAGGGCACGGCCCGCGTCGGCGTCATGATCCCGCCTGACTATCACGACAAGCGCGCGAAGCACGAGAACGCGCAGTTTCTCGTCCTCATCGACGGCTCCGATTCGAACGTGAGCGCGCAGGCCCTCGCCGCGATCAACGGCCTCGCCGCGCAGCTGAACCTCGACGCGGCCAAGGATCTCGGTGCGAAGCCATTGCTGAGCGCGCAGCCGATCGTGCTGTTCAATCCTGACGGCCGCACCGCGAACTACATCATTCCTGGTCTCGTCGCGATCCTTCTCCAGATCGCCGCACTCATCCTCGCGTCGGTCTCGATCGTACGCGAGCGCGAGCAAGGCACGATGGAGCAGCTGCTCGTCACGCCGATCAATCCGATGGGCCTCGTCCTGGGCAAGCTGATGCCCTACCTCGTCATCGGCATCCTCGAGATGGGCCTGATCCTCCTCATCATGCGCTGGGGCTTCCGTGTGCCGATCAACGGCAGCCTGCTGTTCATCTTCCTCACGGCCGTCATGTACCTGTTCGCGCTACTCGCGCTCGGCCTCACCATCTCGATGCGCGCGCAGACGCAGATGGCAGCGCAGCAGACGGCGCAGATGCTGCTCCTGCCGTCGATCTTCCTGTCGGGCTACATCTTCCCGGTCGCAGGCCTACCCAAGGTCCTCTACTGGATCGGCCGCATGCTTCCCGCAACGCACATGATCAACGTCATGCGCGGCGCCGTCCTGCGCTCGGCAGGTCCGCTCGACATGCTGCCGAGCTTGCTCGCGCTCGCGGCGATCAGCGTCGTCCTGATCACCATCTCCGTACGCCGCGTCCGGAAGCTCCAGATCTAACGCTACGCGGTCGGCGCCGTGAAGACGTGCTGCCGGTAGTAGCGCAGCTCCTGGATCGACTCGCGAATATCGTCGAGCGCGCGATGCGTCTCGTTCTTCCCGGGCTGCTTCGCGGTGATCGCCGGAAACCAGCGGCGCGCGAGCTCTTTCACCGTCGAGACATCGACCATGCGGTAATGCAAGCGCGCGTCGAGCTCCGGCATATAGCGGCGGATGAAGCGGCGGTCCTGATGGATCGAATTCCCGGCGAGGACGGGCCGGTCTTTCGCGCCGCAGTGCTGGTTGATGAACGCGATCGTCTGCGCCTCGGCGTCGGCATCGCTGATCGTCGACGCCTTCACGCGATCGACGAGGCCCGAGCCACCGTGGTGTTTCTTGTTCCAGTCGTCCATCGCCGCGAGAACGTCGTCGGATTGATGCACGACGACGTCGGGTCCCTGTGCGATCTCGACGAGGTTTCCATCGGTGATGATCGTCGCCATCTCGATGATCCGCTCCTTCGCGGGGTCGAGTCCGGTCATCTCCATATCGAGCCAGACCAGGAGGTCACTGCCAGCCATGGCGGCCACCCTAACCGGGGTCGGAGGGCGCTTCTAGTGGCTGGCGCATCCGAACCTGCCGGCTACTGAAGTCGCCAGCCGAAGCTAACTGGCGGGCCAGACAGCAGATCGCCCGCCCGACGGCGAGCACGGACCTTGCTCGATAGCCCGGTATGCGCGCGACCCTCCTGGCAGCCACTCTCGCCACCATCACCCTCGGCACCACGTTCGTTGGCTGCGCCAACACGGCGAGCTCGAACGACGTCGATGACGCGGTGTTCGTCGATGACGGCAAGGAGGACGATTTCTTTAGCGTCAACGCGCGCGAGTACAAGCTCGAGGGCCGCACCTCCGTCACGCTCGACGCTTCCTACACTGGCAAGCCCGAAGCCGAGCGCAAGGCCGCCGCGCTCAAGCTCATCGGCTACAAGAACACCGCGATCGCGTGGTTCATCACGCAGTACTTCGTCGACAAGGAAGAGGAGCAGGCGAACCACGACTACGGTGGTCTCGGCGGTATGGCCAAGGGCGGCGAGTACGAAGATCTCGGCGTCACCCCGACCGCCGACGGCCTGACGTGGAACTACTCGTTCAAGCAGCTCGCTGCTGGCTCGACGTTGCTCCCGAGCCGATTGCCGCTCCGCACGGTCAACGGCAAGCGCGTCTTCGACATGGAAATCGGCACGCCAACGAACGACGAGATGGCGCAGCTCGAGACCAACGCCGAGTGGTACCGCCAAGCGCCGTGGAGCGACTGGAATCCCGCGACGGCGCCCGCTGACAAGAAGACGACGATGACGTTCGAGTTCGCGCCCGACACGGCGTCGACGGACGGCTATCTCGACCTCGAGCGGCTCACCAGCGACGGCGTCCTCGACATGGACGTCTACTTCGGCTGGGACTACCACAACGACTATCACATCAAGCACAGCCAATCGCTGTTCACCTGGCTGCAGGACGAAGGCTTCCAGGCGCCCGTCGCAAACTGGGATGCGCTGACGCCGGACTCGGGACCGTTCACCAAGACGATCAAGGCCGATGGCAAGGACGTGAAGGTCGAGCTCCGCATGTACTTCGGCAAGCCCGGCACGGTCACCGACCCGGATACCGATGCGGGCGGCGTGAAGCTCGAGCAGCTCGCGGACGACTCGCTGTCCAAGCGCGACGTCGTCATCTACTCGGGACACTCGGGTCCGTTCTACGGCTTCGCGCTCGCGAACTGGAACAAGACGACCGAGGGCGATCTCGACGACACCGACATGCGCGTCATCCAGATGCCCGCGAACAAGTACCAGGTGATCCTCGCGAACGGCTGCGACACGTATCAGATCGGAACGGCGTTCAAGGAGAACCCGAACAAGAACGGCAAGAACGTGGACATCATCACGTCGACCTCATTCTCCAACGCCGGCACCCCGCAGACGGCCGAGGACTTCATTAACTCCGTCATGCCTCTCGACGCGTCCAACCAGCTCGAGCCGCACCCCGTCTCGAACATGCTCACGGCCCTCGACCGCGCTTCATCCGGCTTCGACACGATGTACGGAATGCACGGCATCGACGACGACCCGAAGCTGGTTCCGTTCGCGCACGTCGATAACTTCGGTAAGGCGTGTACGGCGAGCACGGACTGCGGCGGTCCTGGCAACCTGTGCGTTGGCGCCACGGGTCACAAGAGCTGTACGGCGGCGTGCACCGAAAGCTCCGCATGTGGCACCGGATACAAGTGCAAAGCAGTCGCGAGCGCTTCGACCTCGACGATCTTCGCTAAGGCTTGCGCGAAGTCGCAGTGAAATAGCGATGTCGCCGCTCGTCTTGCTACGATGCGAGGCGAGGCATGAAGGACACCGTCGCGATGATCATGGCCGGCGGCAAGGGCTCGCGACTCGGCCCGCTGACCGTTCACCGTTCCAAGCCGGGCGTACCGTTCGCGGGGCGTTACCGGATCGTCGACTTCGTCCTCAGTAACTTCATCAACTCGGGCTATCGGCGAATCTATGTACTCACGCAGTACATGTCGTCGAGCCTGATCAAGCACCTGTCGCGCAACTGGCGCCTCAGCGGCTTTGGCGAGTACATCGAGGTCGTCCCCGCGCAGATGCGCCTCGGCGAGTTCTGGTATCGCGGCACCGCCGACGCCGTGTATCAGAACCTCAACTTGGTTCGCGACGCGCGCGCCAAGCACGTCGCCGTGTTCGGCGGTGATCACGTCTACAAGTTCGACGTCGAGCAGATGGAGACGGCGCACCGCGATCGCAACGCGGACCTGACCGTCGCCGCGTTCCCCGTCCCCACGCGCGAAGCGAGCGCATTCGGCATCATCGACGTCGACGCGAACGGTCGGATCATCGGCTTCATCGAGAAGCCCAAGAACCCGCCCGAGATG
>DASYDE010000130.1:0-21802 GCA_036499725.1 Kofleriaceae bacterium
GCTGGACAAGGTTCGGGCGATCCCTATAAATACGCCCCACCTCTGGGGAGCCCTGGAGGAGTGGCCGAGTGGTTGAAGGCAGCGGTCTTGAAAACCGCCGAGTCCAAAAGGCTCCGGGGGTTCGAATCCCTCCTCCTCCGCTCGCTTCTTGATAATCGAATAGTGTCACGCAAGTGGTCATGGGCGTGGACGTCCGACGATTGGTTCGGACGTCCCGCTCGCTTCAAGTTTACTGATCGATTGCACTAGCCTGGAGAGGTGGCCGAGTGGCTGAAGGCACCGGTTTGCTAAACCGGCATACTGGGTTTACTGGTATCGAGGGTTCGAATCCCTTCCTCTCCGCCACCCGTCTGCCAGGCACGTAACGATTCAGGATCCGTAGCTCAATGGATAGAGCACCGGCCTACGGAGCCGGGGGTTAGAGGTTCGACCCCTCTCGGATCCGCAAATGGAGCACGACGCATGGATGGCAGCCGCCCTCGACGAGGCGCGGATTGCAGGTGCAGCAGGCGATGTCCCTGTCGGCTGCATCATCGTGCTCGAAGATTTGCAGGAAGTACGCGTCCTCGCACGAGGACACAACCGTCGAGAAGCAGACGGTGACCCCACGGCTCATGCCGAGATTGTCGCGCTGCGCGAAGCAGCTCGAGTGCTCGGAACGTGGAGGGTCGAAGCAACGCTGTACGTCACCCAAGAGCCGTGTCCGATGTGTGCTGGCGCCATCGTCAACGCACGAGTGAAACGGCTCGTCTTCGGATGCACCAACCCCAAAGCAGGCGCGGTGCAAACGCTGTATCAGCTTACGACCGACCCTCGGCTCAATCACCGTGTCGAGGTGATCGGTGGAGTACGGGAGACTGAATGTGCGAACGAGCTCTCGCAGTTCTTCGCGCGGTTACGGAAAGGTCCCTCGTACGGGAAATAGGTTCTGGAGAGTTGTCCGAGTGGCCGATGGTGTCTGATTCGAAATCAGATGTACCGCAAGGTACCGGGGGTTCAAATCCCTCACTCTCCGCAATGTAGAGGGATTCCTCGACGAGGAATTCGCTCAATGAACGACCCTGGAGGGCTGACCGAGTGGCCGAAGGTGCACGATTGGAAATCGTGTGTACTGAAAGGTACCTAGGGTTCGAATCCCTAGCCCTCCGCTAGTTACCCGCCCACAACCACTGCGTGACACGAGCCATTTTATGGTCTCGGGTGACGCGAGAGCTGTGAACCCCGCCAGGTCCGGAAGGAAGCAACGGTAGCGGAAGTAGTGGGTACCTGAGGCCACCTTTTAGAAGCGCGATGATTAACGTCATCGCGCTTCGTCTTTTCGGAACCTCTACTTGGTGATGCGTTCGAGGCCGCCCATGTACGGGCGCAGCAGCTTGGGCACGATCACCGAGCCGTCCTCCTGCTGATAGTTCTCGAGGATCGCGACGATCGTCCGACCGACCGCGATGCCCGAGCCGTTCAGCGTGTGCACCGGGCGCGGCTTCTCGCCGGCGGCCGTGCGGTAGCGAATCTTCGCGCGGCGCGCCTGGAAGTCCTCGTAGTTCGAGCACGACGAGATCTCGCGGAACGCGTCCTGGCCCGGCAGCCACACCTCGATGTCGTAGGTCTTGGCGGAGCCAAAGCCCATGTCGCCCGTGCACAGCGTGACGACGCGGTAGTGCAGCTCCAGTCCTTGGAGCACGCGCTCGGCGTCGTCGCGCAGCTTGTCGAGCTCCGCGTAGGAGGTCTCGGGCGCAGCGAACTTCACGAGCTCGACCTTGTCGAACTGGTGCTGACGAATCAGGCCGCGCGTGTCCTTGCCGGCAGAGCCTGCCTCCGCGCGGAAGCACGGCGTGTACGCGGTGTAGTGGCGCGGTAGATCGCCGGGCTCGAAGATGTGGTCGGCGTGCAGGTTCGTGATCTGCACCTCCGACGTCGGAGAGAGGAACAGGTCGTTATCGGCGACGTGGTCCGGCCCGACGGGCATGTCGAGCTTGAACAGATCCTGCTCGAACTTGGGAAGCTGGCCGGTACCGCGCAGCGACGCGCGACGCACGATCGCGGGCGGCCACACCTCGTCGTACCCATGCGCCGTGTGCGTATCGAGGAAGTAGTTGATGAGCGCGCGCGTGAGCTTGGACGCGGCGCCGCGCAGGACGGTGAAGCGGGCGCCCGTGATGCGCGTGCCGGCCTCGAAGTCGAGGATGCCGAGGCCTTCACCAACCTCCCAGTGAGCCTTGGGCTGGAACGCGAACGTCGGCTTCGTGCCCCACTTGTGGTGCTCGACGTTCGCGTGCTCGTCGGCGCCTTCGGGGACGGACGCGTGCGGCGCGTTCGGGATGAGCATGAGCTTCTGCTGGCTCATCGTCTCGAGCTGCGTCAGCTCCTGCTCGCCCTCTTTGATCGCGGTCGCAATCGCTTTCATCTCGTCGCGAGCGGTGGCGAACTCGGCTGACTTCTTGTCGAGCTTGGCCATCCTCTCGTTCGCGGCGTTCCGCGAGGCACGCTTCTCGTCGAGCTCGGCCTGCAATTTCTTGCGGCGCTCGTCGAGGCTGCGCCAGGCTGCCACGACGTTGGCAACATCGCCTCCGCGGCGGAGAACGTCGTCCATACGAGCTGGGTCGAGCATTGCGATCTTCCGATTCTTCTAATGGTGGCGGGGGGTTGGAAAGGGACCCTAGCGCGTCCTTAACCGGCGAGGCAACAGCTGCGTCTAAGCTGAGATGCATGCTCTCGCGAACACTGCGCTCCTGGAGCGGTTGGTCAGTGTGAGCGACGAGAAGGTCGATCCGGATGCCGACGTCGTCGCGCGCTTCTGCGCAGGCGAGCGCGGCGCGTTCGACCTGTTGGTCCGCCGGCATCAGCAAGGCGTATGGCGCCTCGCCCGCCGCTACACCAAGCACGACGCGGACGCGGCGGATGTGACGCAGCTCGTGTTCGTGAAAGCGTTCAACGCGCTCGTCGGCTTCCGCGGTGCCGCGACGGTGCGCAGCTGGCTGTACCGCATCACGATCAACGCGGCGCTCACCTGGGTGCGCGACCACAAGCGCGAGCTGGCGAGCGAGATCCCGGAGGACGCGCTCGTCGAGGCGGCCGCCGCCGAGACAGCGATCGCGGCGGGACAAGAGGCCGGCCGCCTGCGGGCCGCGATAGCGCAGCTGCCGCCCAAACAAAAGCTCGTGCTCGAGCTGCGCGTGTTCGACGACCTCGCGTTCAAAGAGGTCGCGGAGCTCGCCGATTGCAGCGAGAATACGGCGAAGGTGAACTTCCACTACGCCGTGAAGCGCTTGCGCGAGTTGCTCGGCGATCGCGAGGGCAGCGATGTCTGAGCTCGACGAGAACGACGACAAGCTCGTCGCCAAGCTGCGTGCGTTGCCGTCCGAGGGCACCGAGCCCGATTGGAATCAGCTCGCGCAGCGCATCCACGCGTCGCTGCCGTCCGAGGTGCATCGCCCGTGGTGGCGCACGCTGCTGCAGCCGCGGTGGCTCGCGCCGATCCTCGCTGGCGCCGTGGGTCTGGGTGCGCTCGTCGTGATCGAGACGCGCTCGACGGAGAAGTCGGTTCCGCACGAGGTGGCGATGCTGCACGACGCGAGCGTCGAGGACAGCGCGCACACTGACGAGACGGACGATGTCGCGCTCGACACCCCCACGAGCGCAGACATGCTGCTGTGGCTCGACGGCGCCGAGGTCGCGATCGACTCGGCCGCAGAGGATGTGCTCGATGTCGACGACCTGTTGCTCGGCCAATCCACCGAGCGCGCCGAAGGCTTGATGACGACCGACGACTCGTGGGTGGATGGACTGGACGATGCGGATGTCGCCGCGCTCGATCAGTGGCTCGATCAGCAGACGGCAAAGAAGAAGAAGGGCTAGATGCGCGCGATCCTGTTTGCTCTGTGCGTGTTGTCGTCGACGGCGGTCGGCCTCGTCGGGGAACGTGATGCGCACGCGCAGCCCTCGCCGGAACAGCGCCGCGAGAACATCAAGAAGAAGATCCGCGCTCTCCGCGCGTACACGCTGACGGATCAGCTCGCCCTCGACGAAGCGACCGCCGGCAAGTTGTTCCCGATCCTCGCGAAGTGGGACGACGTCGTCGACAAGTTGCTCGTCGCGCGTGGCCTGCTCGCGCAGCAGCTCAAGGAGCCCGACGGCAAAGATCCCAAGGTGATCTCCAAGGCGATCGACGACTCGATCGCGAATCAGCGCGCGCTGTGGGATGTCGAGGAGAAGCGGCTCGCCGAGCTGCGAAAGATCCTCACTCCGGCGCAGACCGCGAAGCTGCTGACGGTGCTGCCGCAGTTCGAGCGCCGCCTCCAGAACCAGCTGCGCCGCGCGATCGAGGGCAAGGGCGGCGGCGGAAAGCGCGGTGACGGCCGACCGCTCCGAGGCCGGAGCTCAGAAGACAGAATCAACAGCCTGAGGAACCCCTACGGCGATGACGATGATGACAACGACGCCCGGTCGGGCGGCGAGCTCGGCGGCAATCCGTTCGACCCCGGTGACGAAACACCAGCACCCAAAACGAAGAAGAAGGGCGCACAGCCGTCGCAGGCGCCTGGGGCCACACCCGCGAAGTGCGATCCGTTCTCCGACGCGCGCGGCTGCCGCCCGAATCAATAGACCCACATCGCTTCGATAAGCGACTCACCGTCGGTGACAGGCATTCTCGACGCGACGGGGGTATGATTATTTTCGGATGATCGAGGCGAATTGCCCAGCGTGCGGCACGGTGAACCGCGTCGCTGAAGCGGACGTTCCTGCGGGCGCGTCGTCTGTCACGTGCGCGACGTGCAAGGCGCGCGTTCCGCTCCCTGCGAGTGCGAAGAAGGCCGCTGCAATTCCGGGCATCCCGAAGATGCCGGGAACGATTCCCGCGATCCCCAAACCGATTGCGCCGGCCGTGAAGCCGCCGCTTCCCAAGATGGCCACGCCGCCCGTGGGAACCAGGGCTGTCGCACCGCCGCCGACGCCCGTCGGTCCTCCGGCTGTCACGCTCGGTCCACCGGGAGCGACCAACTCGCCTGCCGCCGCGGCGAAGAACGAGATCATCGATCTATCTGATCTCCCCGCGCCGCGCCGCGCGAGCCCGCTCGCTGGAGCTGCCCCGACGCCCGACGCGAAGCCTGCTCCCCGGTCGGGACTCTCGGCCGCGCTCGCGGATCTGCCCGCGCCCAAGTCCAAGCCAGCTCCTGCGGGACCGCTCGATCTCGATGATCTGATTCCGCAGGCGGATCTGCCCGCCCCCAAGGCGGCCCGCGCCGCGGATCCACTCGGCTCCAAGTCGCGCAACGACGACGCGGATCTGCCCGCCCCCAAAGCTCGTCCGTCGGTCGGCTCCAAGCCACCCGCGAATGCGCTGATGGATATCGAGCTGGATCTGCCCGCCCCCAAGAGCGGTGGTGCGTCCAAGGGAGGTGCGCTCGAGCTCGACGACCTCGTCGATCTGCCGGCGCCCGCGCGCGGTGGCGCTGCGCCCAAGGGCGGTGCGCTCGAGCTCGATGATCTCGTCGATCTGCCAGCGCCCGCGCGCGGCGTGACGGACCTGCCGACGCCTGCGCGGAGCGGGCAAGTGCCGAAGAGCACCGGCGCACCGCGCGACATCACCGATCTGCCCGCGCCAAAGCATGCGGGCGGAGGCAGCACCGATCTCCCGGCGCCGATCGGGTTCTTCGACGATCTCCCGCAGCCCGCGCGCAAGCAACCCGCGAACGCGCCCGGCGAAATCGCACCCAAGGGCTTCTTCGACGATCTCCCGCAGCCAGCGCGCAGCGGCCAAGTTGCGAAGAGCGGCAATACGCCGGCTCCAGGTCCCGCAGAGATCGAGCTCGGAGACATCGCACCGAAGGGCTTCTTCGACGATCTCCCGCAGCCGACCAAGGCCAACCGCCCCGATCAACCGTCGCCGCCCGCGCCCAAGGGCTTCTTCGACGATCTCCCGCAGTCTGCGGGCCCGACGCCGCGCAAGAAGGCTCCGTCGATGGGCATCGACCTCGGCGCCGATCTCGGTTCCGACCTCGGCTCCGAGGACGAGCCGATCGAAGCGATGGATCTCGCGGACGAAGCTCCGGCGCTCGAGCTCGACATCGGGCCCGAGCCGGTGCGCCAGAAGCAGCCGAGCCTCGCGCCCGCGAACGCAGCAGGCGGTGCGTCGTTCGACGATCTCGATCTCTCCGCACCGAGCTCGGTTCCCGGTGCGCGCATCACTGGCACTGCCAAGGCGCTCGACGAGGAGAACGCGAAGGCGGGCATCCGCTTCGATCAGAACAAGAAGTCCTCCCCGCCTTCGACACCGGAGCGCGCATCGCTCCCATCCCTCGGTAAGCCTGCACTCGCCGACGACGGTCTCGAGCTCGCAGAACCACGCAGCGGCGACAAGCTGGGCGGGAGCCAGAAGCTCGGCGCCAAGGTGGAGCGCAAGAGCCAGCCGCAGAAGCCGATCCGCAAGCCGATCAACAAGAAGCTCGTCGGCGCGATCGTGCTCGGTCTCGCCGTGGTGGGCGGTGGCGGCTTCGTGATGTTCAAGCGCCACGCTGCGCAGCAGGAGCGCACGGAGTCGATCAATGAATCGCTCGACGGTGCACGCAAAGCGCTCGCCTCCGACAACCCCAATCGCTGGGATGTCGCCGCGCGCAACGCGCAGAAGGTTCTCGATATCGATCCCAAGAACGCAGCTGCCGCTGGCATCGCCGCCGAAGCTGCGTTCGCGGGTTCGCTCGCCGACGGTAAGAACATCGCTACCAGGTTCAACCGCGGCCGCAAGATCGTCACCGAGGCGCTCGGAGCGGGCAGCACGGGACCGGAGCTCGAGCGCGCACAGGCACTCTCGGCGCTGACGAGCAACCCGGCAACCTCCGTCACGAAGTTGCAGGGGCTGCTCAAGCGCGGCGCGGACCCGTCGCTCTCGCTGTACTTGGGTTGGGCACAAGAGCGCGCGGGCAACACGCAGGACGCGATCAAGGCGTACGACGGTGCCGTCAACGCGCCGTCGACGAAGATCCTCGCTCTCCTCGGTCGCGCACACGCGAAGCTCGCCATCGCCGATATGGAAGGAGCACGGAACGACTACTCGGCCGTGCTCGCGACCGAGAGCGACAAGAACAACATTCCTGCGATGGTAGGTCTCGCCGCCGCGCAGCCCGCCGCGCAATCGCAGCAACAGGAGAGCGATCTCCTCGGCATCATCCAGCGCAAAGATTTCGGCGGGGCCGACCCGCGCGCGCAGGTGCAGGCGTGGACACTCGCCGGTGATGATGCGCGCAAGTCGGGGCGCCTCGATGCGGCACGCGAGCGCTATCGCAACGGACTCGCACTCGACGCGAACGATGTCGGCGCACTGACGTCGGCGGCGGAGGTCGAGCTCGCGGACGGCAAGCTGCTCGCCGCGCAGGACCTGATCGACAAGGCGCTCGTTCAATCCAAGACGGATCCAGGCGCGTTGCTGGCCAAGGCGAAGCTCGCGCTCGCGCAAAAGAAGTACGACGACGCGGCCGCGATTCTCGACGATCTCGAGGGACGCAAGCCTGCACTGCCGACGATCATGCTCGTCCGTATCGGCACCACGCGCGGCAAGATGCTCGAGTCGCGCGAGCAATACGACGCGGCGATCGACGCGTACGTTGCGGCATCGAAGCTCGCGGGAGCCCTCGATCTCGCACCGACGATGGCCGCGATCTCGCGACTGACAAAGATGGCGGCGGACGCGACCGGCGACAAGCAGACCGCGCTCAAGCAGCGCGCCGACGAGCTCCTCCAAGAGCTCGCGACGACCGCCGAGAAGGATCCATCACTCGCGTTCACGCTCGGTGTCGCGTACCTCCAGACGAACGATCCCTCCAAGGCGGAGCCGTGGCTACGCAGGGTCGTCGAAGCGCGTCCGAGCGATCCCGATGCGATCTACCAGCTCGGCAAGACGCTGCGGCTGCTCGGCAAGACTGACGAGTCGATCGAATTGCTGAAGAAGGCGTTCAGCGTCGCGCCCGATCGCATCGAGATCGGTGTCGAGCTTGCGCAGACGTACGAGGCGCTCAAGAGGGACGACGACGCGGGCAAGCTCTACGACGAGCTCCTCGCCAAGCCGGGCGCGACACTCGAGCTGCACGCACACGCGGGCATGTTCTACCTGCGCACCGGTCATCCGGATAAGGCTGGCGCGCAGGGCAAAGAGATCATCGCCGTCGAGAAAGACAACGCGAACGGTCACTACTTGATCGGCGAAGGCGCGCTCGCCGCGAACAGTCTCGCCGAGGCGAAGCGCGAGTTCACGCTCGCCTCGCAACTCGAGCGCACGGCGAAGAGTCTCGACGCTCTCGCCCGGGCGAACGAGGCTCTTTCCCAGCCGCCCAAGGACTCGCACACGTATGACGTGGCCGCGCAGGATGCGGCACTCAGCAATTACAAGGCGGCCCTCGAGCTGGATCCGACGATCTTCTCGTCACAGCTCGGCAAGGGTCGCATCTACGTGATCAAGGGGGCGATGGGAGACGGTGTGCCGCCGCTCCTCGCGGCCGACAATCTGCGCAAGGGCGACCCGGAGGTCGCGTACTACCTCGGAAAGGCGTACGCCAAGCTCGGCCAGAAGAAGGTCGCGCTCGCGTGGATGCAGTCCTCGGCGAGGTCTGGCCAAAAGGCGAACACGGCCTACGAGCTCGGCGAGCTGTACACCGATCAGGAGATCGACGACGCGCGCGCCGCGATCTCGGCATACACGTCTGCGATCGCTCTCGCAGATGCCGCGAGCAAGAAGGGAGATGTGGAGCCTCTCTGGCTGCCCGACGCCCTGTTCAAGCTCGGAGATCTCTCGAACAGCCACGGCGACAAGGGAGTCGCGAAGAGCATGTTCGAGCGCTACACGACGTATCCCCTCGACACGGGCTACGTGACCAAGGCGCGCTTCACGGAAGCGCAGCGCCACCTCCAGACCGACCTCAAATAGCCCCGGCGCACGCCACCCGCGCTAGAGTCGGCGCGTGCTCGATCTGATTCGCCACCACATCGCGCGGTACGCGTACATCGCAAAGGTCGCGTACAAAGCGGGCGCGATCGCCATCCCGCGGCCGAGCAAGATGGTCGAGCTCGCGCGCAGCGCGCTCCAGACGTCGTCGCTCGGACCGCACCTAGCGCTGATGGCCCACGCGGCTGCGCATCCCGACAAGGAAGCGCTGATCGAATACGGCGAGCACGGAGTCTCGCGCTTCACGTACGGCGAGCTCGACGCGACGATCAATCGTCTCGCAGGCGCGCTCGTCACGCGCGGTCTCGCCAAGGGCGGGCGCGTCGCGATGATGCTGCCGAACGGCAAGGAGTACCTGATCGCGCAGCAAGCACTCGCGCGCATCGGCGGTACGGCCGTGCAGCTCGGCTATCGCAGCAAGGCGGGCGAGATCGCCTACATCCTCGACAACGCCGATCCGGTCGCGACGATCGTGCACGCGAGCTTTCTGCCCACGATGCGCGACGCGCGCAGCCAGAGCGGCAAGGGTGGCGCGCTGATCGTTGTCGACGGCGAGAACGTGACCGATGCCGGGACGACCGAGCGAGCGATCGATTGGGATCGAGCGTTAGCCGCGAGCTCGCCCGAGATGCCCAAGCTCGAGCGCGGTGGCGATGGTGGCGGCGTCATCGTCTACACGAGCGGCACGACGGGAAAACCGAAGGGCGCGAATCGCTCGTGGAAGTCGACCGGGTTCGACAGCGTCGCGGACCTGATCGATCGCGTCGGCATGCGCGCTGACGATCGGCACCTCGTGGTGTGCCCGCTCTATCACTCGGCCGCGCCAGCGTTTGTCGCGATCATGATGGGCCTCGGCGCGACGATCGTGCTGATGAATCACTTCGATCCCGAGGGCGCGCTCGACATCATCGCGAAGGAGCGCATCACGTGCAGCGTGATGGTCCCGACGATGCTGATCCGCATCGCGAACCTGCCGCCGGAGACGATCGCCAAGCACGACGCGTCGTCGCTGCGCTGGATCATGTCTGCCGCCGCACCGCTCACCACCGACGCCGCCCGGCGCTTCATGGACAAGTTTGGCCCCGTGCAGTGGAACTTCTACGGCGCGACGGAGACGGGCCTCGTCACGATCGCGGGCCCGCACGATCACCTCTCGCGCCCCGGCACGATCGGCGTCGCGATGCGCGGCAACGAGATCCGGTTGCTCGGCGACGACGGCCGCCAGGTCAAGCAGGGCGAGATCGGCGAGCTCTACGTCAAGAACGAGACGATGATCACCGGCTACCACAACAACTCCGACGCCACGACCGACGCACAGAAGCAGGGCCTCTTCTCCGTCGGAGATCTCGCGCGACAAGACGCCGACGGCTACTACTTCTTGGAGTCGCGGAAGCACGACATGGTCATCTCGGGCGGCGTGAATATCTACCCGCGCGAGATCGAAGACGTGCTCGCCACGCATCCCGCGATCCTGGAGGCGGCGATCGTCGGCGTGCCGCACCCCGAGTGGGGCGAGTCGCTCAAGGCGTTCGTCGTCTTGCGCCCCGGCCACGATCTGACCGGCGACGACGTGATCAAGTTCGCGCGCCAGCACCTCGCGGACTTCAAGAGCCCGCGCGCCGTCTCGTTCCTTCCCGAAATGCCTCGCAACCCCACTGGCAAGATCCTCAAGCGCGAGCTGCGCGACCTCTAGGAGCACTCATGAGCATCACCCTCTATCACCACCCGTTCTCTCGCGCCGCCGGCATGCTGTGGGCGCTCGAAGAAGTTGGCGTCCCGTACGAGATCCATCACGTCGACATCATGAAAGGCGCACAGAAGCAGACGCCCGTGATCGACAAGAACCCGATGGGCAAGCTGCCGACGCTCGTCGACGGCGAGAATGTCGTCACAGAGGGCGCCGCGATCTGCCTCTACCTCGCGGATCACTACTCGTACGGCAAGCTCGCGCCCAGGGTCGATGATCCCGCGCGTGCCGCGTACTACCGCTGGTCGTTCTTCGCACCGTCGGTGATCGAGCCCGCCGCGATCTCGAAGCTCTCCAAGTTGGATGTGAAGCCGGGCCAGGTCGGCTGGGGCGACTACGACTCGATGGTCACCGCTGCGGAATCCGCGATCACCGGCAAGCAGTTCGTCCTCGGCGATCAGTTCTCGATGGCGGACGTCGTGTTCGGGGGCTGCATGCGCTTCATGGTGCAGTTCAAGATGATCGAGGCCAAGCCGGTGTTCACGCAGTACGTCGAGCGTCTGCAAGCGCGCCCCGCGTACCAGCGCGGCGAAGCGAAGAACAACGAGATCATCAAGGCTCACGGCCTCGACAAGAAATAGGCTTCCGTCTTCCCTCCGCTCTCCCGGAGCCACGAAGAAAGAAGGCACGAAGGATCTTGGCTGGAAACCCAAACCCGTTCGGTTGCCGAAACCAGTCTTCGTGTCTTCGTGCCTCCGTTGCTCTGGGTTGCGCCTCGACCGCTAGCGCTTACGTCGAATGTCGCCGACGCGGAGAGTGACCTTCTCCGCATCGAAGTACTCGGCGAGCGGGATGGTGAACTTTCGGCTCGCGCCGGTCAGCGTCTTCCAGCCCTGCGCATCGATCGTCGTATGCTCCGCGAGAAACGCGAGCAGCTTCACCTTCGTCTCGGCGACGACACCCGCGTCCATCATGAGGTCGGGCTTGATGCGCACGACCTGCTTCGCAGCGACGAGCTTGGCCAGCGCCGCCATCACGTGCGCCTCGGTGAGCTTCAGCGCGGGGCCGAGCTCCTTGGGGCGCAACGGTTCCAGGCGACCTTCCGCGAGTCGCGCGAGGATGGCGAGCTGCACCGGATCCGTCTCGCTCGGCGCAGCGACAGCCTTGGGCGGCGGAGCAGCTGGCAGCGTGTAGATCGCATTCGCGTCCGCGCTGCTCTTCTCGATCTCGCCGCGCTTCAGCAGCGTCGTGAGAACGGGCCCCAGCTCGTCGGGCGAAACACCGAGACGTTGAACGAGCTGCGCGGACGTACGGCCCGTTTTGCCCGCGGTCTTCATCTCGATCGCGATGCGCTCCTGCAGCTTCGCGGCGGCAAACGCAGCGACGGCAGCAGCGTGATCCGTTTTGTTGCGCGCCTTGGGAGCGAGGACGCGCAGCACCGTGCCGCCCGCGATGGTCGTGCCGTGCGTTCGCGTCGCGACGAACCCGCGCACGATCACGCGATCACCGGGCAGGGCACCGAGTGGAGTCGCGCGCGGGACACGGATCTGCGCGAGACCCGTCGCGCCGGGAGCGAGCGTCTTTTGCGGCGGCACGAGCGCGAGCGTCGCCAGCACTTGTTGCGTCGCGTGATGCACCAACACTTTCGTGCGCGCACCCAGCGGCGCTGCACTCGGCAGGAGCTTCAGCTCGACATCGAGGATGTGCGACCCCGCGACCTGCCCCGGGCTCGCGAGCAGATCTCCGCGCGCGAGATCGTCGACGGCAACGCCGCCCAGATTGATCGCGGCGCGCTGGCCCGCGACAGCTCGCTCGATCGCAGCGCCGTGCACCTCGAGACCGCGCACGCGAGCACTCACTCCACGCGGGCCCACCACTTCGAGCTCGTCGCCAACGCCGACGCTGCCGCCGAGGATCGTGCCTGTCACGACCGTGCCGTGGCCCTTCACGCTGAACACGCGATCGATCGGCAAGCGGAACGGGCCGCTCTGCGCGCGCGCCGGCAATGCATCCGCGAGCGCCGCGATCTGCGCGCGGAGATCATCGAGCCCGGCTCCGCTCTTCGCCGACACCGGCACGATCGGAGCGCTCTCGATCGTCGTGCCCGCGAGCGCCTCACGCACGTCCATCGTCGCGAGCTCCAACCCGTCTGCGTCGACAAGATCGGACTTGGTCAGCGCCACGATCGCACGCCGCACGCCGAGCAGGTCACAGATCGCGAGGTGCTCGCGCGTCTGCGGCATCACTCCTTCGTCGGCCGCGATCACGAGCAGCACAGCATCGATGCCGGTCGCGCCTGCGACCATCGACTTCACGAATCGCTCGTGGCCCGGAACGTCGACAACAGCGAGACGACGCCCACCGAGGTCGAGCCACGCGAAGCCGAGCTCCGTCGTGATCCCGCGCGCCTTCTCGACGGGCAAGCGGTCGGTATCGATCCCCGTCAGCGCGCGAACGAGCGCGGTCTTGCCGTGATCGATATGCCCGGCCGTACCGAGGACGAGCACACGACGCTCTTAGAAGAAGTAGCCGATGCTCGTGCCGAAGAACGGCGCAGTACGGATACCGGTCTCGAGGTTGACCACCAGACCCTTCACAGGCGGTGTGATCTGCACGCCGATGATCGCGTTGATGACCGGGAACACGGGCGGGAGGTTGTACTTCACGGGACCGCTGAAGTTACTCGCGGTACCGCCGTTCGCCGTCGGGACGCAGCCCGGCTCGGGATGCGAGTTGGTCGCGCCCGACGAGCAACCGTGCACGTCGTAGTGCTGCAGGTCGCCGGTAAGGATGCCAAGGCCCGCGCCACCGCCGTAGCGAACCGCGATGTACTTGTTGATCGGCGCGTGGTTCAGGAACGTGAACTCCATCGTGAACCAACCGAGCCGATCGCCGCCCTGGTTGTGGTCCGGGTTGAGCACGTAGTCGGCCTCCGTGCCCTGCACGGCAACGTCATCACCGCTGTCGATCCACACGCCCTGCCCGACCTGCAGGTGCTCGTACTCGAAGCCAAGCTGGAGCTCGACCGTGCCGCGGCGGCGAACGAAGTCGACGCCGATACCGAGGCTGCTCGCGCCGCCGGCCGAGCGCTCGAGAAAGAGGTCGAGGATCGACTTCGGCACACGCACGTTGCGGAACCGGATGTCGACGCCGTACTTCACCGGATCGAGATCCGGCTTGTTCGGATCGAGCGACGGGTCGATCTTGTTCGGATCGGCCGTCGTCGTCGGCGACTCGCCCGCTGGCGTCGTCGTCGGCTTGGTCTCGTCCAGCGCAGGGCTCTGCGCGAGCGCGGTCCCCGCCACGACGCAGGTCGTCAGCACACCCAGGCAAAGCTCGTACGAACGAAATCGCATCCTTGGTCTCCTGGTCCGCAAACCCGGACGAACCGGGCTCGAAATTCGCGACATTATATACTCGGTCTCTCGACGAGTTCGCCGTACGCTTCCGACGTCTTTTCATGTTGCTACGCGCTTTTCTCGCCATCGTCGCGGTCGCGTCACTGGGATGTCCCGGTGGGGACGGCGCGATTGGCGCCTCGTGCGGCGGGAACGGCGACTGCGATAGCTCGCTCCAATGCGTCGCAAAGACGTGTGTTCCGCGGTGCCAGCGCGCCCCGGAGTGCGGCGATGGCTACGCCTGCACCGGCGACGGCCTCTGTGTCGCGGCGCGGGGTCAAAATGGAGACACATGTCACAGCGAGGTCGATTGCTCCGCGGGCCTGTCCTGTCAGATCGACGGTAGCTCCCTCGATAGCAACAGCCTTCTGACCGCGAGCTGCACCAAGGAGAACGCCGGCCGGCCCACCGCGACCGAGTGCACCTCGGATGCGGAGTGCCGCAACGGCTCGTGTGCGCTCGGGCGCTGCGTCGATCTGTGCTCCGATACGCGCGACTGCGCCGCGGGCAACGCGTGCACGCAGGTTCCGCGCATCGAAGCAAACGGTTCGATGTTCGAGGGCTGCCTGCCGTCGCGCGGCAACGTCGTGTGGCAGATCCCGATCGCGGGTCCGCAGACCGGAATCCTGTTGCCTGTCCCCGCTGCCGCGCGCTCCGCGACCATCGTGTTCCGCGTCGACGACGTGGCGCAGAAGGTCGGCGCGGAGAAGGTCCTCGCGCCGCACGACGATCCGTCCGATCCGAGTTACGTCGTCCCCTGTCAGCCGTCGGGCCCTAACGATCCGATATGCAACGACGCGCTCGCTCAGGATCGCTACTTCACGCAGCGCATTCGCCACCTGCCGGACTTCGGTCAGTCCGTGCTCCAGATCCCTGGGACCACCGCGGGGGCGCTCCAGCCGGGCGCGTACAAGATCTCCGTCAAGTCGTTCCGCGCGAACGGCTCCGTCGGCTCCGCCATCCCGCACGTCACCGCCGTGATGAAGATGGACACCGCGGCCAACCTCGATCTGCACTTTCACTTCCTGGATCTCGACGAGCATCCGTGCGCGGCGCTGTTCGGCAACGAACATCTCGGCGCCGATCGCGCGCAGACGGCGTCGTTCTTCCAGACGCAGTACCTCACCGAGCTGCGCTCGATCATCGCGAGCGCCAATCTCTCCATTGGAGACATCACCTACGACGACATCGCGGGTCATCACGATCTCGATACGCTCGCCGTCGACAACGCGGCCGCACTGTTCTCGCTCGGCACGCACGCGCAGGGCGTCGACATCTACTTCGTGCGCGCTCTCTCTCCCGTCGGGATCCAGGCATACGGCCCCAACCCCGGCCCAGCTGGCGTCGCCGGTACGCGCCAATCGGGCATCGCGATCGGCATGGACACGCTCTGCTATCAGACGGCCGGCCAGGAGTGGAAGAAGCTCGCTCGTCTCACCGCGCACGAGATCGCGCGCTACATGGGCCTGTATCACAACGTCGAGCTCGAGGCAGACGACGGCCAGTACGACACGTGGCACGACGGTATCGACGACGATGACTCCGATACGCCCGAGAACAACCTGATGTTCTTCTCGGATCGCGGCGGCGAGGAGCTCAGCGCGGGCCAGCGCGAGATCCTCTCGAGAAGCCCGGTGCTGCGATGAAGCGATCGCGGTTGATCGCGCTCGCCGTCGCTCTGTCCGTCGGCATCGGAGGAGGCGCCCTCGCCGATATCTCGTCGCAGTCGGTGCTGTTCGCTCTCACGCCGATCGACTCCACGCCATCCACGCAGCAGCTCAACGCCGTCCACGACAACAGCCCCGCGCAAGCACTCACGAACCTCGAGTCGATTGCGCGCAACCCTGGTGATGACGGTCCCGGCGTGCAGATCCGCGCCATCCGTGCGCTCGCGAGCTACTGCACTGCTCCGTGCGCGACCCACGAAGCACATACGACCGTCATCGATCTGATGACCAAGGGCGTCGACGACGGTGGTTACTCCGATGCGGCGAGCGGAGCGCCGCTGCTTGTCCTGCGCTCGACGATCGAGACCATCGGCCTGATGCGCGTCGCGGCGGACTACACCCTTCTGGCCCACTACCTCTCCAACGGCAGCCGCGATATCCGGGTCGCCGCGGCGTTCGCCCTGCGTGATCTGGGCAACACCGACGCGATCGACGACCTCCGGGCCCGCTTTCAGGTCGAGGCGAACGAGGAGGTAAAGAGCGCGATCTCCGATGCTTTGCGCGTTCTCGGCCAGCCCACGCCGTAGTCTTGGTCACGCTGACTTCGTAAGGCGCAACACCGCGAAATCATTTGTTTGCGGGGGGGATGGATCGGATCGTACAATTCGGGCTCCGTGACGACCCGCGATCCCCACAAGGGCCCGGGCCGCGATCCCTCGCAGTCGCTCAACGTCGACTCGGAGGACGCGGCAGCCGAGCATCCGTCGCTCGCGTTGGGCACGCACGGCGACGAGAACACGCGGATCGAATCTCCGGGCGGACGCGGTCGCACGCCACCACCTCCGCGCGCACCGTCGATGCCGCCGACACCGACGGCTGAAGATCCCGAGGGACGCGTCGGGACATCGGTCGGCAGCTATCGCGTGCAGGAGCTGCTTGGAAAAGGCGGCATGGGCTACGTCTATCGCGCAGAGCACGTGAAGCTCGGCCGCGAGGTCGCGCTCAAGCTCTTGCGCAGCGACTACGCGAAGCGCAAAGACGCCGTCGCACGCTTCATCCAGGAGGCGCGCACCGTCAATCGCATCCGTCACCGCAACATCGTCGACGTGCCCGACATCGTCGAGATGGAGGACGGCACGACGTGCATCGTGATGGAGCTGTTGATCGGAACCAGTCTCGGGAAGTGGGCGCGCTCCGGGATCGAGCTTCCTCGTGCACTCGCGGTGCTCGTCCAGATCTGCGATGGCCTCGCAGCCGCGCACTCCGTCGACATCGTTCATCGCGATCTGAAACCCGACAACGTGTTCGTCGTGCCGACCAACGACGGCGCGGAGCTCGTGAAGCTCCTCGATTTCGGCGTCGCGAAGCTCCTCAACCGCGACGACGAGGACGTCGGATTTCAGACCGCCGCCGGCTCCGTGATCGGCACGCCCGCGTACATGTCACCGGAGCAAGCGGGCGGCATGCTCGTCGACGCGCGCAGTGACATCTACTCGCTCGGCGCGATCATGTACGAGCTGTTCTGCGGCATGCCGATGTTCCGCGGGCGTTCGTTCGGCGAGTACGTGCGCAAGCACCTGACCGAGATGCCTGTACCTCCTCGTCAGACGACGCACGGCCAGCATATCGACGAGCGCCTCGAGGCCGTCATCCTGCGCGCGCTCGCGAAGGATCCCAACGAGCGCTACCAGCACATCGTCGAGGTTCGCGATGATCTGCTGCATCTGCTCGGTGGGATCGAGACCATGCCTCCCGCGTTCGGCAACCTGACGATGAGCGGCATCCGCCCGCCACCGACGATGGGACCGCACTCTCTGCCGACGCGTCTCCCGCAGCAGCAACTGTTGCCGCACACGAACCCGACGATGAATCTGCATCCCTCGGCGTTCGTACAGCAGAGCAGCATCGTTCATCCGTCACACGCGCAGCTCCATCACGCATCGCAGCCCTACCTCCCTGCGCCGCGCAAATCGCGAGCGCTGCTCGTCGGAGGAGGCATCGCAGTGGGGCTCGGTATCGCCGCGGCGATTTGGTTCTCGCGCACGCCCGATCTCGCCGTCCCCAAACCTGTCGACACCAAGCCGGTCGTGCCGAAGATCGATCCCAAGCCCGAGGTCGCCGTGGTACCGGCGCTGCCCGCATCGATCACGCTCAAGTTCGATTCGCTGCCCAGCGGTGGCGTGTATGTCGACGGCCAGTCCGCCGAGCGGTGCACCACGCCGTGCTCGTTCGACGTCGCGGCTCCCGCGGCCGGAGCGCCGACAACGCAGGGGTTCGTCATCAAGGCCCCCAACTACAAGGACGCCACGCTCGAGGTCGACCTCGCGAACGTCCAGCCGCAATACACGATCCGGCTGGAACAGAACGTCCCCGACAAGCTCGAGGTCTCCACCGCGCCCGACAAGTCGACCGCAGGGTTGTCGAAGAAGGGCAAAGTGACCAAACACACGGGCAAGGAGGGCACCAAGGAGCCCGAGACCGCACCGGTCGACCCCGTGAAACAAAGTGACGAGCAGAAGCCGACCAAGAAAACAGGCGGTAAGATCGATCGGTCGGATACGCTGGACCCGTTCAGCGAATAGCCATGCCCCGCCGCCTGATCTGTCTCGCGCTCGCCGTTGCGGTTGTAGCGCCCGCTGCGCAGTTGACTGCTCCGCGAATCGCCTACGCCGACAGCGATCCGGCCACGCGCGCAGCCAAGCGCCACAACGAGCGCGCGGAAAAGCTGTTCGCGCTCGGCAAGTTTCAAGACGCGCTCGGCGAGTACCAAGAGGCGTACGACGCGAAGCCGCTCCCCGGGCTCTTGTTCAATATCGGCCAGTGCTACCGAAACCTCGGTGAGTACGACCAGGCGATCTTCAGCTTCCAGAAGTATCTCAAGCTCAAGCCAGACGCCGAGAACCGCGAACAGGTCGAGGAGTACATCAGCGATCTCGAGCGCGAGAAGGACAAGGACAACTCCGCTCGCCTCGATCTGATCAAGAAGCAGAAGAAGGACGAGCCGCCGCCGCCCGTGAACGAGGGCAAGCCCGTCTACAAGAAGTGGTGGTTCTGGACCGCGGTCGGCGTCGTCGCCGTCGGCGGAGGCATCGGCATCTACGCCGCGACGCGCACCGACGGTCCGCCGCCGACGGATCTCGGCAACACCGAGTTTGGAAAATGAAGGGCGTCCTTCTCGCGTCCGCGCTTCTGCTCTCGGCGTGCTCCGACACGTCATTCACGATCGTCACCGTCGATGCGCGCCCCGCTGTCGTCGGAGCCACGAGCCTGCGCGTGACGCTGTCCAACGGCGGCTCGATGCGCAGCGACGACTTCCCCCTCGACACCGATCAGTCGCTGCCGCTGACGTTCAGCATTTCCGCGCCCTCTCGCTCGGGCGACCTCGGCATTACCGTCGAAGGTGTCGATCGCGATGACCTCGTGGTGGGACGCGGCACGACGACCGCGAAAGTGGCCGACCCGACCGCGACGGTGCTCCTCGATACGACGGACTTTGTCGTGAACGACGATGTCGAAGGCGATCAGGAGCCCGACGACGATTACGAAGCCCACGGTTTTCAGATCGCCAGCGCGAGCGACGGCACGTGGCTCGTGAGTTACGTCGACCAGAGCGGCGGGGGATATCGCATCGCCGGTCGCAAGTTCGACAGCCTCGGGCAACCGGCGGAGACCCGCGCCGCGGCTGGCACGCGCTCGTTCACGCTGAACAGCTCGCCCACCGAAAGCACTGCAACGCCGGCGATCGCGACAGCCGGTACGAGCGCGATCGCGGTGTGGGACTTCTCGGAACCGTCGCCGAGCACGGTGACCGGCATCGCGTGCCGATCCATCGATGCCGACGGGATGTTGTCGACCGCGCAGGTCGCGCCCAACCTCGACTCGGGCACCGACGTTGTCACCACGACAGCGCTGTCCAACGAGAACTTCGCTGTCACCTGGGGCAACTTCACGACGCAGCAGGCGATCCGAGCGATGATCGTCAAGCCCGATTGCACGGTGCTGACCGGCTCGACCATCACGCTCAGCACGGGGCCCGCGACCGACAATCCGCGCCGCCCCGCCGTCGCGTCCAACAACGGCAAGATCATGTACGCGTGGTGGGTCGATGGAAACGTCCACGTGCGCGTCACGGACAACTCCAACGGGAACGCGTCCACCGATACGCAGTTCCTCCCCAAGACAGCGACCCAGGAGATCGACTCGGTGCGCGTCGCGCCGCTCCTCGACGGATTCGCCGTGTTCGTCCGCTGGGGAGTCGGAACTGCACCCGGAGACAAGCCGCGCATCGACATGTACAAGACCGGCCCGACGGGCGCGGTCATCGGTCAGGCGATCAACGTCACGACCAAGACGACGACCGTGGAGTTCGACAACCCGCAGGCGTTCGGCGTCGCGGAGCGCAGCGACGGTGTTCTGTTCGTGACGTGGCACGCATGCGGTGACGATGGCGACGGCCAAGGCTGCGGTGTGTTCGGCCGCGCCCTCGATTCCAGTGGTGCTCCGCTGACCGACGAGCTGAGGATCCCGACGACGACCGTGGGCGATCAGACGGGACCGTCCGTTGCGCCGCTCGGCACGGATGCGTTTGTCGTGACGTGGCGCGACGCGAGCGCGCAGCAGCCCGATGCGTCGATGCACGCGGCCCGCGCGCGCATCCTCTACGTCCCGTAGTTACTCCGCGTCGTGATCGTCCGGCGCGCGGTGGTCGATTCCGAGGGCTCTCATCTTCTTGTACAGATGGCTGCGCTCGAGCTGCAGCTCCTTCGCCGTGTTCGAGACCTGATGCTCATTGGCATCGAGGGCCGCCATGATGATCGACCGCTCCGCCGCATTCACGAGATCCTTGAACGGGATGCCGCGCGAGAACTCGGTTTTTACGCTCTTCACGCGCGGAAGCGCCTCGCCGACATCTGCCTCGGAGATGACCTCCGCCTCGCCCGTCAGGATCACGAGCCGCTCGACGACGTTCTTGAGCTCGCGCACATTGCCTGGCCACTCGTGCTGCATCACCAGCGTCATCGCCGCAGGAGCAACCTTCTTGGTGCGGCGACCGTTATCCGCGCACGCCTGCTCGATGAAGTGCTCGACGAGCGCGGGGATGTCCTCCCGGCGACCGCGCAGCGGCGGCAGCTCGATCGGCACCACGGCGAGGCGGTAGTAGAGATCCTCGCGAAAGCGGTTCGCCGCGATCTCTGCGGCCAGGTCCTTGTTGGTCGCTGCCACGACGCGAACGTCGACCTTGATGGTCTCGCCGCCACCCACGCGCTCCAGCTCGTTCTCCTGCAGGACGCGCAGGACTTTTGCCTGTGCGTTCGGCGTCATGTCGCCGATCTCGTCCAGAAACAGCGTTCCGCCGTCCGCGAGCTCGAATTTTCCGCGGCGTTGCTGCGTCGCACCCGTGAAGGCGCCCTTCTCGTGACCGAACAACTCGCTCTCGATCAGCTCGGCCGGAATGGCGGCGCAGTTCAGCTTCACGAACGGCCCGTCCGCACGCTTGCTGTGCTCGTGGATGGCCCGCGCGACGAGCTCCTTGCCCGTCCCGTTCTCGCCCGTGATCAGCACGCGGCCCGTCGATGGCGCCGTCTTGGCGACCTTCTCGAAGATCGCGCGCATCGCCCCGCCCTTGCCGATCATCGCGAAGTCCGTCTTCAGCCTGTCGCGCGCCTTGCCTGCCTGCAGCGACAGACGAGCAAACGCGAGCGCATTCTCGACGGTGAGGTCGAGCTTCTCTCCGGACAGCGGTTTCTCGACAAAGTCGTGCGCGCCGGCCTTGGTCGCCTGCACGGCGGTCTCGATGGTGGCGTTGCCCGACATCATGACGAACACGGTCTCGGGGCTCGCGGCCTTGAGCTTGGGGAGCGCTTCGAGGCCGGTCTCACCAGGCATCATCACGTCGAGGAGCACGAGGTCGATGTCGTGCTCGGTGATCTTGGCCAGGCCCAGGGCGGCCGAGCCGGCTACCTCCACCTTGTAGGAGCCCCGGTCCGAGACCTCGAGGGAGCGCTTCACCGTCGTCAGAATGTTCGGCTCGTCATCGATGACGAGGATGGTCGAGCGCGCCATGGCGACCTCACCGTACCAGATGTTAGGGTCGGGCCATGAGTCGCCCATCCGGCGG